>NZ_JBDWHW010000055.1:0-40460 GCF_039975035.1 Hoeflea sp. | reverse complement strand
GGAATGGGCGGCATGGGCGGCATGATGTAATAAGGCGTCAGCCTTGTTACCAATGCCCCACCGTACTTGCCTATCCTCCGGAATACTCCGGGCCGATTGTGCCCGAAGTGTCGGATGGGGATGAATTCAGGGCGGTCTGCGGACCGCCCTTTATTGTTTTAGATCCTTGGTATTGAACCGGATAAACTCAAATCGTCCAGACGCCTTGTGCGAAATCTTGGCTTTTGAATTAGCAATAGTTTAACCATTAACTGAAATTAAGGGTAGGCTTACTCAGAAAGCGCAAGTGGATTCTTTGTTGCGTTGAGAACCCTGTGATTGCAAGACACCGACGTGGTGATGGATACTGTTTGACGGAGATTTCCGTGCCGGGCGTATTCCGGTCAGATCAGACAGGACCTCATATTTCGCCGAGCCGGGCCGCGCATGATGCGCATCCGGGCACACAGGGCATATTTACATGATCGAACTCATCACGCTCTGCCGAGGTGGATATTGTTCAAGATTACTAAAGCGAACGACTTAGAAGGGTTTGGCGCGCCGCCGAAAGGCTTTGTCACGCCGGATCCGGAGCTTGTCTCGCATTATTGCCGAATAGAAAGCTGGACCGCCAATCTCGCGACCGGTGTCTTTTTCATCGGGCCGGCGGCCCGGCATCACCACGGGCTCCCCGACGAGGGAGATTTCGGGCTGCTCAATCTGGTGCAATGCTACGATGCACCGTGCCGGCATCAGGTGCTGGAACTTTACGAAGTGGCCGCGACCAGCCCTTCGTCATTTTGCTTTTCCACCACCATCATTCACGAGGACGGCAGTCATTCTCCGGTTCTGTGCACTGGCCAGTCCTCCAACTTCTCCGATGACGGCGACGGTTCCATCAACGGCATTTTCATATTTCCGAAATTCAAGCTGGATCGAAACAAACCGTCGCACAATCACTGATGCATACGGGTTCCATTGGATTTCATTTGAACCTTGCCGAACACGCATCGCTTCGAAGTCTTTAAGCGGCATTTGCGTCTTCAATCGGATACGAGGCATCGCACTGCCGGCGACCCCGTTGCGTCAAGTTTAAATGAACGATATGTTCAACATTGTTCAGCTATTCAGACCTAATGATTGCAGATAGGTGTCCTGTCATGTTCAAACAGGAGACACCCATGTCCACCAACCTACTGCTTCTCATTGCTCGCGTTCTGTTGAGCTTCATGTTCATCCTTTCCGGTTTCGACAAGCTGACAGATCCAGCTGCAACAGCAGGCATGATCTCCGGCGCCGGCCTGCCAGCCGCGACACTGCTGGCATACCTTGCCGGCGCATTCGAGTTGATTGCCGGCCTTTTCGTGCTTGTCGGTTTCCAGACCAGGATCACCGGTTGGGCGTTGGCTGCGTTCTGCGTGTTCACGGGCCTGGTCTTTCACTCGGGAACTGTTGCCATTGACGGCTGGCCTGAAGGTGCGCTCGGCTGGATCAACACACTGAACATGATCATGATGATGAAGAACATCACGCTGGCAGGCGCCTATATCCTGCTTGCCGTTGTCGGCGCCGGCGCCTATTCCATCGACGCCCGTCGCGGTGCGACGCCGTTTGCCCGGACCGTCTGAACAATCCGGACCGTCTGAACAACAAATCCAGCTGAATCGAATGCAGCCCCCGGTGCATGAATGCGCCGGGGGCTTTCGCGTTCAGGCAAGAGGCTGGCGATTGACAGGCAACGGGCTGTTCCGAGTGCGCGCGGCGGGCGCTGCCCGCTTTGCCACGAACCAGATCGCCGCAGCTATGATTCCGGCGATCGACAACAACTTTATGGCCGGTGAGGTGAAATAGGCCTCCCCGCCAAAAAACATGCCCAACAACCCGAGAGTGAGACCGGCCGTTACAACAACGCTAAGCAAGGCCGGTGCGAACTCGCCGCGCAAAATCGCGGCATCCGGTCTGATCGCGGCCATTCGCGTCAGTACGGCAAGCAGTAGCAGCGACGACAGAAACACTGCCGATGCGATGGCAAATTCCATGATGTACCCCACAATCCAAAATCATCCCGGTGCCAGGGACGAGGCTGAACCGGTGGAGAAGCGGCTTTTTGGTTGGCGGAGCCATTCGTCTGCCTGCGGCGATCTGGGGCTGGCCGAAGGGACGCGAAGGACGCGTGCAGGCCGGGTCTTTCCCGGAGACTTCAACTCTGCCTCAAAGCAGCAAAAACACAAGTGGGACGAACGTCGGCACGAAAATAAAGTTGGCTTGCCGGTCTTTGCCGGTGATCCGCGCGCAAGCATGATGCGTAGATGAGATTGTGAGCCGCAGTTGCCCCCCGATCTGACATGCTGCGGCGACGCAGTCGACAGGGATTCCGCCCTCCCTTCGACATGGCCGCCCCACGAAGGGGCGGCCTTTTTCATGCGCTACCGCAAGGCTTCGCCGATTCGAGGCCGGATCAGGTTACGGACCGGACCGCCTTGATGATTGCCGCCATGCGGGGATCGCCATCATGCGACGGCTTGCGGGCGCGCACCAGACAGGCTTCAGACTTCAGGATCACGCCGTCCGACAGGATTCTGAGATGATTGGCAGTCAGGGTCGAGCCGGTGGAGGTGATATCGACAATGATATCGGCGGCACCCGAAGCCGGCGCACCTTCGGTGGCGCCGAGGCTTTCCACGATGCGGTAAAGCTGGATGCCATGGCGGGTGGAAAAGAAATTTTGCGTCAGCCGCCAGTACTTGGTGGCGATAGCCAGCCGGCGGCCATGACGGGCACGGAAATCCGCGGCCACATCGCCGAGATCGGCCATGCTGTCGACATCCTTCCAGATGTCGGGCACAGCGACCACCACATCGGCATGACCAAACCCGAGCCGGGCCATGATTTCGGCCTTCTCGTCAGCGCGCGGCAGGCTTTCGCGCACCAGATCCTCACCGGTAACACCGAAATCCACGGCACCGGCGCCAAGTTCGCGGGCAATCTCGGAGGCCGACAGGAAGGCGACCTCGACCCCGTCGATGCCTTCGATGCGGCCGCGATAGCTGCGGTCATTGCCGATCGCCGACACCGGCAGTCCGGCGCGCTCAAACACCGCGATGGCGTCATCCTTCATCCGGCCCTTGGATGGCAGCGCGATTGTCAGTGCCTCTGGGGTAATGGTCATGATCGGGCCCTCACGGTTTCCATCCGGTCAAGCCAGAGCGAAAAGCCCACGGCAGGGATAGGTTCGCGCGCGCCAAGCAGCGTCATCAGCCGGTCGTAGCGGCCACCGCCGGCGAGAACCAGACCCGTTTCGCCCGCCGCGATCTCGAACACGAGCCCGGTATAGTAATCCAGCGGACGGCCAAACGCGGCACGCCAGTGCATGCGCGCCAGATCTTCGCCCCGCTCCGACAGGGCGTTGAGGCGGGCTTCGAAACTCTGCTGCGCGGCGCGGATATCGAGCCCTGCAGCCTTGGCAAAGTCAGACAGCACCTGCGCGGCGCGATCAAGGGGCACATCAAGCGCGAGGAAAGCCTTGAGCGCGTCAAGCGAGGCCGGCGACAACCGGGTCGAGGCGAGCGTCTGCTTGTCCATCAGCCGTGCGGTGATTTCGGCGGGCGACCGGCTGGCATGAGTGGAATAGCCGGTGGCCTCCATGACACTTTCGATGTGGGCCTCCAGACCGCCGGCATCCCCCTTGGCGAGGAAGCCTGCAACAGCCTCATCGGGAGCGGCCGACGCGTCGGGACTGGCCAATCGGGCGATCATGGCGGCAAGCGCCTGCTCATTGCCAAAGGCATGGATCAGCCGTTTCTGCCAGCCCGCGGGCAAGCCAAGGCCCGCGACAACGGCTTCAAACACCGACTGATCGCCAAGGGTAACGGTGAGGTCGTGACCCGACGCATAATGCGAAACAAGCGCGCGGGCATCGGAGACAGCCTGGGCATCGGCGCGTGCCTCATCGGTCTCGCCCAGATCCTCGACACCTGCCTGGAAAAACTCGTTCGCCCCATCGCGGCGCTGGCGGAACACCTGCCCCAGATAGGAGTAGCGGCGTGGTGTGGCCACACCCTCGGCGATATGGGCGCGGCAGACCGGAATGGTGAATTCGGGCCTGAGGCAGAGGCTTTCCCCGGTCTCGGATTCGGTGAGGAAGATGCGGCGGCGCAGATCCTCGCCGGCCATGTCCAGAAACGGCTCGGCCGGCTGGATTACCGGGGTGTCGACACGCGGCGCCTGCAGCGCGGCAAGTGCGCGGGCGAGATCGTCGGCGAAATCTGGAAGTCCGGCCTGGGGCATAGGTGTCTCAGCCCTGCCCGTTGGCAGTGTTGAGTGCGGCGTCGGACGCCTGCTCGGCAAGGATCCGCTTGACGGTGATGACCAGATCTCCCTCGTCGACCAGATGTTCGCCGGCCTTGGCCTCGCGCCATTCGGCGTTGTCGGTGATGGTTTCGGCGATGCGCTTGCCCTCGATCAGGTCCTTGACGATGACTTGGCCCGCCTCCTTCTCGTTGCCGCCCTGAATGATGGCGATGGGTGAACCGCGACGGTCGGCATAGCGCAACTGCTTGGGGAAATCCTTGGGATTGCCCTGGAACAGCTCGACCGGAATGGTCGGTCCGAGCGGCTGGTTGTTGTCATCCACCGGGTTGAGCGCGGTGCGCAGTACCTGCGCCATTTTGGCGTAATCGCCGATGCGGTCGCGATCCATGATGGTGATGAGGATCGGACCGGTGGCTGCTTCGCCCGAAATCTTGCCGAGGTTCTTCAGCGCGGTCATCAGCCGCGAGACGCCGATGGAAAAGCCAGTGGCAGGCACGGGCTGGCCCATAAAACGCGAAACCAGACCATCATAACGGCCACCGCCGCCGACCGAGCCGAACTGGACTTTTTGGCCCTTCTCGTTGGTAACATCGAACAGCAGTTCAGCCTCGTAAACAGGACCGGTGTAATATTCGAGGCCACGGACGACGGAGCGGTCGATCTTGATGCGATCAGGTCCGTAACCTGCTGCCTCGAAAAGTGAACGCATGGTTCGTAGTTCCTCCTCTCCCTCCTTTTGAGCTCCGCTTTCAACGTCGACCCCAAGAGCGCTTAGGGTGAACGAACTCGGATTGAATTTATTCTCCTCTCCATAGGAAACCTGTATTTGGGCAATATCTTTGTTGCCCGGAGGTTCACTTACCTCAAGGACCTCTTTGTCAAACATCCTGAGGAGGATAGCAATTTGGTCGGGATTCAACCCCGCCCCCGGCGTAAAGTCCCCCTCACCTTCCTTGCCGCCATCCCATCGGCCCGAACCGAGCAACAGCTTCACGCCCTCGATGCCGAACTTGTCGAGCTTATCAATCGCTCGCAGCACGGTGAGGCGTTTGGCGGCATTCTCCGGGCCGCCCAAGTCGATCGCCTCCATCACGCCATCGAGCACCTTGCGGTTGTTGACGCGGATCACGTAGTCACCGCGCTTGATGCCGAGCGCTTCCATGGTGTCGGCCATCATCATGCACATTTCGGCATCTGCCTGAACGCCGGGAGCACCAACGATGTCGGCGTCGAACTGCATGAACTGGCGGAAACGGCCGGGGCCGGGCTTTTCGTTGCGGAACACCCAACCGGCGCGGTAGGTGCGGTAGGGCAACTGGATGTCGTTGAAATTCTCGGCCACGTGACGGGCCAAAGGTGCCGTCAGATCATAGCGCAGGCTCAGCCACTGCTCGTCGTCATCCTGAAACGAAAACACGCCTTCATTGGGCCGATCCTGGTCGGGCAGGAATTTTCCCAGTGCGTCGGTGTATTCGACAAAAGGGGTTTCCACCGGCTCGAAACCGAAGCGTTCATAGACCAGTTTGATCCTCGCCATCATCTGATCAGTGGCGCGAATATCCCCAGGCGACCGGTCGGGAAAACCACGCGCCAGACGGGCTTTGAGTTTCTGGGGCTTCTTCTGCTTCTTGTCGGACATGAAAAAGTGCCTGCGAAAGGAGAAACGGTTCGTCGCGCTTCTCCTAACCGACAGGCCCTTTTGCTGCAAGGCTTTGGGAGCCCGGCCGGTTACAGCCAGACCCCCTCACCTATTCCGGTACCGGCTCAATAATAGGGTGAGCGGCACACCCGGCGCGGACCGTGATAGGGCTGGAACGAGTTGTCATAGTCACGATACGAGCGGTACTTGTTGTAGCACCAGCGAACGTGCTGCGGGTTCGTGTAACCCGGACGCGTTGCCGGACTGCTGTTGTTGAGCGCGCCGCCGACGATGGCACCCAGTGCAAAGGCCGCGGGCGGGAACCAGTAGCCGTTGTGCCGGCGATACCCGCGACGCTGATGCCGGTAGCCACGGTGACCGTTATAGTAACCGCGATTGTTGTGGCGGTAAAAGCCGCGCCTGCTGTCGCGGTTGTTGCGGTACATTTTGCCATGCTTGCCGCTTTCCACCTGGATCACCAGATTGGATGAGCCGGCTCTTTCAACGGCGGGTTTCTGCAGCATCATCGGCGCGGCGCTTGCCGGCGCGATAGCCGCGAAGCAAAACGAAACCGATATCATGGTCTTCATCAGTGTCTTTAACATTTCACACTCCTCATGTGGATCACAACTATCCCGTCAAGACGTCAACGCGCTGAGCGTTTTATGGTTCCGTCGGCCGCTCATGGATCTGGTTCATTCTGATTCTGGCCAGCCCCGGAACACACCGCTTTCGATGCGACTATATCAGCCATCCGGTGATTGCCAAACTCCGGCCGGCAGACCTTCAGCCTCCCGGTCTCGCGGAAACGTGACTGTGGAAATAGGCCGGCATGATCGACAGGCGGCGCCAAGCGGGCGATAGGTGTTGCCCTCGCCCTTCCCGACCCTTCTGAAGAAAGCGGTGCTGCCTTGCGCCTGGTTCTGCTCACAACCCTGACCATGATGGCATTTGCCGCGAATTCGATTCTCGGCCGGATGGCTATGGGATCGGGCGACGCACAGTTGATCGATCCGGCGAGCTATTCCGCGGTCAGACTTGCAGGCGGAGCGGTGATGCTCTGGGTACTGGTTGCTTTCAATGCCCGCGACCGGAATGGCAATGCGCGCGCCCGTTCCGGCTCCTGGGGCTCGGCTTTTGCGTTGTTTGCCTATGCTACGGCATTTTCCTACGCCTATGTCGCGCTCGACACCGGGACCGGCGCGTTGATCCTGTTTGCCTGCGTGCAGGCCACGATGATCGGCTGGAGCCTGAAGGAAGGCGATAGGCCGGGTGCGCTTGAATGGCTGGGGCTGCTGACCGCTTTCGGTGCGTTCATCTGGCTGGTCTCGCCGGGCCTGTCGGCGCCCGATCCGCTGGCGGCAAGCTTGATGGCGCTGTCCGGCGTCGCCTGGGGCGCCTATTCGCTGCGCGGCCGCGGGCTCTCCGATCCGCTGAAGGCGACGGCAGACAATTTTCTGCGTTCGGTGGCTTTTGTCGCGCCGCTCGGACTTATCGTTCTTGCGGCGCGATTGCCGGTGCACGCAAACATGCCCGGCCTGGTGCTCGCGATACTCTCGGGGGCAGTCACTTCCGGGCTCGGCTATGCGCTGTGGTACCGCGTGCTCAGGCAGATCGGGGCGACCCAGGGCGCCATCGTGCAATTGACGGTGCCGGTGATCGCAACACTCGGAGGCACACTTCTGCTTGGCGAAGCCTGGTCGTTGCGGCTGCTCATCTCGTCACTGCTGATCCTGGGCGGCGTCGCAACTGCGATCATCGCCAGGCAGAAACGGGCGTGAGCCTCACGCCTTGCCGGCGCGCTTGCGCAGCTTGCAGGTGAGCGCAAGCCCGACGCAATGCGATAACGCCGCCCTATCAGCGGTCTTTCCCGCTTCCAGAACAATTGCCCGGTTGCCCTCGAAATCGAGCGTGTCGGGATAAAGCCTGCGAAACTCCTCGACCAGATTGGTGTGGCAGATGAACATCAGCGCCACATCGCCATTGGCGCGCGGCTGGATCCGGACCGAACTGCCGGTGTTGCGCTTTTGCGGAGCAAAACTCTGCTCGCCCCATTTCAGGCTTTCCTCGAGCGCTCCGATTTCCGGAGTGCGGGCGGCCACGTCCAGGATCAGCGCCTTGAGCTCGTCGGGGTTCATCAGGGCCGCTGCAACGCGGCCCGCGCCGCCTCCACTTCCGTCCGGCAGCAGCAGCCTTCCAGATGATCGTTAACCAGGCCCATTGCCTGCATGAAGGCATAGACAGTGGTCGGGCCGACGAAACTCCAACCACGTTTCTTCAAATCCCTGGAGATGCGTGTGGACACGGCAGTCGTCGGATTGGCGGTCAATGTGGCGTAGTCGACCGTAACGGGACGATCTTCGGGCCCGGGTTCATGGCTCCAGAAATAGCGGGCCAGCGAGCCAAACTCGTCAACCATCTCGATGGCGCGGTTGGCGTTGTTGATGGTCGAGACGATCTTGCCGCGATGCCTCACGATGCCCTTGTCTGCCAGCAGCCGCTCGATGTCGGTCTCGTCAAAGCGGGCGACCTTGTGAAAATCGAAGCCTGCGAAACCGGCTCGGAAATTCTCGCGCTTGCGCAGGATCGTCAGCCAGGACAGGCCCGACTGGAAGCCCTCCAGGCAGATCTTCTCGAACAACCGGATATCGTCGGTGACCGGCCTGCCCCATTCCGCGTCATGATAGGCCAGATAATCGGGCAGAGTACCCGGCCAGAAGCAGCGCGTGCGGCCGTCCTCGGAGACGGTCAGACCGTTTTCATGCGCCATCATTTTGCTCCATCTAGCCGCTGGCTTGCATGGTTAATCGGGAATCGGGGGCAATTAAGCGGTCGTTCACCGCGTTTTGCAAGGCGGCGATAACCCTAAGAAGAGCTTTCCGGCCAAACCGGCTTTTTATTGACGCCGATTCACCAATTGATTCCATCCCGCGCCTCAGCATGGGTCATGAAGGCAGGGTCATCGGCGCAAACCGGCGGTGGCGTTCTGCCGAAATCAGACGAAAGGTATTGGGTCCGTCCGATGAAAAAACTTGCTCTTCTCTTCATGTCAGGCGCAGCCTTGAGCTTCGCTTCCCTCGCCACGCCCGCCGGCGCGGGTGATCGTTACGGCCAGCGTCCACCTGTGGTGTTGAGCCCGGATCTGTCCGCTCCCTGGGTGATGCAGCTTGGCGGTCAGGCCGCTCCGCGCGGCGGCGTTGTCTACCGCACTCGGCCCAAAGCGGCGCGCACGCCGGTCTATCAGACCCGTACGCTCAGGGCCGAACCGCGCCGGGTGACAAATGTGGCCCTGGCAGCGCCGCGGGCAAAACCCGCCCCTGCCCGCCAGATGGATCCACGTTTCCTGCCTCAGACAGTGTCTTATGACGGCGATCAGAAAGCCGGAACCATCATCATCGATACCAGCCAGCGTTTCCTTTATCTGGTCACAGGCAATGGCCAGGCGCGGCGTTACGGCGTCGGCGTCGGCAAGCAAGGCCATGCCTGGAGCGGCACCGAGAAGGTCAGCCGCAAGGCGGAATGGCCGGGTTGGACGCCGCCTGCGGAAATGATCAAGCGGGTGCGCGAGCAGGAAGGCCGGATCCTGCCTGCACACATGAAGGGCGGCCCTGAAAATCCGCTCGGCGCCCGGGCGCTCTATCTGGGCTCGACGCTTTACCGGATCCACGGCACCAACCAGCCCTGGACCATCGGCAATGCCGTGTCGTCTGGTTGTATCCGGATGCGCAACGAGGATGTCACCGAATTGTACGAGCGGGTAAAAGTGGGAGCCAAGGTCATCGTGATGTGATTTTGGGCCGGCAAAGGCCAGTTTATCAACCCGGCCCGGCGGCAGCGCCAGGCCGGGTTTTTTCACGTCTGGATCGCAGGTCCTGCCCAGTTTCGACCCTGAGTGAGGTTGATCCCCTGAAAATCAATGGTACCTTTGTGGCATAAGATGAAAAATCCAAGAGGGGACTCCATGACTTTGCCACGTCTTTCAACCCGTTTTGCCATCCTGGCGGCGAGCGCCCTGGCGCTGTTGATCGCTCCGGCCCTGCCAAGTGCATCCGCGATGCCCAGGAGCGCCACGCCACAAGCCCAATCTGCGCTTCCTGTCGTGCAGGTGGCGCAGTCGAAGAAACCGAAATCCGAATTCTGGCGCAAGAAAGTCAGGCTTCAGACCAGCGAGAAGCCGGGCACGATCATCGTCGATACCAACACCAAATACCTCTATTACGTCGAGGGAAAAAATCGCGCCACCCGGTATGGCGTCGGTGTCGGCCGCGACGGGTTTGGCTGGTCTGGAACCGTGAAGGTGGGCCGGAAGGCCGAATGGCCGGGCTGGACTCCTCCCGCCTCCATGATTGCGCGTGAACGCAAAAAGGGCCGTCATTTGCCGGCCCACATGAAAGGCGGTCCGAACAACCCGCTGGGCGCACGTGCGCTCTATCTTTACAAGGGCGGACGCGACACCATTTTCCGCATTCACGGTACCAATCAACCCTGGACCATCGGCCAGAACATGTCGTCGGGCTGCATCCGTATGATGAACGAGGATGTCGAACATCTCTACAGCCGCGCAGGCGTTGGCTCCAAGGTCATTGTGATCGGCCCGAATGGCAGAGGCTCGGAAAAGCTCTATACTGATCGCGGCATGGATTTCTTCGGCTCGCTGTTCGGCGGCTGAAGCACGATTGACGCAACCGGACCAAACGGTTTTCACAAGGCGGCATTTCGGATGCCGCCTTTTTCATGCCCTCAACTGACCCGGTCGGCAATGTGCTATTCCGCGGCTTCCAACCGCACTGTTTTTACCGCAGCCGGCAGCCCGGCGGGCTTCTCCCCGCCGTACACCCAATCGAGAAGCTCGACCGTATGGATGATCGGAATGCCGGTGCCCCCTGCGATCTGGGTCATGCAGCCGATATTGCCGGTGGCGATCAGGTCAGGACGGGTACGCTCGATGTTCCTGACCTTGCGGTCGCGGAGTGTCCGGGCGATTTCAGGCTGCATGATGTTGTAGGTGCCTGCCGATCCGCAACACAGATGCCCCTCGGGGGGATCCTTGACGGTGAAACCAGCGGCCTTGAGCAGCGCCTTGGGCTCGGTCGTAATCTTCTGGCCGTGCTGCATCGAACAGGCGGAATGATAGGCCACAACCATATCCGCGCCATTGACCGGCGCAGGCAATTCGATACTGGAAAGATACTCGGTGATGTCCTTGGCGAGCGCCGAAACCCGCACTGCCTTGTCCGCGTAGGCAGGGTCCTCGCGCAACATGAAGCCGTAATCCTTGATCGTGGTGCCGCAGCCCGAGGCGGTGATGATGATGGCGTCAAGGCCGTCATTTTCGATCTGGCGCGTCCAGGCGTCGATATTCCTGCGCGCCGCATCGAGCGCGTCATGCTCGCGGCCCATGTGATGCACCAGCGCCCCGCAACAGCCCTCGCCTTCAGGCACCACCACCTCAACCCCGATGCGGTTGAGCAGCCTGATCGTCGCCTCGTTGATGCAGGGCTTGAGCACGGGCTGGGCGCAGCCGGTCAGGATGGCGACGCGCCCGCGCTTTTCGCCGGCCGCCTGATGAGCGCCCGGTCTGGCAAACTCCGAAGGAGCCGGCACTGTGGCGGGCGCAAGCTCCAGCATCGCCGCCATCGGCTTCATGCCTGGCAAGGCGCGAAACAGGGGTGCGAAGGGCCGTCCGAGACGAGCGGCATAGAGCGAGGCGCGAAAGCGGCCGGGGTAAGGAAGCACCAGCGCCAGCAGCGCACGGGTGATGCGGTCCATCAAAGGTCGCTTGTAGGTCTTTTCTATATGGGCACGGGCGTGGTCAACCAAATGCATGTAATTGACGCCTGACGGGCAAGTGGTCATGCAGGCCAGACACGACAGACAGCGGTCGATATGGGTGACCACCTGTTTGTCAGCGGGCCGGTTGTTTTCCAGCATGTCCTTGATCAGATAGATCCGGCCGCGCGGGCTGTCGAGCTCATTGCCGAGCGTCACATAGGTTGGACAGGTGGCGGTGCAAAATCCGCAATGCACGCATTTCCTGAGGATCTTCTCGGATTCAGCGACACCGGGATCCTTGAGCTGCTCAGCGGTGAAATTGGTCTGCATGTCGCGGATACCTCAAGGCTATCACAAATGGATATTTGATGCGGCAGGCCGCTCGGGCCGGCCGCAGAATTCCCGGATTGCGGGTGCTGGAGCGCTCAGAGCAGCCAGCTTTGCGGATTGTCGATCGGTTCGTTGCGACCGAGTTTCTGAAGCCCGACGATCGTGCGCACGATAATCCAGAGGCCAACCAGAACCATCGTCAACATTCCAACCAGAACCAGCATCAGCAGACCACTGACCAAGGCACCGAGCAGGCCGAGCCAGAAGGTGCGGATCGCCCAGGTGTAATGGCTCTCGAGCCAGGGTTCCGATTTGCCGCGGTTGAGATGGGCAAGCACTATGCCGACGATGCCGGAAATCCCGATCACGAAGCTTGCAAGGTAAAGGATGTAGATAACCTGCAGATTGGTCTTTCCCGGTTCCAGCCAGCGGTCGGTCTGGCGGGGTTCGGGGGTGTGTTCCGGATTGCTCATTGCATACTTCCTTTTTTTTCGAAAGGACCCTCGGTCCAGGCAGCACCATGCTATCATATCGTCGCTGTCATGCGCCCCGGATTGAGAACGCCAGCCGGATCGAACTGATCCTTGATCCGCCGCGACAACGCCTCAAGCACCTGCGGTTGCGGCTCGAATACCGGCACGGACGCGCGCGTTGCCGCATCCGCCCGCACCAGCGTCGCATGGCCGCCGCCCAGCACCTTGATGTACTGGCGGACCAGATCGGCGTCGGGGTCAGCTTCCATCTGAAGCCAGACCAGCCCGCCCTGCCAATCGTAAAAGGCGTCGACGCCTGTCTTGAGCCGCAAGGCTGCGACAAGCTGGTGACCGGCGTTCGGCGCGACCGACACCCGCCAGACAGGCTTGGTGTGTTGCGAGGCAAAAGGCTTCACATCCCGGATGTCACGCCACAGCCTTTCAGTCTCTGGCGTATCAAGAACCGAGACCTCGCCGCGGCGGCGCATTTCCGCGACAAGCCGTCCCGAGCGGACTTCGACCGAAGGCGTCAGCCCTTCGAGCCTGAGGACCGTCAACGGGCCGCCCTTGAGCCGGCCGTCCGCCACCTTGCTGACAACGCTTTCCGGCAGATGCGCGGCGCCTGACACTTCGACAGACATCGCCATTGCGGCTGCCATGGCTTCAGCGGCTTCGGCGTCATTGAGGCCGGAGACGGCAATGCTCACCGATGTTTCGGGCCTCGGCAGCACCTTGAAGATGACTTCACACAATACCCCGAGGGTCCCCCAGGAGCCTGCCAGCAGCTTGACCAGATCCAGCCCGGTGACGTTTTTCATCACCCGGCCTCCGCTTTTGACAACGTCGCCCGCCCCGTTGACGAAGCGCACGCCGAGAAGGTTGTCACGCGCGGCGCCCGCCAGGATGCGCCGGGGACCGGAGACATTACCCGCGAACACGCCGCCGATTGTCGGCTCGCCGGTGCTGCCCAGAAGCGGACGATGATCCATCGGCTCGAAGGTCAGCATCTGGTTGTTGGCCGCAAGGGCCGTTTCGATCTCGGCGAGCGGCGTTCCCGCGCGAGCCGCCATCACCAGTTCGGACGGGTCGTAATTGGTAATCCCGGTCAGTCTGGCCAACGACAGTGTCGAGGCGCATTGCAAAGGCCGGCCCAAACCCGTCCTGGTGCCACCTCCCCGGATTTCGATCGGAAGACCGGCGGCATGTGCTTCGCTGACACTGCGTGCGACCTCTTCCTCGGTTTCGGGATATCCGATCTCCCCCGCACTCATGCCGCAGCCTTTCCGGCACGGGCCTGGGCGCTTTGCTTGCCGGGCTGACTGCCGTTGCGGCCCTCGAGCGGAAACACCTTGGAGGGATTGAGGATCCAATTCGGATCAAACGCCGCGCGCACCCGCATCTGCTGGGCGAGATCGGCGTCGGAATATTGATGGCGCATCAGATCGCGTTTTTCGATACCCACACCATGCTCTCCGGTCAGACAGCCGCCGGCGTCGACGCACAGCTTGAGAATGTCGTTGCCGGCCATTTCCGCCTTCAGGCTTTCCTCCGGATCATTGGCGTCAAACAGGATGAGCGGATGCATGTTGCCGTCGCCAGCATGAAACACATTGGCGACCCGCAATCCGTAGCGGTCGATGATCTCGCTGGTTTTTTCCAGGACATGGGACAATTGTCCGAGCGGCACGGTGCCATCCATGCAGATATAGTCGGCGATGCGGCCGGTCGCGCCAAACGCGGATTTGCGGCCTTTCCAGATCAAAGCGGCCTCGGTGGCCGACTGGCTTTCCTTGATGGTCTTGACGCCGTGCTTGCGGGCAATCTCGATGATGCGTTCGAGCATGGCGTCCATTTCGGCGTCCGACCCCTCGACCTCGACAATAAGCAGGGCCTCGACATCCATCGGGTAGCCGGCATGGGCAAATGCCTCACAGATTTCGATGGCCGGTTTGTCCATGAATTCGATGGCAACGGGAATGATGCCCGCGCCGATGATATCGGTGACGCAAGCGCCGGCGGCGACCGAGGTCTCAAACCCGAACAAAACCGGACGTGCACCCTCCGGTCTGGCGATGAGCCTGACTGTTGCCTCGGTAACAATGCCGAGCTGGCCTTCCGACCCGCAGATCAGACCGAGCAGGTCATAGCCTGCGGAATCGAGCGCCTTCCCGCCAATATCGACGATGGAACCATCGAACATGACCATTTTGACGCCCATCAGATTGTTGGTTGTCACGCCATATTTGAGGCAATGCGCGCCGCCGGAATTCATGCCGATGTTGCCGCCGATGGTGCAGGCCAGTTGCGAGCTCGGGTCCGGCGCATAGAAGAAACCATCGGCCTCCACGGCCTGACTGATGGAAATATTTGTAACGCCTGCCTGCACCACCGCGGCACGGTTTGCAAAATCCATATCCAGAATTCTGTTCAGCTTGGAAACGCCAATGACGATGGCGTCTTCCTGCGGTATGGCGCCACCTGACAAGGAGGTGCCGGCGCCGCGCGGCACCACCCGAATGGCATTGTCGTTGCAGTACTTCAGCACAGCCGCCACCTGGGCGGTGGTTTCGGGCAGCACAACTGCCAGAGGCATGCGCCGGTAGGAAACGAAAGCATCGGTGTCAAACGGCATCAGCTCGCGCTCGTCGGTAATCAGGCAGCTTTCAGGAAGCAGCTTCGCAAGATCGGCGATAATCGCGGGACGGCGGCCGATGACCGCCTGGTCAGGCTCCAAAAAAGCAATCAGTTCCGTCATGACATCCTCCTTCGCGACCCGCGACAGCAGTCAAAAACTGATGCACGGATATAACTGGTACTATTTATTTACCACTCATTCCAAAGATCGGCAATCCGGATTCCATCGCATGTTTCACCCCGGCCTTGTCGCAAACGGTGCCAATCGAGTTTCCTTGGGCAAAATGGTCTGGTGCGATTATGCTCACGTAAGAGTAATAGGTCTATCTGAAATGAGGGAGACTGCGTCGAATGAACAATCTCGGAGACCTCGAAATTTTCGCCCGAGTGGTCTCCGCCGGATCGATGTCGGCGGCCGGGCGCGAACTCGGATTGTCGCCGGCCGTGGTCTCCAAAAGACTTCGGCGGCTGGAAGACCGGCTCGGTACGCGGCTGATGCAGCGCACGACGCGGCAGATCTCGCTGACCGAAGCAGGTCAGGGGTTTTACGAGCGGGTGCTGGCCATCCTTGCCGGGATCGAGGAAGCCGAGGCCTTTGTTTCGCGCCGCTCGACACTGGCACGCGGCGTGCTGAAAGTTTCCGCCCCGACATCTTTCGGACGCATGCACATCGCCCCTCATATCAATGCCTTCATGCAGGCCAATCCGGATCTCGGCGTCAATCTGATGCTGCGCGACGAATTCGTCGACATCGTCGGTGACGGCTATGATCTGGCGATTCGGATTGCTGAATTGGGCGATTCGAGCCTTGTGGCGCGCAAACTGGCTCCTGTTCGCCGGGTTTTGGTCGCCTCGCCCGGCTATCTGCAGCGGTACGGTCGACCCCGCAGCATCGACGATCTTGACCGGCATATTTGCCTGGCAGCGCACAACAACGATCCCTGGAAGCTTGAAGGCCCGAAGGGCCAGATCATCCATCGTCCCACCGGACCGCTGCAAACCAACTCCAGCGAAGTGGTGCGTGAAGCGGTCATCGGCGGTGTCGGCATCGCGCTGCGATCGACATGGGACATCGGCACCGAACTGGCTGAAGGGCGGCTTGTTCAGGTTCTCCCCGCCTACGAAGGCTCGCGCAATGTGGCCATCCATGCGGTTTATGCCAGCCGGCGGTTTCTGCCCGCCAAGGTCCGACTGTTCATTGATTATCTGGCCGAGCTTTACGGCCCCGCGCCCTATTGGGAAAATCCGGTTTCCGATGCTCCGGCGCGGCCGGCCGGCGGTCAGTCCGGCTCGGGCAAGCCGGGGTCCTCAGAGGCAGTGCGTCCGGCTGGCGGTGACGGCAATGAACCCGGCTCAAACTCATTTGATACCGTCGACCAGGGCTGAGGCGCGCCGAAACCAGGTCGCCATTATTTGCTGGCAACTGGAAACTTGCCATGAATTGGATAAAAATATTGACCACGTTTCCCACCGCTTGTTACGATTGCGGAGAGGAGGCACCGGGAACCATTAATGACCACCGACATTTTTTCACGTATCGAGCATAGCCGGACGGCTGATGAAGTGGTTCATCAGATCGAGATTCTCGTGCTCGAGGGGATTCTGCGTGTTGGCGACCGGCTTCCCGGCGAGCGCGAACTGGCCAAGCAGTTTGATGTTTCCCGACCTATCCTGCGCGAAGCGCTGAAGGTTCTTGAAGGCCGCGGGCTTCTCAACACACAACATGGAGGCGGGACCTTTGTCGCCGATGTCATTGGCCAGGTGTTTACCCGGCCGGTGATGGAGCTGATTGCCCGGCACCAGAAGGCAACACTCGATTACCTGGAATACCGGCGCGAAGTGGAGGCCGTTACCGTTGAGTTCGCCGCCCGGCGCGCCACGGACGCCGACAAGGCGCTGCTGACCCGCATCATCACAGCCATGAAAGCTGCGCACCAGAAAGATGATTTCGAGGAAGAGGCGTCCATCGACGTGGAATTCCACAGCGCGATCGGCGAGTGCGCGCACAATATCATCCTGCTTCACACATTGCGGTCGTGCTACAGGCTGTTGACCGAAGGCGTGTTTTACAACCGGGCCATGGTCTACAATCTGCCCGGCGCGCGCGAACAATTGCTGCAGCAACATGTGGCGATCTATGAAGCGGTGATGGCGGGCGATGCACAGGCCGGACGCCGCGCGGCGCAGGCGCATATCGATTTCGTCTCCAGGGCAATGACGGATGCGCAACGCTCGGGCGACTGGGAACGGGTGTCCATCCTGCGCCTGCAACAACGTGCACCCAACCTTTCGGGCAACTCCAAAAAAGCCAAGCTGAAACAATCGGAGACGGCAAATTGACGTCGAGTGAAACAACGGGTGCGGGACAGCCGCGCGTGGGACTTTTTGCGACCTGTCTGGTCGATCTTTTCCGGCCGTCGGTCGGTTTCGCAAGCGTCAAGCTGCTGCAGGATGCAGGCTGCGAAGTGCATGTTCCGGTGGCGCAGACCTGTTGCGGCCAGCCGGCCTACAATACCGGGGACCGGGCCGATACACGCGAGATTGCCGAGCAGGTGATCGAGGCTTTCGAAGGCTTTGATTTCATCGTCGCACCATCCGGCTCCTGCGCATCCATGCTGAAGAAGCACTATCCCGGCCTGTTTGCCGGTAACGCTGCCTGGGAAGACCGGGCGCAGCGGTTTTCCGACAAATGCCACGAACTGATCTCGTTCCTGACTGACGTGATGATGGTGCGTGATACCGGAGCGGCGCTCGACGCGAAAATCACCTATCATGATTCCTGCTCGGGATTGCGCGAACTCGGTATCAGGGAACAGCCGCGCAAGCTGCTGGAAAATGTCAGCGGAATTGAAATTCATGAAATGAAGGACTCCGATGTCTGTTGCGGCTTTGGCGGAACCTTCTGCGTGAAATATTCCGACATCTCCAACGCTATCGTCACCAAGAAGGTCGGCAATATCGATGCTTCCAGCGCGGACATGCTGCTGGCCGGCGATCTTGGCTGCCTGATGAACATGGCCGGAAAGCTCAAGCGACAGGGATCCGATATCGAGGTTCGTCACGTCGCCGAAGTCCTCGCCGGCATGACCAGTCAGCCGCCGATTGCCGGAAGCGGCAAATAGGGCGGAACAGGAGACAGCCAATGGAACTCGCCGCCAAACATTTCAAAGCCAACTCGGCCAAAGCGCTGGTTGACGCGCAATTGCAGAAGGCGCTCGGCAATGTCGAGAAGGGCTTTATCGGCAAACGCCAGACAGCTGCCGATGCGCTGCCGGAATTCGATGCGCTAAGGGACAATGCCCGCGATATCAAGAACCATGTTCTTTCCCATCTCGATCTTTATCTGGAGGAATACGAGCGCAATGTCACCGCCGCAGGCGGCGTGGTGCATTGGGCCGAAACCGCCGAGGACGCGCGCCGCATCGTGCTCGACATCTGCAGGAAGGCCAATGCCCGCACGGTGACCAAGGGCAAGTCGATGATCACCGAGGAGATCGCGCTCAACGATCATCTTTCGGCCAACGGCATCGAACCGGTGGAAACCGATCTGGGCGAATACATCATCCAGCTTCGCGGCGAGCATCCAAGCCATATCATCGCGCCGGCGGTCCATCTGAACAAGGAGCAGGTCGAGGGCGATTTCCGCCGGGTTCATACGCATCTGCCCGAGGGGCGTGATCTGACCGAGCCTGAAGCGCTGCTTGGTGAGGCGCGCGAGGTGCTGCGCCAACGCTATTTCGCCGCCGATGTCGGAATCACCGGCGCCAACTTTCTCATCGCCGAGACCGGCAGCTCGGTGATCGTCACCAATGAGGGCAATGGCGACCTTACCCAGACGCTGGGCAAGGTGCATGTGGTGGTAGCCTCGATCGAGAAGATCGTGCCAACACTTGAAGACACCTCGCAGATCCTGCGCGTGCTGGCACGATCGGCCACCGGCCAGGACATGAGCGTCTACACCACGTTCTCGACCGGCCCGAAGCGCGATGAGGACCCGGACGGGCCTGATGAGTATCATGTCGTGCTTCTGGACAATGGCCGCTCGGCGATGCTGGGCACCGAGTACCAGGACATGCTGCGCTGCATACGCTGCGGCGCCTGCATGAACCACTGCCCGGTCTATCACGCGGTCGGTGGTCACGCCTACGGATCGGTCTATCCCGGCCCGATGGGCGCGGTGCTGACGCCTTCGCTCAACGGCATCGACGAGACCGGGCAACTGCCCAATGCCTCGACCTTTTGCGGACGCTGCGAGGCGGTGTGCCCGATGCATATCCCGTTACCCAAGATGATGCGGCATTGGCGCGAACGGGAATTCGAACGCAATTTGACGCCGTTGACAGCGCGTTATGGCCTGAAACTCTGGGCATTTTTTGCCAAGCGGCCAAAACTCTACCGGCTTGGCGCATCGTTGGCGATGCCTCTGCTGTCGCTGTTTGGCGGAAAATCGAAGCGGTTCCACACATTGCCGTTTGCAGGCGGATGGACCCGTCACCGCGACCTGCCTGCCCCCGAGGGACGTACATTCCTGCAAGCCTGGGCACAACGTGAAACGCTCAAGCAGGAGGCCGGACAATGAGCGCGCGCGACACCGTACTGGGCAAGATCCGGGCATCCATGCGGGTTTCCGGGCCTGATACAGAGCGCAGGAAAACCGTGGCCGCGCGGCTGGTGGAGACGCTCACCGGCGTTATTCCCGCAAGAGCAATGCTTCCCAAGGCCGGGCAACTGGAACTGTTTTGCGCCATGGCATCGCAATTCGGCGCGACCGTAACGCAGGTGGCCGATTACAAGAAGGTGCCGGCGGAAGTCGGCACCTACCTGCGCGCTCACAACCTGCCGGCCGAAATCCGCATAGGTGCCGATAAGCGCTTGCAAAAGGCCGGATGGACTTCGGTAAAGAACCTCGAGGTGCGCCACGGCGCGTCAGACGGCGGCGACCTGACAGGTGTCAGCCATGCCCTGGCCGGTATTGCCGAGACCGGGACGCTGGCGCTGATCTCCGGTCAGGACAATCCGACAACCATCAATTTCCTGCCCGAGCACCACATCGTCGTGCTCAAGGCTTCCGACATCAGGGGCGACATGGAAAGCGTCTGGACGATGGTGCGCAAGACGCAAGGCAAGGGCGAGATGCCGCGCGTCGTCAATCTGGTGACCGGTCCTTCGCGCTCGGGCGACATCGAACAGACCATCCTGCTCGGCGCGCACGGACCCAGGGCGCTGCATATCATTGTGGTTGATTAGGCCGGCCCTTCAAGACGAGCGGACGTATCCTCGCGGTCCTGGCGATCGGCTTTGCGCCTGAAGGCATCCGCCCACCCCGATGCCAGCCGCGGCAGCTCCGCCAGTTGGGCAGCGGTCTTCTGATCGATACGTGCGTCGAGACGGGCGCGTGTAACCCGTTCCACAGTCCATCCGGGATTGGGGCACTCCATGCGTTTGATGGTGTCGCCAACCCCGACCAGACCGGGCTCGAGCACACGGTAATACCAGCCGGTACGGGCTGTCTCCTGAAACAATGCAGCCATGGTCTTGATGCCTGTATGGGCATTGAGTTTCCAGCAGGGCTGACGTCCCTGCGACACTTCCACAACCGCTGATCCGAGCCGGAGCAGATCACCGATGCACAGATCGGCCTCGGTCATTCCAAACGTCGCGATGTTTTCACCAAACCGGCCTGGGCCGAAATCCTGCGCAGGATCGCCGAGTTCCGACCGCCAGGCTCCATAGTGATCCGCAGCATAGTGATGCACCGCCTTGTCGGGGCCGCCATGCACTTTCAGATCGGCTTGAGCATCCATCTCGAACCCTTCCCGTCCCAGTTGCTGAGGACAGTCGACCAGTTGCTTGGCGATTGCCGAGCCGGGTTTTCCAGACCAGGGATGACGGACCTGTCCGACGTACAACCCGACGACCCGCGCACTGGTTTCAGTTCTGTTATTCATCATGCGGTCTCATGTTCGTGGCAGATCTGGCCGATCTCGGCAGGCTGCAAATTGACGGCAAGAAGCTGGCAATAGCCACCAGCCCCTTGTTCAAGGTGATGGCGGCAGGTGCGGCAAATGCCGAATACCTTGCCACCTCGAGCCTGGATCAACCCCCGCAACACCGTGTCCAGACCAAGTTCGAGCGCTGCTGCGCTCTCGGACGGAAGATCGGCTAACACCTGATCAAGCGTCTTTTGTGCGGACGCCAGCGACTGTCCAGAATCGGTCACCTCGAACGAGATGCTGCGCCGATCACTTTGCGAGCGCGATTCCGTCACAAGTCCCTTTCGCTCAAGCGCTCGCAATGTCTGGGAAACGGTGCCGCGTGTCGAACCGGAGTAGGCGGCGACGTGCGATGGAGCGCGGGAAAACCGGTTGGCACGAACCAGATAGGTCAGTGCGGTCATCTGCGCAGGGTTGAGATCCTCCGCCCAATCCTCCGCCTCGGAGAGTTTGGCAAGGCGTTCGATCAGGGCACGGATACGCTGGGGCATGCTTGGGTTCATCGGGAAATAATAGCGAGTCAAAACAATTCTTGCAATAGTTTCGACTCGCTACTATCGTGATGTTGTACCAACCCTAGAGGAGACCATCATGAAGACCCTGATCACATTGGCGCTGCTTGGCGCCTCGCTCACGTCCGCGGCAGCGGAGCGAAACCATGCCATCGACACTGAAGGAGCCATCCGGTCCGAAGCTGACAGCTCCAAGACACCTGCATTTGATATTCTCGCGGCCCACGCTCACCGCGACGGCAATTCGATCACATTTCACATGACAACCGGCGGGACCGCCGGTGCGGAAAAGCCCGCGGCACATGGTTCGCTCGGCGGAGCCCCGGTCTGGTCCTATGTCTGGCCGACTTCGCTTGACCCGGCGACGGTTGGTTTTGAGGGCAAGACCGGAATTCTGGCGCTTGCCGCCACGAGCCATCCTGATTTCGACGACACACCGCTTTATGACGAAAACGGTGACGGCGACATGGCCAATGATGGCGAAGGCTGGCACAGTCATTGGGTTGTGCTGACGCCGAACGAAGCCTGCGGGCCGGGAGCACTGTCGGTGCGCGACATCGGCGAGAACGAGTCCCCAAAGCTGCCCGCGACATGGCCGGGACTTCCGCTGTTTATCGACAGCCCCGGTTTTGAACCGGTTTTTGACGGTCCGGAGATCGCAGTCACCGTTACATTCGCCGAGCCTGCGGCAGCAACCGGAGCCTCCTTTGACGGGGTCACCGCAGCGCTGAAGGTCAACGCCGATGTTCACGCGCCGTTGCTGTGCGTGACCGATGTCTTTGACGTGGCCTCCGGCAATCTGAGCCTGCCCGGCAAACTCAACTGACGCATGACGCGTTTGAATGGATCCATTTGAACGCAAACCTACATGCACTGCCTCAAACTTTTGCAACGCCGCAGCCCGGCCCCGTCGCGCGAGATCATGCGGCGGGCCCGGGCAAGTTGACGCGCGCGAGATTTTGCGGCTTTGTCTGACCATCCCTGATTGGAGTCTGCCGAATTGCCTGTCTCACCTGAACATTTTGCCGCCTTTATTGTCGCCAGCATCGTTCTCCTGGTGGTTCCCGGCCCGACCATCATCATGGTCATCACCCAGGCGCTGGCGCATGGGCGCAAGGTGGCGCTGGCGAGCGTGATTGGCGTTGGCCTTGGCGATCTGATTGCAACCTCGCTGTCGATTGCCGGCGCCGGTGCGTTGCTGGCCGCTTCGGCCTCGCTGTTTCAGGTTCTGAAATTTGCCGGCGCGGCCTATCTGATCTGGATCGGCTACAAAATGTGGCGCGCCCCTGTGCAAATTCCCGGCATGTCAGAGGCTGATGTGGCGAGTGAAGCCGGCAAGTCCGGCGTCATCTTCCGGGATTCGTTTCTGATCACGGCGCTCAACCCCAAGGGGATCCTGTTCTTCGTGGCGTTCGTGCCGCAATTCATCGATCCCGCCCTGCCCTATGCGCCGCAAGCCGCAACCTATGTGCTGACCTTCACCGCGCTCGCCATTCTCAACGCCGCCCTTTTTGCACTCCTGGCCTCAGGCGCCCGAAAGACCATTCGTCGCCCTCTGGTGATGAAATCAGCCATGCGTACCGGCGGATCGTTGTTGATGATGGCGGGTGTCGCTGCGGCATTGACCCGGCGCGCGGCCTGATTTTGCGATCCACCTGATTTTTCAAGACAGCTTGAGCAAGAGGACAGTCATGCGCGCCAATTACAAACTGCAACGGCTTTATCTCGATGTGCCGCTCTCTTCCGGCGAGGCCGTGGTGCTGGGTAAGGAGCAGGCGCATTATCTGCTGACGGTGCTGCGGCTTGATGACGGCGCTGAAGTGCTGGTGTTCAACGGACGGGACGGTGAATATGGCGCCGTGCTGCGGCCGCAAGGCAAGAAGACCGCCAACCTCGAGATTGGTGCTCAAACCCGCGAACAACCACCGCATTCACGGCTGGAATTCCTGTTCGCGCCACTTAAGGTCGGCCGGCTCGACTATCTCGTGCAAAAGGCCACCGAGATGGGAGTGAGCAGGATCACGCCGGTGTTCACCGACCATACCCAGCTCCACAAGGTCAATGCAGGACGGCTGGCGGCCAATATTCTTGAAGCCGCCGAGCAATGCGGCAATCTCGCCATCCCGGAACTGGGCGAGGCTACAAAGCTCGAAGCTTTGCTGGCAAACTGGGACCCGGCACGCCGGATCATCTTTTGCAATGAAAGCCAGGCTGGCAACAATCCGGCAGCGGTATTGTCCAGCGTCAATGAACGGGATCTGGCGCTTCTGGTCGGGCCGGAGGGCGGCTTTTCCGAGCGTGAACGCGAGATTCTGACGAACCTGCCGTTTGTCACGCCGATTCCGCTCGGACCGCGCATTCTGCGCGCCGACACAGCCGCAGTGGCGGCCCTGACCGCGGTTCAGATGACAATCGGCGACTGGTAGGATCGCCCAAACCACCCCACATCAATCTTCTTTGATACTGCGATCAGGGATTTTCGCTTGCATGGCGGACCGGTTCCGGTCCAAGCAGCATGACGATGCGTGGTTTGAGACCGCGCCAATAACCAGACGACAAAGGGCCGGATATGGCGCGCGACACAACCGACGATACCCCGATCAGCACAGTCAATGACCTGGCGGACTGGATGGCCGCAGGCTGCAAACCGCAGGACAAATGGCGGATCGGCACCGAGCATGAAAAATTCGTGTTCTTCACGGGATCGCACCAACCGGTTCCCTATGAAGGGGAGCGTTCGATCCGGGCCTTGCTTGAAGGCATGGCTATGATGCTCGGCTGGGAGCCGATTATCGATGCCGGCAAGATCATCGGACTGGTGGAGCCCACCGGCGCCGGAGCCATCAGCCTGGAACCTGGCGGGCAGTTCGAATTGTCCGGCGCGCCGCTCGAAACCATCCATCAGACCTGTCGCGAATCAAATGCGCACCTGGCGCAGTTGCAAGAAATCGCGGCGCCGCTGGGCATCGGCTTCCTGGGCATGGGCGGAAGCCCGACTTGGACGCTTGCTGAAACGCCGCAAATGCCCAAGTCCCGGTACGACATCATGACCCGCTACATGCCGAAGGTCGGCAGCCAGGGGCTCGACATGATGTACCGGACCTGCACGATCCAGGTAAACCTCGATTTCTCGTCAGAAACCGACATGCGGCGGAAAATGCAGCTCGGCATGAAGCTGCAGCCGCTGGCGACCGCCTTGTTCGCCGCGTCGCCCTTTACCGAAGGCAAGCCCAACGGCCTGGTTTCCTGGCGTGGCGATATCTGGCGCGACACCGACAACCAGCGCTCGGGACAATTGCCGTTCGTTTACTCCGACAATTTCGGGTTCATGGACTATGTCGAATGGGCGCTCGATGTACCGATGTATTTTGTGCTTCGCGACGGGCGCTATCACGAGGCCACGCATGTGACCTTCCGCCAGTTCATGAATGGCGCGCTGAAAGGCGAACTGGACCAGCCGATGCCGACCATCGGCGACTGGACCAACCATCTGGGCACCCTGTTCCCCGACGCGCGGCTGAAGCGGTTCATTGAAATGCGCGGCGCCGATGGCGGACCGTGGCGGCGGATTTGCGCCCTGCCCGCCTTCTGGGTCGGGCTGCTGTACGATGAGAACGCGCTGGAGGAAGCGCTTGCGCTTGTCAAGGACTGGAGCCTGGACGATGTGAACGCGATACGCGACACGACTCCCAGGGACGGATTGAACGCCAGGATCAATGGTCAATCGCTTCGCGACATCGGCAAGGAACTTCTCGGTATCTCGCGGCGCGGCCTGGTCAACCGGGCACGGCTGAACTCGGAGGGCAATGATGAAAGCCATTTCCTGGCTCCGCTCGAGGAAACCATCGCCCGCGGCACAACGCTGGCCGAAGAGATGCTTGCGCTCTATAATGGCCGGTGGAACGGAAGCGTTGATCCGGTCTTCGTCGATTATGCCTATTAGACGAAAGGGCGTTCCGCAGCATTCCAAATCCGGACTGTAACCCTAGGCATGCCTCATTCGGCGGTATAGTCTTCGCCCATGCCCGGACGGGACGGAGGAGACAAGACCCATGATGCCGCTTTACGATATGATGATGAATGCCCAGAACGGCGACGCCATGCGCGCCATGGCCAAGCAATTCGGCTTGAATGAAAGCCAGATAGAGCAGGCAATGGCGGCCCTGATGCCGGCCTTTTCCACGGGCCTGAAGCGCAACGTCTCAAATCCGATGGACATGTCCAACTTCCTGTCGGCGCTCTCAAGCGGGCATCACGCCGAGTATCTCGAGAACATGCAGGCGGCTTTCAGCCCACAGGGCCGGGAGGAAGGCAACAACATATTGGGTCACCTGTTCGGATCCAAGGAGGTCAGCCGGGCGGTGGCAGCCCAGGCGGAAGCCGCGACGGGAATCGGCCAGGAGATCTTCAAGCAGATGCTGCCTGTGCTGGCGACCTCGATCATGGGCGGTCTGTTCAAGCAGGCCACTGCGCAATCGGGCGGGCGGACCCAATCCGCGGCGATGGGCAGCGGATCAAATCCGATCGGCGACCTGATCTCCGAAATGATGCGGCAGGGAATGGGTGGCGGACAGGCAAAGCCGGCGCCCCGCGCTGCGCCGATGGACAACCCTCTGGGACAGATTCTCGAAGGCATGTTCGGCGGTGGACAGGGACGGCAGCCGCAGGCTGGCGGAAGCAATCCATTCGGCGACAATCCGCTCGGACAGATCTTCCAGGACATGCTCGGCGGCGCCGCGGGTGGCGGACAGTCGCGACAAGCGCCTGAACCGGAACAGCAGCAACCGACCGCTGAACCCACTCCATCAGGGCGCAAAACCAGCCCTTATGAAGATCTGTTCGGCAAGATGTTCGATTCGGGCCGCGAAGTTCAGAAGGGCTACCAGAAGAACATGGAGTCGATTTTCGACCAGTATCTTCAGGGCATGAACCGCCGCTAACGGATCTCGCTTTCAAGCGGGTTCAGGCGACGCGCTACAGCTCGTTGGTTTTGCATGTCATTATCGCAAAACGGCGCATTCATTTGTGCAATCCGCATTGGCAATTTGTGACAAAAAGCCCGGCCGTGCTCACTGAAGGTGTGGAGCTATCGGCCGGGCAAAGGCGGAATACAGGGCAAGTATCCCGCGGGGGAACCTCAAAAAGCGATCAGCGGCAACTGTTGAGCCGCGCGCGGCGAGCCAGCTCGGCCGTCGGATCCGCATTGAGCGGTATTGATCTGCCAAAATGCAAATCCGCGCGGGTCAGGCCGATATCCCACAATTCATGATCAGAAAGTTGGTCCAGATTGCCGACCAGACGTCGGTTGAACAGCGCGCGCAGCAGAGCCTTCACACTGCCGGAAACGACATGCAGGATGTTGATTAAACCCGGACCAACCCCGATGGAGCTGGCAGACGCCCGGGCGGCAGCAAAATTGCGGGCGCTCATGATGATCATCCTCGATAGATCCGCGCCGATTGATCGCCGGGCCGGCGCAAAACCCGTTGTGCGAGACATGTCTCGCAAAAACCGATTGATCATACCAACGAATGTTTCTAATCTTTATCATCAGAACTATTGATAGGAGCCTTCAATGCCCGCGCCCCTCGATATCGATCAACTGCAGACCTTCGTAGCCATTGTCGACACCGGCAGCTTCACCCGTGCGGCGGACAAGGTGTTCAAGACCCAGAGCGCGGTTTCGATGCAGATGCGGCGCCTGGAGGAACGCGTCGGCAAAACATTGTTTGTTCGCGATGGCCGTCTGAACCGGTTGAGCGAAGATGGCGAGCGGATGCTCGGCTATGCGCGGCGCATTATCCGGCTCAACAATGAAACCATTGCAGCCTTCGATGACCAGCAGCTGGAAGGTTCCATCCGGATCGGAACGCCGGATGACTACGCCGACCGCTACATGCCCGGCATCATTGCCCGCTTCGCCAAGACCAATCCGAATGTCGAATTGTATATCGAATGCGAGCCTTCGGCCGAGCTCTCCGCCAGGCTGGCGCGGGGGGAACTGGATGTCGCTCTGGTCACGCACAATCCGCGCGAACGGACTTCGGAAGTGGTACGCACCGAGCCGCTCTACTGGGTCACATCGATGAACCACACCGTGCACGAAGACGCGGTGGTTCCACTGGCGGTCGGCAGGCGTTCATGCCTGTGGCGCAATCTGGCCTGTTCGGCGCTTGATTCAGCCGGCCGGGACTACCAGGTTCTGTTCACCAGCTGGTCGGCAACGGTTGTCGCTTCGGCCGTGCTTTCGGGACTGGCGGTTTCGCTGCTGCCTGAATGCGCTGTGCGTCCGGGCATGCGCATCCTCTCCCCCGCCGATGGCTTCCCTTCGTTGCAACCCGCGCAGATCGGTCTGATGAAACGGCCAGGAGCGCCGGCGGCCCTGGTCAACGCCATCTGCGGTCATATCGCGGCCAGCCTCGACAACATCACGCCGGTGGGCGCTGACGATAAACCAATCTCGGCCATGTCAGGCTCGTCTTCCCGCAGGGAACTGCGAGGTCGCCCGGATATCGCTGCGGTGCCCGCCTGGTAAGCAAGACAAACCGATGATCGGCAATCGGCAGGTTCAGGCGATCTGAACGGCGAGAAGCATCCACTGGGCGAGATTGACCACCAGACTGACGATAAACAGGCGGCGGCGGAGCAGGACCCGGTTTGAGGTGAGATGCACGTAGGCATGGGCGGCGCGCGCAAGCACGAATGCCCAGGCCACCACGACTGCGGCGGCTCCCGCACCGCCGGTCACATAGAGTGACAGACAGGCTGCAAAAAACAGCACCGGCAGTTCAAACTGGTTGGACAGGTTGCGCGCCGCTGTGGCGCTGGGCTCCGGCTCTATTGACGGAACCTTGAAATCCGACGGCGTGGCGGCGCCTGCCTTGACCGCGCCGATCCGCCGCGATGAGACCACAAGGTAAACACCGTAAGTCAAGAGAACCTGAGCCAGAACCGGCCAGAATATCGCTGTTGATGTGGTCATGAGTGAGCGCCTTGACAGGTGTTAAGCCTACGGCTTCTAGATCGCGCAGAAGTTAATCGCAAGGGAGTCTGCCACCTCAGTGCTCAGTGCCTAACCGTCTTGCGAAACATCCGGCACGATGCCGCGCCCACGTTTCCAGCGGGCTATCCACAGCGCGGCTATCAATCCGAATGCCACAGCGAGGATCGAATATTTGCCGATGGTCAGCACTTTGAGCGCAAACGCCAGCTGATCGTTGAAGCCCGCTTTCATGGCCGTGGGTCCGTACATCGCATCAGCCACTGCATTTTCAATGAAATCGCAAATGAGATAGACGAACGCCGCAGCCAGAACCAGACCGAGCCCGATACTGACCAGCCGGGAGGTTTCAGCCTGCCTGCGTCCTGTGTAGATCGATGCAAAAGCACAAAACGCGAGACTTGCCGCAAGCAATGGCGGAAGCAGCAGATCTGACCTCGCATGCATGGCCAGATAGGCAGCCGACGCACTTCGCCGGCCTTCGGCCTGTGCAGCGGTGAAATCCGCGGCAAAGGCTTCATACAATGCGCGCGCGCCTTGCTCATCGTAACCCAGCGGCATCGCGTCCGGCAGCGCCATTCCGCCCAGCATCGCGCTGATCGCCGGCACCTCGATCACGGCCATGTACCCGAACAGGCCAGCCGTGATCAGGCACAGCAACCAGCCTGTCCAAAACCATTTCATTACATCGCGCCGGGATAGTTCGGGCTTTCCCGGGTGATGGTCACGTCATGGGTGTGACTTTCGCGCAG
The DNA here is from genome assembly GCF_039975035.1 of Hoeflea sp. Taxonomy (GTDB): domain Bacteria; phylum Pseudomonadota; class Alphaproteobacteria; order Rhizobiales; family Rhizobiaceae; genus Hoeflea. Next base: position 11,065 of record NZ_JBDWHW010000055.1, on the reverse strand, counting down.
ACTCGCCCCGGAGATACGGACAAAGGTCGCCCGTTCCTGGAAGGATTTGAGATCAGCGGCGCCAACATAGCCCATGGCCGCCTTCAGGCCGCCGGCGAGCTGATGCAGGACCCCCGATACCGGCCCCTTGTAGGGCACCTGGCCTTCGATGCCCTCGGGCACCAGCTTGAGCGTATCACGGACCTCGGCCTGAAAATACCGGTCAGCCGAGCCGCGCGCCATGGCGCCGACCGACCCCATGCCGCGATAGGCCTTGAATGACCGTCCCTGATGCAGATAGACCTCGCCGGGGCTTTCATCGGTTCCCGCCAGCAGCGAGCCCACCATGACTGCCGCCGCTCCCGCGGCAATGGCCTTGGCCATATCACCTGAATATTTGATGCCACCGTCGGCGATCACCGGCACACCGTGTTTCTGCGCTTCCTCGACTGCGCTCATGATGGCAGTGAGCTGAGGCACGCCGACACCGGCGACGATGCGGGTGGTGCAGATTGAGCCCGGCCCGATTCCGACCTTGACGGCGTCGGCGCCCGCATCGATGAGCGCCCTGGCGCCCTCGGCGGTCGCCACGTTGCCTGCCATGATGCGAACCGAGTTGGACAGTTTCTTGGCGCGAGTGACCGCATCCAGAACGCGCTGCGAGTGGCCATGCGCGGTATCGATGACCAGCAGGTCCACACCCGCTGCAATCAGGCGCTCGGCGCGCTCGAACCCGTCTTCGCCGACCGAGGTGGCGGCGGCGGCGCGCAGCCGTCCCTGCTCGTCCTTGGAGGCGTGCGGATTGAGCTGAGACTTTTCGATATCCTTTACAGTGATCAGGCCGACACAGCGCCCCTCGCCATCGACCACCACCAGTTTTTCGATGCGGTGGCTGTGCAACAGCCGCTTGGCTTCGGTCTGTTCGACGCTTTCCTTGACCGTGACCAGATTTTCATGGGTCATCAATTCACGGATTTTCTGATGCGGATCTGAAGCGAAACGCACGTCGCGGTTGGTGAGAATACCCACCAGATGTCCCGGACCGGCGGGTCCGCTGCGATGTTCGACAACCGGAATGCCGGAAATGCCATGCGCCTTCATCAAGGCCAGCGCTTCTGACAAGGGTGCCTCCGGGCTGATGGTCACCGGATTGACGACCATGCCGCTCTCGAACTTCTTGACCTGGTGGACCTGCTCGGCCTGCTCTTCCGGGGTCAGATTGCGGTGAATGACGCCGATGCCGCCGGCCTGCGCCATGGCAATGGCGAGCCGTGCTTCCGTCACCGTATCCATGGCGGAGGAAATGATGGGAAGATTGAGTTCGAAATCGCGCGCTATGCGGGTGGCGATATTGGCCTGTCCGGGCATGACTTCAGAGTGGGCGGGCTGCAGCAGCACGTCATCGAATGTCAGCGCTTCAGCGCCGGTAATGGATTGGATAATGGTCGCCATCGCCTGTCGGTTCCGTCTGTTCGGGGCAGCCCGAACCAGGCCGCCCGGTGCTGTTTCGGGTCTCTTGCGTTGGCAGCGGCAAGTACCATGGTTCCGCCGCTTGGGAAAGAGCGGGAATGCGTTTGCTCACCGAAATTCGCTGCGGCGCACACATTCGAAACCGGCAATGGCGGCAAGCCCGGACAAGGCTGCCCGGGCTTGTGTTCACATCGCGAATGATTGCCGTCGGGTTACAGGTCCAGCTGATAGGTTTCGGGGATGAAACGATAGCCCTCGCCAACCGCTTCAGCGTAGCCCACCGAGGGGAACGGCATGTGATAGCCGATGAACGCCAGCCGGTCGGTGGCGATCATGTCGAACACCGATTTCCGGGTCGCCGCGGCCATTGCCTTGTCTGTATCGAAGACGACTTCCCAACCGGGACGCTGCAACGACAGGACAAAATGGTTTGCAGCATCAGCCGTGAGCACAAGCTTGCGACCGCCCGATTCGAGAGCATAGATCATATGGCCAGGGGTGTGGCCAAAAGCAGCCATGCCGGTGATGCCGGAAACCACTGTTTCGCCATCGCCAATGAAGCTGATCTTGTCTGCCAGCGGAACCACCTTGGCGACAACGCCCTTGTGACCATTTTCAGCGCCGGTGCCGATGCGGTCCCCGGAAGACCAGAAATCATACTCGATTTGACCGGTGACATAGCGCGCATTGGGGAATGCGGGCGCGCCGGCTTCCATCAGGCCGCCGATGTGATCGCCATGCAGATGGGTCAACACCACCACGGTGACCTGTTCGGGCGTGTAGCCGGAGGCCTTGAGATTGGCCAGCGTCTGGCCGACGCCGCCTTCGCGTCCGCCCTCGCCGTTGCCGGTGTCAAACAGCACAAGATCGTCTCCGGTGTTTACCAGTGTCGGCGCGAAGGTGAACTGCATCTTGTCGACCGGCAGATAGTTGCTCTCAAGCAGTTCGCTGACCTCTTCCTCGGTCTTGTTGATGCCGAATATCTTCTGCGGACCTGGAACGATACGGTGCCCATCGGACAGCACGGTCACTTCGAAATCACCCAAGGTGAATCGCTTGAAAGCGGCGGGCATTGTGGCCGACATCGGCACTTCCGCCTGTGCGGCGCGAACCAGGATCTGGGGGGCGGCGAGTGCGGTGAGCCCCGCTGCCGACAATTTGAACATCGAACGTCTGGAAAATTTCATTTCGAACTCCCTCGGGTTACTTCGATGGTGTGAAAGTTAGCGCGGCACGCCCGACACGCAATGGCAGCTGAGACATTTGTGACCGGCATCACGTCAATCAATCGTGAACGAAATTTGCCACCCGGCCACGGCGAAGTACTTGACCGCCATCTCGAAAGCGCCAAAAAGACGATCACCTGCCTTTCCGGATACATATTGTGAATCGCCGCATTCCCCTCGTTCTGGCTGTCGCCCTGTTCATGGAGCAGATGGATTCCACCGTGATCGCCACGGCATTGCCGGCGATTGCCGCCGATATCGGAACCAACCCGATTGCGTTGAAGCTCGCACTGACGGCCTACCTGGTTGCGCTCGCGGTGTTCATTCCGATTTCGGGCTGGATGGCCGACCGGTTTGGCGCACGGCGTATTTTCGCGATCGCCATCGGGGTATTTCTTGTCGGATCCATTGCCTGTGCGGTGTCGGCCAACCTGTTCGAATTCGTCATGTCCAGGTTCCTGCAGGGCATGGGCGGCGCGATGATGACGCCGGTCGGTCGGCTGGTGCTGTTGCGGTCGACGCAAAAATCCGATCTGGTCAACGCGATGGCCTGGCTGACCATCCCTGCCCTGGTCGGTCCGCTGGTTGGCCCGCCCGTCGGCGGCTTTCTCACCACCTATCTGACCTGGCACTGGATCTTCCTGATCAACATCCCGATCGGGATCGCAGGCATTGTGTTCGCACTGACGGTTTTGCCAAGGGATGACGCCCGGGCGCGTGTCAGGGTTGACTGGATCGGCTTCCTCCTTTCAGGCGCAGCCGCCTCCGGCGTTGTCTTCGGGCTTTCGGTGATCAGCCTCCCGGTGCTGCCTCCCGCATGGGGAATCGCCGCGACGATCGGCGGAATCGTGTGCTTCATCGCCTATCTGGCGCATGCACGGGTGCACCCCAAACCGCTGCTCGATCCGAAGCTGTTTCGCAACAGGACTTTCGCCCTATCACTGATGGGCGCCAACCTGTTTCGCATCGGCGCGGGAGCTGTTCCCTTCCTGTTGCCGCTGATGCTGCAACTGGGTTTCGGGATGTCGCCATTTCAGTCCGGTATGATCACCTTTGTTGCGGCGGCTGGCGCCATCTTGATGAAATTCATCATTCAGCGGGTTCTCAGGCTTGGCGGGTTCCGCCGCACGCTTCTGATCGCCGCCGGTGGGGCGGCGATCTCGATCGCGGTCAACGGATTGTTCACGCCATCGACGCCGGTGGTGTTGATGATGGTGATCCTGTTTTTCGGCGGCATCGTCCGCTCGATGTTCTTCACCTCGGCCAACGCGCTGACTTTCTCGGAAATCAGCGAAGACACCGCTGCCCAGGCAACGTCGATCACATCGGCAATGCAACAGGTTTCGATCGCTGTCGGCGTGGCGCTGGCCGGCGGCATCCTCGATATTGTCAGCACTTACAATGGCGGGCAGCTGACGCTGGGCGCATTCCACACCGCTTTCTTCATCATCGCGGCGATCACGGCCTTCGCGCTTGTGCCGCTTCTGGCGCTGCCAGCAAATGCCGGCGAGGTCGTCTCGGGTCACGGGTTGAACCGCGCCGGGTCCCGCGCGGCCTCACCCGTCCGTCAGTGAGTCCTGATCCCGGCGGCCCTTGAAGCCCTTGGCGAGCACGAACATTTCGACAGATTCGGCGCGCGAGGACGGCGGCTTGATGTGCACCACGGATTTGAAGTTCTGCTTGAGCATGGTCAGGAGATCGTTTTCGGTGCCGCCCTGAAAGGTCTTGGCCAGGAAATGTCCGCCAGGGCTGAGCACCTCGATGGCGAAATGCGCCGCCACCTCACACAAATGCATGGTCCTGAGATGATCGGTGCGCTGGTGCCCGGTGGTTGGCGCCGCCATATCGGACAGCACCACATCCGGGGCGCCGCCAAGCGCATCCTTGAGCGCCTGGGGTGCGGCATCATCGAGAAAATCCATCTGCAGGAACCTGACCCCGGCCAGGCCATCCATCTCCAGAAAGTCGATTGCCACCACCTTCGGATCCTCGTCGGTGGAATCGGTGACCCGTGCGGAGATCTGCGACCAGCCGCCAGGTGCCGCGCCAAGGTCAATGATCCGCTTTGCATTGTCGAGAATCTTGTGCTTGGCGTCGATTTCGAGCAGCTTGTAAACTGCGCGCGAGCGATAGCCTTCCTGCTTGGCCTGCTGCACATAGGGGTCATTGAGGTGCCGCTCGATCCAGCGTCGCGACGACGCCTTGAGCTTGCCCTTCTTGACCTTCTGTCCAAGCTTGCGGCCGGTGGGCCCTGAGGGTGGTCGGGTCATGCTTTATCCCCCGGGTTCGAACGCTGATTGCGGTAACGATAGTTTCGTCCGGCGCGCCGCCATGCGCCGTCGGATGCCATCATCTCATTGAGAAGACCTTCGCGCAGGCCTCTGTCGGCAACACGCATGCGCTCGGATGGCCAGCGCTTGCGGATCGATTGCAGGATCGCGCAGCCGGCGAGCACCAGATCGGCCCGGTCGGCGCCAATACAGGGATTGGCGGCGCGCGCTTCAAAATCCCACGACAACAGCCGATCGAGCATAAGGTCGACCTCGCCATTGGACAGCCACAGCCCGTCAACCTTGCGACGGTCATAGCGGGGCAATTCAAGATGCAGGCCGGCCAGCGTGGTCACGGTTCCGGAAGTCCCCAGCAAATGAATCCGGCGATCCCCCAGACCCGAGAAGGCTGGCAAAGCCGGAGGCGTGAAGCCGGCCAGCATCGCATCGACTTCCTCGACCATGGCCGCGAATATCGCGGGCGTCACCAGGCAACCGCCATGGCGCTCGGAAAGTGTGACGACGCCAACCGGCAGAGAAGTCCAGGCCTTGATGTGATTGGCCAGACGGTTGGTCCGGTTTTCAGTCAGGTCGATCATGGCGATTTCCGAGGAGCCGCCGCCGATATCGAACAGGACAACCCCATCGGTGTCGCGCCCGACCAGTGACGAGCAGCCCGCCACCGCCAACCGGGCTTCGGTTTCCCGGGTGACGACTTCAAGCTTCAGCCCGGTCTCCGCCTCGACGCGTTCAAGAAACTCGGCCCCGTTTCGTGCCTGGCGGCAGGCCTCGGTGGCAATCAGCCGGTGACGGCGGACCGGACGATTCTTCAGCTTGCCGGCGCAAACCTTGAGCGCCTCGACGGCGCGGTCCATGGCATCATCGGACAATCGGCCGGTGGCGTCGAGCCCTTCTCCCAGCCGGACAATTCGGGAAAAGGCATCAACGACGCGGAACTGTCCCGGCCGCGTCGGCTGGGCGATCAGCAGGCGGCAATTGTTGGTGCCCAGATCAAGCGCCGCGTAAAGATCATCCGCCGGCCGCCGCACCGGCGGGGCAGTGATCCCGGACGGGCCACCTGCAAGGTGCACGTGCGCGGCTGCTGCATGGGTGGAGCCGTCGGCATGGGATATCCGCGGCCCCTGGCCGGACGTCTTTTGCGGCGTCAGGGGCCGGCCCTGAATTTCACGGCCGGACTTGCGACGCCGGCGACGTCCCTTCTTCTCGCCCGGCCTGTCAACCTGCCTGTCAACCGGCTTGCCGCCTGGCCTGCCATCTGGAGCGGACGCGTCAATCCCGGCGGGAGCTTTCGCCGCGACCGGATCGTTGCTGGATTTGATGTCGGTTTTGCGCGCGGATTTCTTGCGTCGCCGCCGGCGGCGCCCTGCCGGTGCGGCGCCGGCTTCATTGCTGGCGGATATGCTGGCGGGATCTCGCTCCGATGGAACGCCATCGGAAGCGGAGCCTGAAACCACGGAGTCCCCGCGTTTTCTTTCCACACCATCCGTCGCTGCCTTGCCGGCGCGCCCGGACGGCCCTTCACCTGCCAGTGATACCCCCGCGTTTGGCTTTTCGCCGTCCCGAAGGTCTTTCACGGTCTGTCCTGTCATGCGCGGCGAACATGCTGTCTCGCTTCGCGCTTCACGGTTTGTCGTTGGACAAGGATTAGCAAAACGGCGAGCAGAACGCAAAATTCTTTTTGGACAGGGAAAAGTATCAACTTGCTGATCCTGCAGGGTCCTGCCTTGCCGGCGATGGACTGATTGCGGAACCGGCCACGAAAAAACTGCGCAGACCGGGTTTGCATCAGCGCCGCTTATTGGTTATAAGCCGCCCGCTGACCCGGAACATTCCGGTCCGCCCACGTTGGGGAATAGGTTAACGGTAGACCCGCAGACTCTGACTCTGTTAGTCCTGGTTCGAATCCAGGTTCCCCAGCCAATCGACCTCTTCAAGCTCTGAACAAGATTGATTTTCCAGCGTTTTTTCGTTAGCTGGGGATAGATTTTGCCGTCTGGTGGACAGTACTGTCTTACACGGGTGTCCCCCACGCGTGTCTTACATTGGTGTTCAACGGACGGAAAAGTTGGAGATTCCGTCACCTCCAAACGGAGGTTGGCATGAGTGTGCAATATGTGTTTCGGCGTGGAGCGGTCTATTGGTGGAGGCGGCGATTGCCCGTTCAACTTCAGGCCGATTGCCATACGAGGATTGAAGTCAGCCTGCGGACAACGTCGCTGAACATTGCCCGTTCGATCGCCGCCGAGGTCACAAGGGCCAGCGAGCACCTAATGCAGGAAATGAGACAATCCATGATCTCTGCCGATGACGCCCGACGCATCCTGACCAAAGTGGCTATCACCCATAGCGCCAAGCTTGACCGTGTGGCGGCGGCCGAACTCGCTTATGGAGACAGTGCTCAAAGCGGGCGCACCATGGACCTGGTGACGGGCTGGGCATACCGCCTCTTCGCCGCCCAGGGCATGGATGCCGCGGTGGGCGAGACCGAGCGCAACGAAATGTTGGCCGCAGAGCTCGACGAGCAAATGATTGCAGCTGTTGCGCAGACGATCACGACCCTGCGAGACAGCGGAGCCATGCCGCCAAATCGCAACCGTATCATGGGGCTGATGGCGGAGTTCAGCATTCCCGAAACAAGGGTCAATGTGCAGCAGGCCGAACAGCTCTACTTGCGTGGCATGGCTGCAGCACTTCTCGACGCCGATCGCCGCTGGACTGGCATGCGTCATGACGATGACCTGCTCCTCCAGACGGGCCTTCAGGAAGAGGCAAGACGGCCGGTCGCTCAATCGTTTCCTGATGATGCAGCCAATCGGCTAGCCATACCTGCCCTCGCCCAACCGATCCCCGCCCCCGTGCCTGTGGCTGAAAAACCAAAGACGCCTACCCCACCCGCCGTGACACCCGCTGCAGCAGACAACGCCGAGGTGGCAATCAGCGACGACGCCGATGATCTCGACAGCACCATTGACATCGAAGATGAGAGCTATCGCAGCCTGATCGATATCGTCACGGCGGCCGGCGAAGCAAAGGTTACGCTCGGTGAGTGGGACAGCAAGACACTCAAGCAACATATCCAACTCGCCAAGCTGTTCGAGCGCTTTCTCGGACACGATAACCCGACCCGTGTCCGCCAAAAGCATCTGGCCCAGTTCAGGGATGTCCTGCTCAAGTTTCCCAAGAATTATGGCAAATCGCCCCGGGACCATATCATCCCGGTCAGCGAAATTATTGCCCGCGCAGAGAAACTCCCAAAAGATCAAGTCGGACTGACAAAAGCGACAATCAATCGGCACATGAACAACATGGCCAATATTGCAGGAATGTGCGAGGCCTACGGCTATTCGTGGGAGAGCTACGATGGCATCTCGAAACTTCGTGCGAAGGCTCGCGGAAACTCCGAGAATGAACGCCCGCCATTCACCACCGGTGACCTTCAAGCGTTGTTCAACCTTTCGATCTGGACCGGCGCAACCTCGGACACGAATGATGGCAATTCAGACGATGTCATAATTCATGACGCACGTTATTGGGTGCCTCTGATTGCAGCCTACCATGGTGCGAGGCGTGAAGAAATCTGTGGCCTACAGCTTGATGACATCACCGAATTTGAAGGCATTTGGGGATTGAAGTTCACCCCGACCGACGTGCGCGGCTTGAAGACAAAAGCGTCGAAGCGTCATGTCCCATTACATACCGAACTTATTCGCCTTGGCTTCATGGACTACGTCCAGTTGCTGAGAAAGACAGAACACACCCTGCTGTTTCCGGAGCTTCTGGCTGTCGCAGAATCGACTCCCATGGGGGATGTCTTCAACGACGACTGGCAAAAGATGAAAGAGGCTGCACTGCCGAAGGCGAAGGAGGAACGAAAGGTGTTCCATTCGTTCCGTCACTGGTGCAACAATGAAATGAAACAGACAGGTGTCGGATCAGAAATCCGCAAGGACATTCTCGGTCATGTGAATAAGGACGTGAACGAAGGGACCTATTCGGAAGTCGCGCATCTTCGGCTAATGAAGGCTGCCTTGGGTAAGCTTCCCACTCCCACATCCGAGCTCAAGGCATCGCCAATTCGACTACGTCCGGAGGTGATGTCGCACACGCCCCGCAGGACACGAAAGAGCAAGAAACAACCGGCAGGCCTGGGCCAATGAACCGGCGTGTGACCATCAAGATCAAAAAGCCCCACTGCGAGATTCAGCGGGGCTTCTGCAGGTGTTAGGATGAGGCATGACGTGGTGCAACCGACGTACTGCTGTCCCCGCCTTACTGTGAGATGCGTGCTTCAGTGGCTGTCTTGCCGGCTGCGACCAGACTCCCGAGCGTTGCATCCTGCTGGTCGTCTGAAATGGCTGGTATGGTCTCATCGGCTTTGACTTCCTTCTCGGCCGCAATCTGCTCATTCTTTGTGACGTCGCTATCTGTTTTTGCGACTTCCACTACGGGCGAAGTGGCCGCATCTGCACAGACCACATAGGGTTCGCCGTGGACCGCGAAGCGCAGCGCTGGGCGGGCAATTTCGATGACCCACTTTTCCATATCGTCGCGTACCGGCCATGACCCAACGCCACCCAACCGGTAGAGGCTGTGCTGCACCGCGCCCCAACCGGTCTTCAGTCCGAATTGCTCATGCTGAAGATTGGCTTTCGGCATACGCTCGACTGGCACCAACGGTGCCACAGCGTCTTTGAAGAGATCAGATGCGTGGCGTGCATTGATTTCCACATCAGCTGCCAGCGCATTCATGACGATTCTCTTTCCGCTCTCGTGACGCGCAACAGCCTCGTCCAATCCGACGAGGACAGCAGCAATGAGTCGGTGAAACTCTGCCGTGCTCGATTTGAGCTTTGCAGCAGCCATTTTCTGTAGCCCTGTTCTACCACCCAGCTGTCTGAGATCGGTGAGCTCTTCAGCCTCGTCCTTTTTGCCGCCAACGAGCGCCTTGATTTCCGAGGGCTTGAGGCTCTTGCCTTCATCATACAATTTGATGACGTCTTCAATCTGATCCGGCTCTGCTTTTGCAAGCTCGATGAGGGCAGTCGACGGGATGGCGTGCTTTTCATGCCGTTCGCGGTGATCAGCAAGCCGTTCGTGAACCGAAATGAAATTCCAAGCTGAACGGACGGAATAGCCGCAATTATCTTTCAGCCAGCGGCCGAAGCGTTTTTCCGGCTGCACGGATTTCGCTTCAGCCAGGCACTCGCCCAGTTCAAATATCTGGCTGGTCGATTTACGATGCAACGAGACGACCCGTGCGACGATTTCAGACAGGCGCGCTTCGACGGCAGGTGAAAGTTGTTCGTCACTTTCCTTGGGTGACGGCGCTGCGCGCACCTTCTTTTTGGTTGCGGTGTTGTTTTCCGCACGAGTTTTTTTGGTCTGCTTTACAGCGGCTGCGCGCTGTATTTTTCTGTCTATAGACGCCATTTTAATCTCCTTGTAGCACTAACCCACGCATAAGTAGGTAATACCATTATATCACATAATATATAATATTTCAATACTAATATTTTTTGAAATATAATGAGGTTTCCATATTATTATGTATATTTTTTCTTTTTTAAATTATTTTATATTTATCTATTGGAATATATATTTATATTCTGGCGTTCTATGCAACTCTATATAATGCCCAAATAGCGTCTTGAATTCTCAAGCGATGGAGAAATCTATCCAGCGAGCCGATGCTCTATTGCGGCCGGAGGCTGCATCACTTGGTCGCCAATGAGAGGTTTTATGAGATTGGTCGCGACGGGCCGCTCTCTGTTCAGGCGTAGGGCTCAAAGCGATCTGGCAACTCACTGTAAATGCTGCGCTGTGGCTATGCGCCTTGGGCAGGAATTCCCGAGTTTTCACTACCCAGTCCGCAAGTGGTTGGAATTCGGGGCGGCTGGGAGGCCAAGGTGCGGCGGCTATTTGCAGTGGGCAAATGACCGGAATGGGGCCGGGAGGGGACTGAGTAAGCGTCCGGCCTCGCTGCTCTGACGCGTCATAGAGTGTGTTGATAGTGTCCACCATTGCTAGTGGACATCTTGAGGGCAGATATGGCGGGTAAGAAGGGTCAGAAGAAGCGGTTCTGGTCGGACGAGGAAAAGG
>NZ_JBDWHW010000054.1:0-12254 GCF_039975035.1 Hoeflea sp. | reverse complement strand
GGCGGCCTGCTGTTATCGGGGCAATTCGGGGAGTTAACCGGCCGGTGCGATCAGGATCACGCCATCACGGTTGGATTTCCAGTTCTCCTCGGAGTATTCGGTCTGCTGCTTGAGCTGCTCTTCGCTGAAGGGGGTGAAGATCGTCAAATCACCATTCGCGTCGGCCATGATGTTCAGGTTTTCCGGCGAAACAGCGATTTCCTTCTCGCCCATGCCGAGGAACCCGCCGACATCGAGCACAAAGCCTTCAACCCGGTTGTCAGCGGTCAGGAGAACATCGCCGACTTCGCCGATGTTTTCGTCATTCGCCCCGTAAACGGTGCGACCGATCAGATCGTCGGCGCTCAATTCGGTGGCGTTCACCGCCGTCATTTTGGAACGATCGACTGGAGTCGTCTCCTGTTGAGCCCTTTCCACCGCAACGTCGCCGTTCTCGACTTTTTCGGTGGTCGTTGCCGGCGCAGTTGCTTGCGTGCCGTCGGCAGTCTGGGGGACGACCGCAGGCTGCGTGGTGTCGGCGGTCATGTTCTCGTTTTCGGAGCGAGCCTCTGTGTAGATCGCGGTGCGATCAAAAGCCGGTGCGGCTTCGAGCTGCTCGCGGCTCATGTTGGCGACAATCCAACGTTCGCCGTCGCGGTCAGCCCACTCAATGGTGCTGTACTCGACTGCGACGTCTTTTTCGCCAATGCCGAGAAAGCCGCCGACTCCGACGATCACCGAAGCAACGTCGCCTTCCGGGGTGATGACGATGTCGTTGATGTCACCGATAATGGAGGCGTCTTCGCTGGCGGAATCGTAGACTGCCGCACCAATCAGGTCGCTGGCGAGACTGCTGCGGGCATCCATGGCGACATTCTGATCTGAAGTCATGGGTGCCGTCGTGGTGGTTTCCGCTGTTGCTGCCGGAGCTGCCGGAGCGGTGTCGCTCTGGGCAAACGCGGAAGTGGTCACAAGCGCGGTAAGCGCGGTGCTGGCCAAAAGCATCTTGAACATGGTAATTTCCTCTTTGCATCGAAAGGTGCCCGCCGGGCTGGACCGTGTGTGAGAGCGCTGGGCCGGCTCGGCGGTGGGTACAGCTATGAAACGCAACTCCCCGGTTTAAGGTTCCGAGCGAAATCAAATCTTTTTGGCTGACGCCTGTCGGTTTTGTGAATCCGCTGCAGCGTGCAAAACAGAGTTGCGCAGGATAGCGTGGCCAATGAGCAGGAAGGGAACCGCAACCAGGCCGCCAACCGGACCCCAGAGCCAGATCCAGAATGCCAGCGACAGGAACACGAAGAACGGATTGAGCGTAACCGAACGCCCGATCACTTGCGGGGTGACGAATTGGGCTTCGATCATGTTGAGAGTCAGATACGCGGCCATGGGAAAGAAAATTGCCGGCGGTGAATCCCAGGTCACCAACCCGACGCCGAGCAGGATTCCGGCCATGAGGGCCGGCCCGATATAGACGACATAATTCAGGATGAAGGCCAGCATGCCCCACAGATAAGGTTGGGGCACGCCGAGCAGCCACATGACCGCTGCTGTGCCAAGGCCAAGCCCGGCATTGATGACGGAAATCGACAGCAGATATCTGGAAACAAACCATTCGGCGTCGCGGAACATTCGCGCGGTGCGCAGGCGCGAGTGGCGAGTGAAGCACAGCGACAGCACGCTGGTGCGGATCGAATGACGGGTGGCCATGAAGAAATACAGGCTCGCCAGAAACAGGATGATCTGCGCCACAAGCGCCGGCGCCAGGGTTGCGATCTCCTCGACCGCCGAATTGTCGGCAATATCGACCGTCATTGCTGCTTCACCGCCGGACATTTTCCGGATCTGATCCTGAACGCCGCCGAGAGTCTCGAAGGCGGTCTGCCAATCGAGCAGGTGGCGCTGCAGTTCGCGCCAGATTTCCGGCAGCCGGTCAGTCCAGATCGACAGGGGCATCGAAAACAGCGTGATTGCGGATGCGATCAGGCCGAGAAACAACATCACCATGATCACCGCTGACAACGACGCCGGAATGTAGCGTTCCAGCGCCGAGGCGACGGGCGATGCCATCAAGCCGGTGATGATGGCCAGGGAAAGCGGCGCGAGAACCGGTTGCGCCCGGTCAAGCGCTGCCAGTGTCACGATCACCGCGATGACAATAATCGCCATGCGCGAGATCGACTGCAGGTCTGCACCCATGCCGGAGCGTGCAGCGGTGCGGACCGCCGGAGGGTCCATGCGGTATTTCTGCTTCATCCGGTTCCCCTTGCCAATAGCAGACAACGCCTGACAGAGCGCGTGGTTCCAGCTGCTGGCTAAAGACCGTAGAAACCAGGCATAAGGAGACATGTGACGGGCCGTGGTCCGCACGGATGTCAAAAAGCGTCCCGTCTGCACATCGAAGGCTGATGGCGAGCAGTGGACGATGCCGCCGCCGGACTATTTCCTGGCAGAAGTCCTGGTTTTCCTGGCAGGCATGGTGGTTCTCGGAGGTGTTGTCACGCGATCATAGGGGACACGGATGGTGACGTTGATGCCATATTCGCTCTTTACGGATTCGATTGAACCGCCCAGTTCCCCCCGTATGGTGGCGTCGAGAAGTCTGGTTCCAAATCCGCCTTTGCTCAGCGGCGTTTCCGCATCCTGAATGTCCAACGGCTTTTCGCTGCGTTCGACCCAGTTCAGCACGAGGTCCCTATCGCTCCCGGAATTCGACGTGACCACGGTCCAGGAAATATCGAGAACCCCGCCGGGAAACCGCGCGGATCCGTATTTGAGGGCATTGGTTGCGAGTTCATGGAAAGCCAACCCGAATGCCTGGGCCGCGGCTTCATTGAGCTCGATCTGGGGTCCGGTGTATTTGTCGTCGACCGGCTCGTTGCCGAAGAGCTGCTTGAGTTCCTGAACCAGCAGCGTTTCAAGATCGGCACCCTGCCAGGCGGTGCGAGCCAGAAGGTCCTGCGAAGCCGCCATGGCTTGCAGCCGGGCGGAGAAGGACTGCGTGAAATCCGGCAAACTCTCGGAAGCGCGCGCAGTCTGCCGCGAGATCGCCAGAACGCGGGCGATCATGTTCTTGATACGATGTTTCATTTCCTGAAGCAGGAGCTCGCGCTCGGTCAACGCGCGTTCGGTCTCTTCGCGCAGAATTTCTGCGACCTCAATGGTGCGTTGCTGGGAATGAGAGGATGCGGCCAACGCCGCAGCCAGCAGAACCGAGGCTATCACCAGCATGAAGGATCGGGTCTGGTCGACGGGCGGACTATAGGCTGCGGAGGGACGGATCTCCAAAAGCCAGGTTCGCCCTGCCACCGTCAGCGACGTTCTCACTTCTTCCGCTACCCCGAAACGGCCTCCGGGCTGGCCCGCCGATTTGTAAATCTGGTTGGTCGCTGACGGCTCCCCGTCCCAGGCCGTAATATGAACCGGCAACACCGGCAGCCGGTTCAGCGCCGAATCAAACAGATCACCGATTCGAAACGGCGCAAAGACGAATCCCAGAGGCCGGCCCGAGTTGATGGCGAAAAATGGAGTGTACATCACGAAGCCGGCTTGCTGATCGCTGATATTTTCCTTGACCAGTTCCACCGAACCCGATGCGCGCAGGCGTTGCTCGGCAAGCGCCGCCACGATAGCCGCGCGACGGATCGGGTTGGAGTACATGTCAAATCCGAGTGCGCCCAGGCTTCGGTTGTTCTGGGGCTCCATCAAAACGATGGGGGTCCGGTTTTCTTCAGTGGTTTCGGGCCAGGGAGCGCGGGCAATTCCGTAATTTCGCTGAAGCTCGCGGGAGATCGAGGCGTCCGATTGCTCACCGGCGCGCACGTAGCGAGCAAATCCGATGCCCTGAATGCCGGTGAATTGCTCGCTCTTTTGCAGATTCCCGATGAATATCTTGAACTGGTCGGCGCTTGGCACCTCACCGGTAGCCTCGAAAAAAGCCTTCGTCGAATTGACCAGCAGGATATGGCTGTCGATGCGATCACTCAACTGTTGGACGGCGTCTTCGGCGATGCCCTCGAAACTCATCCTGTTTGCATTGGCGATAGTGTACCAGGACGCAGCCGCCGTCAGCAAGCCGACAAGCGTAACCACGACGAAGACCAGCACTGGCTGGATACGGTACAACACGACACGAACCTTTTTCACCCGACCCAGCTCAATCCGCTAGGGCGTACGAACCCTGTTGGCAAGCTCGCTCCATCAAAGCAGAATAGTATGAACATGCAACCCGCTCTCCATGCTGGAGTTATCAACTCCAGCGAGTAAAATGAGATGGACGCATAGACGCGAAGCGGGTGGGAGTCTATTAAACAGGTTAAGTCCGGACTAATTTGAGGCGATCTTGTTGATCAGGTCGGGCATGCCGGGCTCCGCGGAAAACTCCATCAGAAACCGTTTGTCAAAATCAGCAAAGCTGACAGACCTGCTGACCTGCGGAAATGTGACGGCGCCCTTGTCGATGCGCAGCAGGTTTTCCTTGCAAAGGCGGCTTAGCGAACGGTTGACGTGAACGGTCGACAGCCCCATGCAATCGCCGATCTGCTCCTGGGTAAGTGCGAGTTCGAAGCCCTTGCCGTTCGCCAGACCGACCTGCTCAAGCCGGATCCACAATTCCAGCAGGAAATGGAGGATCCGTTGCGCGGCGGTGCGGGCGCCAAGGGAAACCTTGTGTTCGGAAAGAATGTTGGAATGACGCAAGGTCATCCAGTCAAGGCCCGAAGCGAGCACCGGAAAGCGGCGATGGATCTCCAGAATGCGCACAGGCTCGATCAAGGCCAGCGATGACTTGGTCAGCGCGGCGGCTGAAAAAATCGATGAATTGTTGAAATTGATATGCAGGCCTATGAAATCGCCGGGCAAAGAGACGCCAATGATCAACCGGCGGCCGGCAGCAGTGATCCTGTAGCGAATGACCCAGCCACTGCGGATCAGAAAGGTCAGACGCATCGGTTCGCCGTCGTGAAGGAACTCGTCGCCCTTGTCGACCTCAGCCTGATTAACCTGCATGGTTTCAAGAAACTTGACCTCTTCCGAGGTCAGCAGCATGGATCTTCCAAGCCTGCGTACCAAGGGACTCGCGTCTTGGGGAATGGCACTCTGGTTTCCTGGAGACATTGCTGAGGCTTTCATCAAAAAAAGGGCCCGGCGGGTATGCCGCCGGACCCTTGAAGATATGTGATTAGTACTTGCCAAGCCAGTTGTCGATTTCACTTTCGGCTTCTTCGCGGGTCTTGCCATAACGTGCCTGAATCTTGCCGGCCAGTTCGTCGCGGCGGCCTTCGACGACATCAAGGTCGTCATCGGTGAGCTTGCCCCACTGAGCCTGCGCCTTGCCCTTGTATTCTTTCCATTTACCTTCAACCATATCCCAGTTCATAGCAATTCTCCTTGTGCTTGCTTGTACGGAAGCCGTTGTCGGATTTTGCCAATCGGCTCGGCTTATCAACGTGGTAGCCGGTGTTTGGTTCCCCGTGCCTGCATCAAAATTACACCGGAACCTGATTGTGAATTTGGTCAGCGGCCAAACACTGCGCGTTCTGACTGATCCGCGATGGCGCCGTTGCGGCCGTCCACCCCAAGCCGGTTCAACTCTCCAGTTCGGAATGACGGACGTAGAGCCGTCTCACGACATCCTCGATTTCACTGCGATGGCCGAGGAGCAGCGTGTGGGCGGCGTCGGAGGTGTCGGGCGGCAGGTGTTGCATGTTTTTCGCAAGTGTTTCCAACGCATCATCATAGCAAGTGACAAGCCGTCGCTCACCTTCGGCAACGGCGGGAAGCACGTCTCCGTCAATGTCCGTAAAAAATGATTTCGTGCGGATCATGCCTTCGTGAACCGCCGACAACAACGATTCATCTTGCGAAGGATGCCGACCCTGGCCGGTCAGAAACCGCGCAAGGTCCTGTGCCTGGGCGTCTGTTGTCTGCCGCGTGGTGCGAAGGACATTCTCGATGCCCGGCTCCGCTTTTTCGAGTAAGACGTCATAACCGTGAACCGCGTCAATCAGGGCAATATGAACATCTCCAATGGCGTCCAGAACCTGAATGGTTTCGTCATTTGCTGCTTCACTGGTCATGACGGCCTCTCCGGAGGGAGCATTGGTGTTTGAACTCGGTGCGTTTCTGTCCGGCGTTTCGCGACGTCGGGACAAATCAGTTCAGCCGGCGGGTTTCACCATCGGTTTCAGACCGGGCGAGGTTCGTCATATGCATCTCTGGGTTGATCAGTTCGAGCGCGACCTCGATTTCACCTTTGGCTGAGACATCCCATACGATTTCGACATCCTCGTAGAACAGCGCCGGATCAATCTCGATACATTTGCCCAAAGCATGATCGCTGTTGCCAGTCATCATGCGCACGGATGGGGAAAGCTCCTCTTCGCACTGACGCAGGGTTTCATAGGCAACCGCAGGCGCAGGTTGCTCCGTGCAGGTCTGATAGTCCTCGTTACAGGCGATCAAGATCATGAAGGCTGCGATATGTTCCATGACGTTACTCCTTTGCAGAGTTAACGCCTGGCTATGCCGGAAGTTCCGCACAGCAATGGTCTTCCGCGAAAATCATCTTTTCCGTCGATGGGGACGAACTGATGGCTCAGTGTGATCCGCTGAGTTCATACTGACTGTCTGGAATGGTCAGTTCATAGATGATCTCATGATCATTTTTCTCGTGGCGCACGCTCGCGGACAGGGCCTGGGGTACGATACGCCGCAGCACGGCACCGGAAAACCCTGTCCCGGCGGAAGGGGTTGTCGCCACCGGCTTGGGTGGTACGGAAAATGTTTCGGTCCATGTCACGACCAGTTCGGTTTCGTGCAAGTCATTCAGACGCCGGTTCGCCGAGAGCACGATTTCGCCTCCCGCCGGCCCCAGGGCGCCTGTGGCCAGGGAATCGATCGTCAGTTCGTGCAGCGCCAGGCCGAGGTGCAATGCCGCATTGGGAAGCAGGTAGGCGTCTTCTCCGACCATTTTGAAACCTTGCGGCGCATCGCCCACCAGCGGCCTCAATTGGGATTGCGTGAGCTCAAAAAGCTCCGCGCCTCGCCAATCCGATGCGGTAACCAGATCCTGGGACTGCGCCATCGACTGGATCCTGTTGCGGAATGCAAGCAGAAACTCTTCAAGATCGTTGGATGACCTTGCGGTCTGGGAAGCGATGGACTGGATGATCGCCAACAGGTTCTTTGACCGGTGGTTCAGTTCACGCAACAACGTCTTGAGCACTGTTTCCCGGTACTTCAAGTCATCGATATCCACAACGGTCGTCACCACACCGATAACGCCGCCGCTGGCATCAACGTCGGGATCGATATGCAGCAAGAACCAATGTGGAGCTTGACCGACTTCGCGGAGAATTTCCAGTTTGGTGCCCTTCCCGGTTTCAATGACGTCCCGCTTGATGCCGGAAACCCTGGCCGCTTGCGGCCCATCGAACAAGGCTGTGTCCGATTTGCCTTCAACGTCTTCCTCTTTGGGCCATGTCTCGGGAAGGTTGGCGCAGGATCGGATCGTCAGGTCTAAACCCTGATAAATCATCGACACACCTGCGTTACGCAAGCCCGCCAGTACAAACCCTAAATGACTGGATTCCTTAAGTGACTTCAGGGGCATCGGATACTCGTAAAATTGTTGGCATGCATCCGTTCCGATACAAAACGGGCACCGGAACCATATCCAGCGCCCGCTTCATCCGGTGAATGTCAGCATGCCGGCTGATCAGGCTTTCCGGACAAAATTCATGACCACGGATATCACCAGCAGAGCCAGGAACAGGAAGAACAGAATCTGGGCGATACCCGCCGAAGCACCGGCAATCCCACCGAATCCGAGAACACCTGCGATGATGGCTACAACCAGAAACACAAGAGCGTAATACAGCATCGAAAATCTCCTTTGTCATTCGATGTTGGGTCAACGCCTTCGGTCTCAATTGGTTCCGGTCAATGTTTCCGTCTCGGTCGCGGATTCGGCGGTGGAATTGAAAAACAGCGCCTGGCTGATCAATGCTTTGACCATGTCCGGATTGAACGGCTTGGTCACCAGGAACGCTGGCTCGGGCTTCTCGCCGGTCAACAGGCGTTCCGGAAAGGCAGTGATGAAAATGACCGGAAGCGCCTCATCCTTCAGGATATCGTTGACGGCATCAATTCCCGAACTTCCGTCAGCCAGTTGAATATCGGCAAGAACCATCCCGGGTTTGGTCCGCTTGTAAAGCTCAAGCGCTTCGGTGTGGGTCCGGGCGATTCCGGTGACCCGGTGGCCGAGAGCTTCCACCATGTCCTCGATGTCCATGGCGATCAGCGGTTCGTCCTCGATGATCATGATGTCGGTCGCGACCTGTTCTGAAATTTCCCTGGCCGCCGTGTCAAGCAGTTCTGAAAGCCCGGCCTCCTCCACATCAAGAATTTCCGCGCATTGATCGGGAGTGAATCCTTCGACGGCTATGAGCAGAAATGCCTTTCGGGCCTGCGGAGTCACGGCCTCCAGATTTGCAGAGGCTCTTTTTTCCCAACCGAATGGTGTTGAATGCTTGGGCATAGGAACCGAAAGGCTGTCAAAGAGTTGAGAATACAGCCTGTAAAGAGCGACGCGGTCATCGCCGGAAGCGGGGAACACGGAGAGGTCTGCGATGAGTGCCTCCAGTGTTGCGGCGACGAACGCGTCTCCGGAGGTTTGCGACCCGGTAACTGCGCGCGAAAACCGGCGAAGATAAGGAAGATGCGGTGCGATGCGCATGGATAGTGTCGTCATTGATTACCCCTTGCTTGTCCACGGTACGTGGCGACAACCGAACAAACGCACAGTGAGAAAAAAAGTTCCACCCGTAAGGAACTTTTTTTTCCCTAGCGCATTATAGTCTGACGTTCTGAATCAAAAAAATGGGCTGACAAGGGTATGATGATCAATGACAAGATGGGTGTGACTGGCGCGGGCAAACGCTCTTCCGAGCGTGATACGACCGACGCAATCGCTTCGCAGTTGAAGCGGTATTACAAGTCCGTGGAACAAGAGCCGATCCCCGACCAGCTTCTTGACCTGCTCGAAAAGCTCGATGAGGCAGAGCGATCGGGCAATTCAGATGGCGCGAAATAAATGAGTGCTCCTCACACCATCAAACCCGATGCGACGGTCCCCTTCTCGTTCAAGCGCGAGTTGATCGCGACATTGCCGGGTTTGCGGGCTTTCGCGGTTTCTCTGGCACGCCGTCACGACCGGGCTGACGACCTTGTTCAGGAGACCGTGATGAAGGCATGGGGCAAGCAGGAGAGCTTCCAGCCCGGAACCAATATGCGTGCCTGGCTCTTCACCATCCTGCGCAACGAATTTTACAGTCAGATGCGCAGGAAAGGCCGGGAATTGCCTGACCCGGACGGCGTGTTCGCAGGCAATCTTGCCACCCATCCCGAACAGTATGGCAAGCTCGACATGGCTGATTTCAAGACAGCCCTCGACACGTTGCCGGACGATCAGCGCGAGGCGATCATTCTGATCGGGGCCTCGGGATTTGCCTATGAGGAAGCCGCCGAAATCGCAGGCGTTGCCGTGGGTACGATAAAAAGCCGCGTCAACCGGGCGCGCGGCAGGCTGCGCGAGTTGCTGGATGTCGACGGCGAAAGCGACTACGGACCCGACACCACATCCGCTCCGTTGGTCAACAGGTCTTCGAGTGGCAGTTGATGCCTGTCGCGTTCAAATGGGTTCATTTGAACGATGACGTAAATGCATTGCTTCAGAATCTTACCGCGCCGCGCACCCAATAGGATGTGCGGCGCTGCAGTGATATGATCGCGAACGCCACCCATTCAGTCGTTTGCTGCCTGCCCCGTCATCGCCAGCGGCACTACCCAGCGGTCGTAATCGCGGCCATCGATCCCGGCCTCGATCGCCGCGGCACGCAACGTCAATCCCGCCTTGTGGGCGTGTTTGGCGATATCGGCCGCCTTGTCGTAACCGACATGCGGCGTCAGCGCGGTGACGAGCATCAATGATCGCTCCATCAACTCGGCGATGCGCGCCCGGTCGGGTTCGATCCCGGCGATGCAATTGTCGGTGAAGGAACGGGCTGCGTCACCGATCAGCCGGATCGACTGCAGCACATTGTAAATGATGACCGGCTTGAAGACGTTGAGCTCGAAATTGCCCTGGCTCCCGGCGAATGTAACAGCCACATGATTGCCGATCACTTGCGCGCAGACCATTGTCAGCGCCTCGGACTGCGTCGGATTGACCTTGCCCGGCATGATCGACGAGCCCGGCTCGTTTTGCGGCAGGATCAGCTCGCCCAGGCCCGATCTCGGACCTGAGCCGAGTAGTCTTATGTCCTGCGCGATCTTGAACAATCCGGCGGCAAGCGTGTTGAGTGCTCCAGACACCTCGACCATTGAATCATGGGCGGCGATGGCCTCGAACTTGTTGGCGGCGCTGGTGAATGGCAGTCCGGTCAGCTGCGCCACATGG
Source organism: Hoeflea sp. (assembly GCF_039975035.1). Classification (GTDB taxonomy): domain Bacteria; phylum Pseudomonadota; class Alphaproteobacteria; order Rhizobiales; family Rhizobiaceae; genus Hoeflea. The sequence goes on along the minus strand of NZ_JBDWHW010000054.1, from coordinate 1,819 downwards.
GCGGCGAAACTTTCGGCGAAGCCCGCGGGCGCGTTCAGTCCGGTGCCCACGGCGGTCGCGCCCTGAGCCAGCGGATAGAGCCGCGGCAGACAGGCCTGGACACGGGCCATGCCGGCTTCGATCTGCGCCGCGTAGCCGGAAAACTCCTGCCCGAGCGTGATCGGAGTGGCATCCTGAAGGTGCGTGCGCCCGAGCTTCACAATATCGTTCCAGGCTTCGCTCTTGGCGTGAAGCGCTGTGTGCAGATGCGAGAGTGCCGGCATCAGCTGGTCCGCAAGCTCCCGCGCGGCGGCAATATGCATCGCCGAGGGGAAACTGTCGTTGGAGGATTGCGAGCGATTGACGTGGTTGTTGGGGTGCACCGGCGACTTCGATCCAGCGACGCCGCCGAGCTTGAGGATGGCGCGGTTGGCGATCACCTCGTTGACGTTCATGTTGGTTTGTGTGCCGGATCCGGTCTGCCAGACCTTGAGCGGGAAATGTGGATCAAGCGATCCCGAGGCCACTTCGCCCGCAGCAGTAACGATCGCCTCGCCGATAGAAGGCTCAATCAGCCCTGCCTCCATATTGGCCAATGCCGCGGCTTGCTTGACCAGCCCCAGCGCATGGATGAGCGAAGGCGGCATGGTTTCTTCTCCGATGCGGAAATTGGAAAGGCTGCGCTCGGTTTGCGCGCCCCACAATCGATCCGCAGCGACCTCGACAGGTCCGAAGGAATCGGTTTCCGTGCGTGTCTCTGTCACGAGGTTTTGGCCTTTCCGTAATTCATTCGCGTCATGCCAACCGTTGCCTGCGTCAAGGAGGTAGGTCACTGCTGGACAGACATTGCTGCAAGCCTGAGACTGCCCGCAGACAATAATCAGGGACGACATGTATCACAAACGCCACGACGCTTGCACACGCGATCGCGGACTTCAGACGCCCGGGATGATCCCGCGCGGGCCGACTGACGCGTTCTCCGTCTCGAGAACGACATGATAGAGCTTGTCATCGCGAAACGCGCTGGCGAAATCGGTTGTGGTCCCGTCACCCGGCTTGGCGGAGATATCGAGAAAATCGACCTCGGCTTGCGCAGCGACCACGCGGGCGTCGGCGGCAGACAAGGCCCGAACCCGAACAATACCGTGACAGGGTGCATTATCCCATCTCGGATCGTCCGGACGTGCGCTTGGCTCCAGCCGGTAGATGTTGATCGCGCCGGTGGGCTGGTCGGGGGAAGCAGGATTGCCGAGCGAGCCGACAGATGGCTGGACAGGTGTGTCTCTCATCGTTGAAGTCCTCTGATCAGTTTCTGCAACAAAGCTGAAACGTCCCAGATGCGTTTTGGTTTCCGCACAGGTGTCAGACAATGCCGTCGCGGGTGTCGGGCGATCGTGATCCTCTCTGCAGCTGCCCGCCCCCAGCGTCAGGTTTTTGAGCCTCCACCTCCACCATGTATAATGCTGAACGCGATGTGCTGGCCTACATGAGCTTTCCCAAGCTGCATTGGGCCACGTAGCACACTGAACGTCAGATCAAGCGGTGTACCAACGTCGTCGGCATCTTCCGGAACGATGATACCATCACAAGGTTCGTGGCGGCGTTGCTACGTGAGCAAAAACGACGAGTGATTGCCCAGCGCACCCGCTACATGACCCTTGAGGCATCGCCACAATGAGCGATTGTCCGCTCATCAGTCTGCCCGCCGCGGCAAGCTGATCCGATCCCGGCTCTGTCCGGATAGCACGACGACATCCGTAACTACACCACATCATGCGACACGATCCTACAAAAACCGCCGTGAAATCGAAAACATGATTGGAAAACCCAAAGACTGGCG
>NZ_JBDWHW010000053.1:0-13654 GCF_039975035.1 Hoeflea sp. | reverse complement strand
CGGTTCCCTCAGCCGCATCTCAGATGAACGCCACGGCGCAATCCGTCTGGGAACACCCGCCGAGCTGAGCATGATGCGCCGCGTCTTCGCCATCATGGGGATGTATCCGGTCGGCTACTATGATCTCTCCGCTGCCGGTGTGCCGGTTCATTCCACAGCCTTTCGCCCTGTCGGGGAGGCCAATCTCAAGCGCAACCCGTTCCGGGTGTTTACATCGCTGTTGCGCCTCGACCTGATCGTTGACGACAGTCTGCGTGGCGAGGTGGCAAGCATTCTCTCGCGTCGAACCATATTTACGACGTCTGCCTGCGCGCTGGTGGAAAAGGCCGAACGCGACGGTGGTCTCTCTGCAACCGACGGCATCAGCTTCGTTCATGAAGTTCTTGATACTTTCCGCTGGCATGACAAGGCGGTGGTCGATGCCGCCATTTATGACAGGCTCCACACCGCTCATCGGCTTATCGCCGACATCGTCTCCTTCCGCGGTCCGCATATCAACCATCTGACGCCGCGTACACTCGACATCGACACGGTACAGGACCGCATGCCGAAAAAGGGCATCACACCCAAGGCCGTGATAGAGGGACCGCCAGCCCGCCGGTGTCCGATCCTGTTGCGGCAAACCTCGTTCAAGGCGCTCAACGAACCGGTCGGGTTTGTCCGCCCGGACGGAACCTTGGAAAGGGGGTCGCACACTGCGCGCTTCGGTGAAATCGAACAACGCGGCGTGGCGCTGACGCCGAAGGACCGTGCGCTGTATGATGACCTGCTCGCCAAGGCCCGCGCAATCGTGCCGCCCGCCGCAGATGGCTCGAATGCGGCGGAATACCAGGTAGCGCTGTCAGACGCCTTCGCCGCCTTTCCCGACACTTGGGCTGCAATTCGTCGCGCCGGTCTTGGCTATTTTGTCTATTCGCTGACCGAAAAAGGCAAGGCAACGCCAGCATCGAACACAGATATCGAGAGCGCAATCGAGGACGAGCTGCTGCGCGCCGATCCGATCATCTACGAGGATTTTCTGCCCGTCAGCGCGGCTGGCATTTTCCAGTCCAACCTGGGCGAAAGTGCTACCCGGAAATTTGTAGCCGGGCCAAACCAGCTCAAGTTCGAAAGCGACCTCGGCGCCGCTGTTCTGGACGAATTCGCCCATTACTCCGATATCGAAATGACGTCGGTCCGAAACTGCCTGCACGTCCTTGGAACAGCTGCTGCTGCGGAGTGAGATGAGAACGACAATCTTGCAAAATCTCGATGCGCTACGCACCCTGCTCGGTGAGAGCAGAGTTCTGTGCGAAACACGAGACCTTGTTGCCTACGAGACCGGCGCGCGCTTCGATCATGCCGTTCGCAATCTTGCCGCCGAACTGAAACGGGCAATATTGCCGGGCGAGCTCGGAGCGATGAAATTATGGAAACGACAGATCAAATATACCGGAGAAAACCAATGACCACCATCGTAGACGTCAAGCAGGAAACTGCGAAAATCCTCGAAAAACTCGGAGTCGCCAGGGACAGGTGGAGCAATGGCGACATGGCGTCCTACTCGCCCGTGACCGGCGAGGAGATCGCCAGGCTCAAGACATTATCGTCCGCTGATTGCGACACCTCCATCGAAGCCGCCCACACCGCTTTCAAGGCTTGGCGGCAGGTGCCCGCACCCCGCCGCGGCGAACTCGTCCGGCTGCTCGGCGAGGAGTTGCGCGCCGCCAAGGACGACCTCGGCCGGCTGGTTTCCATCGAAGCCGGAAAGATCCCCTCGGAAGGAGCGGGCGAAGTTCAGGAAATGATCGATATCTGCGATTTCGCCGTCGGACTCTCTCGGCAGCTCTACGGGCTGACCATCGCGACAGAAAGAGCCGGCCACCGGATGATGGAAACCTGGCACCCGCTTGGCGTCGTCGGCGTCATCAGCGCCTTCAATTTCCCCGTCGCCGTCTGGTCCTGGAATACGGCATTGGCGCTGGTGTGCGGCAATGCTGTCGTTTGGAAGCCTTCGGAAAAGACCCCGTTGACCGCCATCGCCTGCGAAGCCATTCTTTTGCGGGCAGTCAAGCGCTTTGGCGAAGCTCCGCAAGATCTGATGCAGGTCCTCATCGGTGACCGGAACATTGGTGAAGCCATGGTTGACAATCCCAGGGTGGCTCTGGTCTCCGCCACCGGTTCGACCCGGATGGGACGTGAGGTCGGCCCACGCCTCGCCAAGCGGTTTGCCCGCGCAATCCTGGAACTGGGTGGCAACAATGGCGGGATCGTCTGCCCCTCGGCAGATGTCGACATGACATTGCGTGCCGTCGCCTTCGGCGCCATGGGCACCGCGGGTCAGCGCTGCACAACCCTGCGTCGTCTGTTTGTCCATGAAAGTCTCTATGAGACCCTGGTGCCGCGGCTCCGCTCCGCCTACGAAAGCGTTTCCGTCGGAAATCCTCTGGAAACCTCCGCGCTGGTTGGACCGCTGGTCGACAAGCAGGCTTTCGACAACATGCAAAAGGCGCTGGCATCGGCCAAGGCTGAAGGCGGAAAAGTGACTGGCGGCAATCGCATCGCCGAAGCCGGCAAGGATACCGCCTACTATGTCCGCCCCGCCCTTGTCGAAATGCCAAGCCAGACAGGCCCCGTGCTGGAGGAAACCTTCGCGCCGATTCTTTACGTGATGAAGTACTCCGATTTTGACGCCGCAATCGAGGATCACAACGCAGTGGGAGCAGGCCTTTCGTCCTCGGTATTCACGCTCGACATGCAGGAGGCCGAACGCTTTCTTTCGGATGAAGGTTCGGATTGCGGCATAGCCAACGTCAACATCGGCACCTCGGGTGCGGAAATTGGCGGCGCTTTCGGAGGCGAGAAAGAGACCGGCGGCGGGCGCGAATCCGGTTCGGACGCCTGGAAGAACTACATGCGCCGCGCCACCAACACGGTGAACTATTCCAAGCAACTGCCGCTCGCCCAGGGCGTCTCCTTCGATATCGAGTAGCTCCGCCATGACATCTCAACCAATTGCCGGCGAAGCGGGGTTCCGACCCGCTTCGCGCATCGCCTCGGTGGGGATTTCACAAATCCTCAAGATCGGCATTCGAGCCGCCGAAATGAAGCGCGATGGCCTGCCAGTCATCGTGCTGGGCGCAGGCGAACCGGATTTCGATACGCCGGCAAACATCAAGCAGGCAGCCAAGGCGGCAATCGACCGGGGTGAAACCAAGTACACCGCCCTTGACGGAACTCCTGCGCTCAAACAGGCAATCGGCGAGAAGTTCCGTCGCGAGAACGGGCTCGATTACGCGACGGACGAAATCACGGTGGCCACTGGCGCCAAACAGATTCTCTACAATGCCTTCATGGCGAGCATCGATCCCGGCGATGAGGTCATCATCCCGACGCCTTACTGGACTTCCTATTCTGACATCGTCAAAATCTGCGGCGGCATTCCCGTGCTCGTTCCCTGCGACGCGAAGGACGGGTTTCGCCTCAAGCCCGAGCAATTGCAAAAGGCGATCACCCCGAAAACCCGTTGGCTGCTACTCAATTCGCCCTCGAACCCGTCGGGAGCGGCCTATAGCGCTGAGAACTATCGTCCGGTTCTCGACGTACTTCTCGCCCATCCGCACGTTTGGCTGATGGTCGACGATATCTATGAGCACATCGTCTATGACGGATTCAGGTTCGCCACGCCGGCGGCGCTTGAACCAAAGCTGAAACCCCGCACGCTCACGATCAACGGGGTTTCCAAGGCTTACGCAATGACCGGCTGGCGTATCGGCTATGCCGGCGGTCCGAAAGCTCTTGTCAAGGCAATGGCGGTAATCCAGAGCCAATCCACCTCCTGCCCCTCTTCTGTCAGCCAGGCCGCAGCACTCGAAGCATTGACCGGGCCGCAGGACTACCTCGAAGAACGGCGCGAGAGCTTTCGGCAACGGCGCGACCTCGTGGTCTCGGCGCTCAAGCGGATTCCGGGAATTTCTTGCCGGACACCGGAGGGCGCCTTTTATACCTTTGCCGACTGCAGCGGACTTCTGGGCAAGACAAAACCGGATGGAACACGGATCCTCAGCGATCACGACTTCACCGACTACGTGCTTGAAGCAGGCCATGTCGCAATGGTGCCCGGGTCGGCTTTCGGTCTCTCACCCTATATCCGGATTTCCTACGCCACAGCCAAAAGCGAGCTTGAGGAAGCACTTCGCCGGATCGCGCGATGCTGCGAACAGCTGACATAACCATTCCTTGCGGATGAGCTCTTACCCATGGTCCGGAACTAATCCGGGCCCCCGACTGAAAAGGCCTTTGAGATGAGTGCCACTCCCTCTTCCATTCTTTGGCGCGCGAGCTCACGCGAAACGATCGATGCTCCGCCGCTTTCGCGTGACACTGATGTGGATCTGCTTGTCATTGGGGGAGGCTTCACCGGCACTTCGGCAGCGCTACAGGCAGCGCGAAGCGGTGCTTCTGTCTGCCTGCTGGAAGCCGAGACATTCGGTTACGGGGGCTCTGGTCGCAATGTCGGCCTGGTCAACGCAGGCCTCTGGCTACCGCCTGACCGAATTGTCGAGCAATTGGGCGAAGCGGAGGGCGGCAGACTGATCGACGTGCTTGGTCAGGGCCCTGGCGATGTCTTTGCACTGATTGAGCGTGAAGCAATCCAGTGTGAAGCAACCCGAAGCGGAACGCTGCATCTGGCTCATTCGCAAGCTGGCGTGAACGATCTGAAAGAAAGATGCCGGCAGGGCACTCGTCACGGCGCCCCGCTACGCCTTCTCAACCGTGAGGACACCGAACTCCGGACAGGAACCAACGCCTTTTCCGGTGCTCTGTTCGACCCGCGCGCGGGAACAATTCATCCGCTGGCCTATTGCCAGGGGCTGGCCCGGGCCGCCCAGGCTCAGGGCTCGGCGATCTGCGAGCATTCCAAAGTCACAGCACTGACACGCGATGGCGACAGATGGCGCGCTGTGGCCAATGGCCATCGCGTCCGCGCCCGCCATGTGATTGTCGCCACCAATGCCTACCATCTCGGTCTCAACGCGCCTTTCACGCCGGCTTTCACCGTAGTCAACTATTGTCAGTTCGCGACCGCGCCATTGCCCCCGGCCGTCCGCGAGACAATCCTTCCCAACGGGGAAGGGTGCTGGGACACGGCGATGGTGATGTCGTCGATCCGGCTCGATCAGGCCGGACGGCTGATCGTCGGCGGCGTCGGCAGCATGGAGCATCGTGGCAAGGACTTCCATCTCTCTTGGGCCCGCCGCAAACTCCGCCAACTCTACCCGCAACTCCCGGCCGCTTCATTCGACTATGCCTGGAGCGGCCGCATTGCGATGACCGATGACCACATTCCCAAGATCGTCAAATTCGGTCCCAACGCCTATTCGGTCTTCGGCTATTCCGGACGCGGCATCGCTCCCGGTACCGTATTCGGAAAAGCCCTTGCCGACACGCTCCTGCTTGAGCCACACGGCGACCTGCCTCTCGCTACGACCGAGCATTATGCCGAGCGGTTTTCCCGTGCAAAGGCGTACTACTACGAATTCGGCGCGAAGTTGGTCCACGGAGTTTCCGCCCGCCTGTGAAGACGTGCGACCGGCTGGACTTGTCCGGAAGTCCTGCAAGCTCAGTCGCAAGGGCGATGATTATCGCGAACTTCGCAATGATCTGCCGTATCAGGGCGAGACAGGGATACCCCAATATTTGCAGACACTGGGCTATCTCAGCCCTAAAGACTTTGAAACCAAGGTGGGATTAGCTTAACCTCGTATCCGATAAACCAGCAGGCCAATCTGGCTCAAAGGCACTAAAGTCAGCCAGGTCCATTGCAGACCGAAACTCGCGGATGGGGCGTTCAGGCTCATCACTTCCAGCAGATGCCGACGCCGCGTCCGTCAAACGCTGACAAGACGGTCGCCGCAGCCACGCGACATGCCGGGACATGACCAGCGTCGCCCGATGATCGCGAGAAAGACCGTTTGCGCCAACATCAACCATTCCACAGGAACCCAACATGTCCCAAGCCTTGAAGATCACCGCAGGTCCGTTCACTTTCGATGCACGGTTCGAAGAGGAGGCTGCGCCCAAGACCTGCGCTGCCTTCAAGAAGGTGATGCCCTATTCCGGCCAGATCGTTCATGTCCGCTGGAGTGGCGAGGGCGTCTGGATTCCTCTCGGAGAAACCGACTTCGGTGTTTCCTACGAGAACCACACCAGCCACCCTGCACCAGGCCACATCATTCTTTATCCCGGGGGCATCAGCGAAACCGAGATTCTTCTGGCCTATGGCGGCGTCGATTTTTCCAGTAAGATGGGCCAACTCGCCGGCAATCATTTCATCACTTTGACTTCAGGTCTGGAAAACCTCATGGCTCTTGGCAATTCAGTTCTCTGGAAAGGTGCCCATAACATCAGCTTCGAATTCGCATGACCGGAGAGCAGATGGGAACAGACTCCCGCGCCGTTTGAATTCGATCGCCATCTCCTGGGGCTCCAACACCGGACAGCGGGATACCTGTCTGCCGGCAGCTGATGCACGCCGACGGCCTTTGGCGACACACGGGACTGATGGCAGCACTGGCTGACGCCGCTCCCGCCGAGGGCGCGACGGTGCATGCTGTCATCACCGAGTGTCTGCGCGACGCGCGGCACCGACATGAAGGACTTTCCCGACACGAAACCCTGCCGGCAATGACGGACCGAAAGCACCGCACGATGGAACCCGCCGCTGTGTTCATCGCGTTGCCGGGAGGATAGGAACGCTCAAGGAGTTGATGGAAGCCTGGACATTGAACCAGCCTGGTGAACATGAGAAGCCAGCAGGATTGTTCAAAGTTGAAGGCGAACTACGACCCATTCATGGGTGCTCACTCCTGGTGCGATCTCGCGGCTCCTGGCGCCCGGAAAACCCGGCCTGCTCACGCTACAGGTTGATCATGCCGATGCTGGTGCCGCCGCAGACATACAGCGTCTGTCCGGTGACAAAGCTGCTGGCCGGATCGCAGAAAAACAGGAATGCGTTGCTGACATCATCGACCGAGCCGAGACGGCCAACCGGGATCTTGCCGGCAAGCTCGGATTCGCGCTCGCTACCCTTCGGGATGATGCCCCAGAAATTGTCGGTCTGGATCGGGCCCGGCGCCACCACATTGACCGTGATGCCGTGCGGCGCCAGTTCCAGCGCCCAGGTCCGCGCCATGCCGATCATGCCCGCCTTGGTGGCGGAATAGGCGGTCCGCGTCGGCACGCCCAAGGCTGCGCGCGAGCCATTGAACATCACCCGGCCGAAGTTTCGCGCTTTCATCGCTGGCAAAAACCCCTGCAGCAACGTCAGCGCCGAACCCAGATGCAATTGCGCCAGCCCGGTGATGTCCTCGGGCCTGGCCTCTTCGACAAGGTTGGGCCAGATCATCCCTGCATTGTGGACGAAATGCGTCACCTCATGGTCAGCGGCAATCTTCAGCGAAGCCGCCTTGACCGCGTCGGCGTCAAGAAGGTCGCATTCAAGGCTGACAAGCCGGTCATGTTCCCACTCGGGCGCATTGCGCGACAGGTTGATGACCGTGTAGCCGCGCTCGATGAGCCTGGCCGCAAGATCGGCGCCAATCCCCTTGGACGCGCCGGTGATGACTGCTGTGTAGCCGCTCATGACACCGCTCCGGAACCGGTTTTGGCGTGCACAAGCGCCAGCACTCTTAGCGGGCTGCCGGTGCCGCCCTTGATTTTCAAGGGCGGTGCGATCAGCATCGCCCCTGTCGGCGGCAGCAGGTCGATGTTGCGCAGGCATTGCAGCCCGAATTTTCCTGCGCCATGCAGCAGGTAATGCGCCGGATAGGGCGGCAAATAGTGTGCGCCCTGCCCCGCATCGGTGCCAACCGTCTCGGTTCCAAAGCCGCGGATGTCGCGGGCGAGCAACAGCTCGATCGCCGCGGGCGTCGGCCCCGGCGAGTGCGGCCCGTCATCAGCCATGTTGAGATACTCGGCACCGCGCCGTTTCGACCAGTCGGTGCGCATCAGCACCCAACTGTCCGCCGGAATTTTGCCATGCTCGGCCTCCCAGGCCTCGATGATCTCCGGCGTCAGCTCGAAATCATCATTGGTGGCAGCACCGTCCGAGCAATCGATCACCACCGCCGGCCCGACAAACACCGAGGGATCGATCTCGTCGACCGCACCATTGGCGACATCCCGGCCGGAGACCCAATGGATCGGCGCATCGAAATGCGTGCCGGTATGTTCGTTCATCGAGATATTGTGCCATTTCCAGGCCGGTCCCCGGCCATCATAGGACGAGACTTCCTCCATCCGGAACCGGGCGCACTGGCCGAATTCCGGGGGCAGCACGATCACCGGAAAATCCGGATCGAGTGTATGGGTCAGATCGACCACCTCGACCGATCCGTCACCAAGGGCAGCGGCGAGGCTGTTGAGGGGAGATGTCATTGGCCGCCTCCAGCAAGTTCACGTTCCAGCACCTTGGGATCGCGACGCCAGCGCTCTTCGAGATCCCTGGCGACATCACCGCAAAACACATCCTCGAGCCCTTCGCACAACCCCTCGACAACCGACTTCGCCAGCGCCTTCGGCGGCACCTTTGGCGGCGGCAGCGGTTGATGCCATTCATCGTCGGTCGGCCCGGTGAAGACATTGATCATCCTGAGACCCGAGGCCCGGAACTCCGCCCTGAGCGTCTGGCTGATCGACAATGCCGCCGCCTGGCTTGCGGAAAAGGCCCCGTAGTGCGGGTCAGCCGACAAGGCATGAACTGACAGGATATTGACAAACGCAACGGCAGAATTGACCCCGTCGGCGGTACGCGACGTCATCGCCGGACCAAAGCCCTGCGCCAACCGCATCAGCCCGAGCGCGTTGATTTCGAATTCCTCGCGCGCAAACACCGTATCCGAGCCAAGCACACCGTCGGGCCGCACATGCCGTGCGGTGTTGATCAGGATATCGGTCTTGCCTCCAATCTCGGCAGCAAGTGTCTTGACCGAGGACGCGTCGGAGACATCGAGCGGCATCACCGAGACCCCGTCCAATCCAGCAATTGCCGCATGATCGGATCCACGCCGCCAGCTTTCGGACTCTCCGACAAATATCTGTGACGCCCCGGCCTTGAGGAGCCCGTCGATCAATGGACCGACGATGGGTGATCTGATATCGGTGATCAGCACCCGCCGGTGTTTCGGGTGCGCTGTCAGACTGCGCAATTGCGGATCGTCCTCCATGTCGGGACTCCTTTCCTGAGGCAGGGCAATCATCACCCCCTGTCCGGCCTTGTCGAGCTTGAGATCCATGCGAATCTGGTCACCCCGCCCCACATCGCCATGCAAATGGCACAACACCGTTGGTCCAGCTGCCATCCGAACCAGACCGGACCGCCAGGGCAGTCTTTCGCGATAATAGGGATCGGGCGACGCATGAATGCGCGTCCCGGCGATCACCGTGCCGTTGCGTGGCGTATCCCGCCAGGTGAGGTCAACCGAGAGGCAGGAACAGCACGCATCGCGCGGCGGATACTGGACCGCACCGCATTCGTCGCAGTGCTGCAACAGGAACGCCCCGCGCGCTGCGGCAGACGTGAGCCCCAGCGCTGCGCGCGAACGCATCTGCGGCGGCAGGGTCGGCACCTTCTGGCGCAGTTGCGGATTTTTCTTTCCGGGCGGCAGAAGCTTGTCGGTCATCGGTCTGCCCCCGTCAGGATTGCGGCAGAGGAGCACAGGCCGCGGTCGTAGTTGATCATGCCGAAACCGGAAACCATCGCCGTGCTCGCATTGGCAACCTGGGTGCCACCGGCCTTGCCGGTCAGCTGGCGGATCGCTTCGACAAGTCCGAGATACCCGCCCGCCGCACCCGCCTGGCCAGCGGAAAGCTGACCGCCGGACGTATTGTGCGGGAAATCGCCAGCAATGGTCAGGTTGCGTTCGCGTACAAACCGGGCGCCCTCGCCCTTGGCGCAAAAGCCCAGATCCTCGAACTGCATCATCGAAATGACAGGATAATCATCATAGGTCTCAAGCAGATCGATGGCCTCCGGGCCGCAACCTGCCATTTCGTACAACTCATCGATATCCATGGCCCAGCCGCCGCGCAATTGCACCGGGTCTTCAGGAAAGGCGTTGTGACGCTCGATGGTCGAAGCAATCCGGGCGTAGGCAAGGCCATGGCTTTCGGCTTCGTCCTCGCGCATCACCAGAAACCCTTCCGCGCCGGCGCAGGGCATGACGCAGTCAAACAGTCCGAACGGCTCGGCGATCGGGCGCGCCGACAGGTATTGCTCCAGCGTCAGCGGCGATTTCATGATGGCGTTTGGGTAATTCAGCGCATTGGCCCGCTGGGCCACGGCAATGCGGCCAAAGTCCTGCCGCGTCACGCCATACTCGGCCATGTAGGCGTCGGCGATAAGGGCAAAGCTGGCGTTCGGGCCGCCCGACCCGTAAGGGTAGGACGCATCCATCGCAAAGCGTGAAAACGACGACAACAGCTGCCTGAAACTGTCGATCCGGTTGGCATCACCGGCGATGCAGGCCACCACGTCGACATCCCCCGCCTGAACCGCGCGCGCCGCGCGCCTGAGCGCCACAACGCCACTGGCGCCACCCATCGGGATGCTGTCGAGCCATCGCGGACTCAATCCCAGATGCTGGGTCAGGCCCACCGGCGTATCGGGGAACAGCGTGAAACTGGACACCGAAAACCCGTCCAGTTCCCGTGGCTTGATGCCCGCCACATCAAGTGTCTGTTTCAGCGCGCGCGCGATCCACCAATGCGCGGTTTCCTGGCTGTAACGGACATAGGGCACCGACACCGGCGCCGTTACCACCACGCCGTTGTAGTTTTGCCGCTTCACGCCGCCGTCCGTTTCTTCATCGCGCGCGTGTCCACGGTTGCCGGATCCTGCACAAGCCTGTCGGCAAGCGCCTTGAGCTCTCGCCGCTGAATCTTCTGTGTCGAGGTCAGCGGCAACGCCTCGACAAAGGCAACATAGCCGGGCGCCTTGTAATAGGCGAGTTGTGTCAGGCACCAGCCGGCAATCTCGGTGGCAAGCGCTGCATTGGGCTCTCCATCGACCTTCAGGCAGGCAAACACCTCGTCGCCGCGCATCGGGTCAGCAACCGCTGCAACGCCGGCGGCGAGCACTGCGGGATGGCGCATCAGGGCCGATTCGACTTCGACTGCGGCTATGTTTTCGCCCGAACGGCGGATCACGTTCTTCTTCCGGTCGACAAAGAACATCGAACCATCGGCCTCGCGGCGGACGATGTCGCCGGTGTGAAACCAGTCGTCCGCCCAGGCTTCCGCGGTCGCCTCGGCATTCTTGAAGTAGCCGGCGAAAAAGCCGCGACGCGGGTCTCGGCCTTCCCGGCGCACCAGCAGCTCGCCAGGCCCATTCTGGCTGACGTAACCGGCGGCATCGACGATCCGCACCTCCAGTTCCGGGCCGGGTTTGCCCAGGCAGCTTTCGCCGACCCGGCGCGGCAGCCTGTTAGCGCAGATCACCGCGCCGGCGCCTGTTTCGGTCATCGCCCAGGCCTCGACCAGCGGAAACCCGAAGCGCTCTTCAAAGCTCGCATGCAGTTTTGGGTCGACACCCGCGCCAAAGCCGAAGCGGACGGAATGCTCACGATCTGCAGATCCCTTCGGAGCGCCCATCAGCATTGACGGCATAACGCCGAGATAATGCAGGCACGTCGCCCTGCTCTCGGCCACGCTCTCCCACCAGCTCGAGGGGTGAAAGCGGTCGAGCACGGTCAGACATCCGCCAACCGCGACCATCGCCATGAACGAGTACGCCATGGCATTCATGTGAAAGATCGGCAGCGGCGTGATCATCCGTTCGCCATTCCCGGTCAATGTACAAAGCCCGCCCGCTCCGGCGTACCACCGCCCGGCCTCGAGAAAATAGGTGTTGGTCAGGATGCAGCCCTTGGGACTGCCGGTGGTGCCGGAGGTGTAAAGCAGTGCCGCTTCCATCTCCTCGCCGGTCAGATCATCGCCCGCTTCATCCGTTCTCAGCGCAACCGGCCCCGCCGGGCCGGGCTGCGGCAGGGCATCGCCCGGAGCGATGACCGGAACGCCAATGCCCGCCTCGGCGGCGGCGTTGGAAAGATCTGCGCAACGCGAAGCTATTCCGACAATCAGCGACGGCTCGGAATGTCCCGTCATATAGGTAAGTTCGGCATGTCTGAGGTCCGGATTGACCGGCACCACCGATGCGCCGATGCGGTTGAGCGCCAGCAGCCAGACAAAGAACTCCGGGCGATTTTCCAACAGCAGCATGACCCGGTAACCCGGACCATACCCTTTCTGCTGCAACGCCGCAGCCAGCACAGTGACCTGCTCGTGAACCTGCCGATACCCCGTTTCCCCGGGCGCAATGCCGTAAATGCCGGCGGTCTCGCCCATGACATTGAAAAGCGGGCGGTCCGGATACCGACTGGCGCTGGCGGCGAATGCCTGCCAGATGGTTTGGGTACCTGCGTCGATCATGGCAACAACTGGATATTGCGAAAGGCTGCGTCGCAATTGAGAATGTCGACACGCTTGTTGGCAATCCGCAATGCTCCATCGACCAGTGCGAGTTCATGCCGGACCGTCAGCGCCAGCAGACACTGTTCGTCGAGCCGGGTTTCAACATAATGCATGAAGGTCGTGGTCACAAAAGGTCCGGCTGCCTCGTCGAATTCATCAACGAACGGTCGCTGGATGACGTGATGACAACGGCTCTTGGGCTTTTGCGAGAAAGTCCGCGCACCGGTAAGGCGCTCAACCCGCAATTTCAGCATGAACAGGTCTTCATACATCAGCGATGTGACATTGAGCGGGTCGGTCTGCTTGTAATCGAGCGGCATCCAGTAATGGCCATCCTTGAGCCACAGTGCGAGCCACTCATCATAACGCCCCTCATCGAGCATGCGGACTTCGTCATAAATGAAGTCGATCAACTGGTCCCTGGAGATCGTCATTTCGCTGCCTCCTGAACATCGTCCATGTCGCAGGTCATGAATTTGACCCAGGCATCAAACTGGTTGCGCATCTGGCGTTCGGTGGTTCCGTTCTCGACCACCTCCTCGCTAAAGTCTTCGCCTTCCTCGTAAAGCCGCTGGAGATTGACCCATTCCAAGCCGTTGACATGCAGCCCTTCCTGGGCACGTTCGTACATTTCCAGGTCGTCATGGCCGACAATCGAGGTCGGCGCGTTGATCATCCTGTTGTACATTGCGGTGCGCGCGGTCAGTTCATCCGGCCCGTCGACAAGCCGGTAGATATAGCTTTCGACAATGGTCCGGTCTGCTGCCAGTGGAATGAACACCCTGAGCTGCTGGATCGGCCCCTTGATCATGATATTGGGAAAATAGACGGTGTTGTGCCGGTTCTCGCCAAGGATTGCCTTGGCCTTTTCCTCGCCATATGCCTCGACCATCTTGTCCATGTAGCCCGGAATTTCGGAATAGTTGGAATGGATCGAATGGTGAACACCGGTGTGACCATGGCCGTTGGGCCAGGTCCTGATACCCATGTTCTCGAAGAACTCATAGGCCGACATAAACGGTGCGATGATCTCCATCGCCGGCGGCAGCGGCGTGCCTTCGGGCATGTCGAGCTCTTTCCAGAGCTTGACCGCCGTCCCCGCCGAACTTTCATGCGCCACCATCGGATGGCAGGTATCGGTCTG
>NZ_JBDWHW010000052.1:0-7737 GCF_039975035.1 Hoeflea sp. | reverse complement strand
CGAACCGGCTCGCCAACTCGGCAGCAGTTTCCTCACCCTTCAGGGCTTCCAGAGCGACCTTCGCCTTGAACTCAGGCGCGTGCTGTTTGCGTTTCGACATCTCTGATCTCCTTTTCCGTCGAAGACCAGCAGACTGCAAATCGTAGCTTATGTCAGTGTCCAAATTTCGGGGGGTAGCTCAATCCGCGTCCAATTTTCGTGTTTCATCGATGTTAGCAGATCGACATGACGGAAACGGCCATAGGTCGTCATGACCGTCACCGTCGCGACACTCTCCAAGAGCCGACTTGAAAGATTTCAAATTCCAGCCCTTTGCGTTCGGACGCGCACACGGCGTCAATCCAGCGCCCCCGGGGAATGACGACGGATCAGCTTTCGTAGACGCCAATGACATGCGACGTTTCAGCAAATATCCTAGCAGTCGACCGCTTTCTGTGAAGCCACGCCAATCGCGCAATCTCTGCCGAGTTCGAGCATTTCACCGATTTCCAAATACAGGGCCTCCCCGTCACTTAGAGTAGGTTTGCATAGCCTCATGTCGCGTCAATTTTCTGCGCCGCACCAAAAAACCAGAACTCCTAAATCACGAGCGAGGGGCGATTGCATTAATTTCACCATTTCTGCATACACAAAATTACTCATACCCATTCCTAGATGCCCAGGATGTCAAAATTGCATTTCCCATTTCCTGCCGCCACAAAATCATCGAACGATTTGGTCGACGCACCGATAATATGATCTCTTATGAAGCGGCTTCCTTCGCTCGCTCCGTCAAGATGATTCTTCAGGCAGCATTCCCACTCCAAAACCGCCCATCCGTCAAAACCATACTGCGTGAGTTTTGAAAATACCCTTTTGAAATCAACGGTTCCGTCACCCAGCGAGCGAAACCGCCCCGCTCGCTCGACCCAGTCAAGATAGCCTCCGTAAACCCCAGTTTTCCCATTAATTTGAAATTCAGCATCTTTCACATGAAACATTTTTATATGCTCATGATAATGGTCGATAAAAGAAACGTAATCTATGCATTGAAGGACGAAATGGCTTGGGTCGAACATTATTTTGCAGGCAGGATGATTGTCCGTTAGTTTAAGAAACCTTTCAAAAGTGACGCCATCATGAAGGTCTTGCATTGGATGTATTTCAAAACACAAATATACACCATTTTCACTATATATATCAAGTATAGGTTGCCAACGTTTTACTAATTCTCCGAAGGCGTCGGAGATGAAGTCTTTAGGATAAGCTGGGTGCGGGTAAAGAAACGGCCACAAAAAACTGCCACTAAATGTTACGCTGCGGTCTAAACCCATGTTTTTCGACGCCGCCGCGATATGTCCTAGACGGGCAATAGCCCATTCCCTTCGCTTCGCTTCGTCACTATGCGTCTGTTGAGGCGCAAAAGCATTCAATAGGCTATCGTGTGCTGGGTGCGTTGCCACCAACTGTCCGACCAGATGGCTCGCGAGTTCCGTGATCTCTACACCATTCTGGATGCACAGTCCTTTCAGTTCG
The DNA here is from genome assembly GCF_039975035.1 of Hoeflea sp. GTDB lineage: Bacteria > Pseudomonadota > Alphaproteobacteria > Rhizobiales > Rhizobiaceae > Hoeflea. The sequence continues at coordinate 6,222 of NZ_JBDWHW010000052.1, read as the reverse complement.
TCGCAATATGTCTTACTTTCCGCGGCAAGAGCGACATCGATAAGACGATCATCCCAAACGGGGATCTGGACACCAGTGTAACCGATCCCGGATGCCCAATGAGTAATACTCTCAAGCGAGTTGAACGGCGGCTCTTCAGAGAGGAACTGCGCCAAGAATATTGCAGGACCCTTGATGGTTGCGAGAGACATATCGTGACCTTCTCTATTTTTTTGAGGAGACGAAGGTGTCAAAAGCCACAGCCACGAGCAAGACTAGGCCCTTCACCACCATTTGGACGAAAGAGGATACATTTAGGAGACTCATCCCATTGTCGATAGTGACGAGAAGCAAGGCGCCAACAAGTGCTCCACCAATTGTGCCGATGCCGCCACGCAGGGATGTTCCTCCGATGACCGCACCAGCAATTGCGTCGAGCTCCATGTAGGTTCCGGCCGTTGGCGTCGCACCATCAAGTCGCGCCGTCATTAGCACCGCAGCTACACCGTATAGCGCGCCCATTACGACAAATCCGGCAAAAATATTTCGTTGAACGGAAATACCGGCTAGCTTCGCGGCTTCGCGATTGGACCCAACAACATAGCTGTTGCGACCGAACACGGTTCGGTGCATCACCACCGACAGAACCACGCCAAAAGAAAGTACAACAACAATCGCCATTGGTATGCCACGATAGCCACCAAAAGCCCAAGCCGAAATTCCTGCAACAACCAGCACCAGCAGGCACATCAGCGGGCGGCCTCGACGAATCCGCGTCAGCACGTATAGTATGCTGGCAGCAGCCATCACCCCAATTATGGACATCGTGGTTACGACCGGAACGAAACCTTCGCTTATGTTGACGAAAGAAGGTGCCATTGGCGAGATGGTAGCAGCATCCGTCAGATAGTATCCCAAGCCTCGAAATGCGAGCAAACCGGCCAGAGTCGCGACGAAGGACGGCACGCCAATTCGCGTAACCAATACGCCGTTCCATGCACCTAAAACAATCCCCGTCACGATCGTGACAGCAACAGCTGTTACGGTATCCCATCCGTACATCGATTGGGCGCTCGCGGCCACAATGCTACAAAGATAGACCGCGCTACCGATCGAAAGATCAATCTCCCCCATAACAATCAAAATCGACACCCCTGCAGCAAGCAACATGGCAATAGCTGCCTGCCGTGACAAAAGTGTTATGTTCCTGGGGGAAATAAACAGGCCATCAGAGAGAAAATGAAAGGCCAGAGCCAAGCAAATGAAGATCGCGGCCATCGCAACAAAACGACCGGCCCAAGAGCCAACGCGCCAACGATTGATATCGTTGTCAATCTTGGTTTGAAGTATAATATTCATGATCCTTTTACTACTCCTGTAGCCGCCGCCATAAGCTGATGGCGCTCGGTTCCGATGGGCAAGTGGGCGGTTATCTTGCCTTTGTACATGACGGCGATACGGTCGCATTCCTCGCGAATTTCATTCATGTCACTAGAAATCATCAACACTGAACAGCCACTGTCAGCTATTTCACGTAATGCCTTATAGATGTCGGCTCTAGCGCCAATATCGACACCGTAGGTTGGCTCGTCGACTATGAAGAGTTTGGGCTTTGTGGACAGCCAGCGTGACAACAAGACCTTTTGCTGGTTACCACCACTGAAATGTTCGAGGTTCATGTCGATGCGACTTGGCCTCACACCCAATGCGGCGAATAGCTGTTCGCTTCGTACGCGTTCGTCTTCGTTAGAAATGAATCCGTAGCTGGACACCTGGCTGAGACTAGGCACACCAATATTGACCATTGCGCTTTGTCCATGAACAACACCCGTCTGCTTTCGGTCCTCCGTCAGCATGGCCATACCGGCCCTGATCGCTTCTGCTGGCGTCGTAGGCAAATCAGAAAGTCCCAGTCCGGAGAACTCCCCTGTTGCCCTGCCGTCCCAAGCCCCAAAAATTGCCTTTGCAAACTCTGTTCGTCCCGCACCCACCAAGCCGAACAATCCCAAGATCTCTCCCACCCGAAGGTCCAGATCCACATGATCCACCCTAAGGCGATCGGGAAAATGCTTATCGTAGACACAGATCTTCCTCGCCTGGAAGGCGACAGAGTACTCGTCCGCACTAGCCCTTGCCGGTCGCGTCTCCGGGTCCTTTCCGATCATGGCTCGGATGATCTCGGGTCTTCGACCTTTCGCGGTAGGAAAGGTCGCTGTATGTTCCCCGTTGCGCATGACGTACACGCGATCGGCCAACTCTTCCAATTCGTCCAGCCGGTGCGATATATAGATAACGCCGACGCCCTGCGCAGTTATTTGGCGAATGCGATCGAAGAGATGTGCTGCCTCGCCGTCCGTCAATGAGGCGGTCGGCTCATCCAACAGCAACAACTTGGCGTCCTTCGCCATCGCGGCTGTGATCGTCACCATGCGCTGCTCAGAAGGAGCTAACTTGCCCATAGGGGTATCGGGCAGAACTTTCATTTCAAAAAAGTCTAAGAAATCTCGTGTCAGCCGGGCTGCCTCTCGTCTGTCAACCATTCCAAAACGAGTTGGGAGGCGCCCCATGAGCATATTCTCTGCAACGGAAAGTTCAGGCGCAACGTGAAGTTCCTGTGAAACGAGTACGACCCCATCACGTTCAGCCTCCGCTACAGACGTATAGGCCTTATCGCTACCGTGAACCTCAACATTCCCCCTATAGCTACCGGCTGGGTGAACGCCCGCAATAATTTTTATTAGGGTAGATTTGCCAGCACCGTTTTCGCCCACGACCGCGACGACCTCACCCGCGTGGACTTGGAAATCAATGTTGTTCAACACGGTGATGCCAGAAAACTCTTTCCCAACACCAGACATTGACAGTATAGGACTGTTCATCTTTATTTGCTTCCGCTGAAGGAAGGGCGGCGACACAGTGGCCACCGCCCATTGCTACTTTATTCGCACGGGTTCTTCGAGTCGGCGAAAACTTCAGCAGGATCAATCCAGCCGTTCGGGGCGATTTCGTTCATGAATTCGCACAAATTTCCTTGATTGACCTCTACAACGTTTACAAGAAAGGTTGGGATCTCACCAGCGCCGAAGTCCATCATCTGAGTCTTGAGGGATAATGGATTGCCCTTAGCAAGCTCAACAGCCGCCTGAACCGCTACCGAAGCCTCCTCCTGAATGTCAGTCCAGACAGACATCGTTTGCACGCCTTCATAGATCAATCGAAAGTTCGCCGGATCGACGTCCAGCCCCGAGAGGAATACCTTCCCTTCGAGATTACGACCTTTGATTGCTTGTGCGACGCCCGCTGCCATACCATCGTTAGATGTTACAAAGCCTTGTACATCATCGTTCTGTGCACTGAGTATATTTTCAGCATTGTCGAGGGCGGTTTTAGGATTCCATCCATTGATGTACTGATCGAATACAATTTTAACATTCTTGTTTTCTACCAAGAGCTTCTGATACGACTTCCCGATGTCTTGCGCTGTTGCCATGGAGGGGTCGCCCTTAACCAACGCGAAGGTGCCGTCCGGTGCCATCCGTAATGCTGCATCGGCCTGCAATTTGCCCACCAATTCATTGTCGCGCTGAACGTAGAAATCGACCTTCTCGCTTGCAACAGCGTTATCGTAGGCTACCACAGGCACGTTCTGTTCTTTGGCCATTCGGACCAAACGGCCCGATGTCTTGCTGTCAACTGGCACGATAATTAGAGCGTCGGGCTGCTGACTGAGCAAATTTTCGACCTGTGAAGCCTGGGTAGTCGGATTGTCATTCGCCCACTGGAACAGAAGTTTAATACCCAGGCGCTCGGCCTCTTCCTCCATTGCCCGCGCATCGAACGCCCAGCGACGCTGCACCTGTGTCTTCATAGCGACAGCTACGGTAATCTCGCTATTATCTTTAGCCTGCGCTTCAACACCCGGCACGCTGATAGACGCCAAAAGCATGGCACCAATTATCGTTTTTTGCATAGCATTCTCCTCCACATTTATGTTGAACTAGTGGGTCCTTACCCATGATCTGCTGCTACTAGATTGTTCAATGCAGTCGCAGATTTTCGCGATCCTGTACCCATCCTCAAATGAAGGGGCCCCGAATCGTCCGGCCTCAATTGCGAGCAAAAAATTACGGCATTCGATAATCTTTATATCGAGATAGCCGACCCCAGTACCCGGCACTGGCCAGAGATACTCACCATAGGGGTGTAGGGGGCCAGAATAGATTGTTGTAAATCCAGCCCGCGCTGCATTGCCGCGTGAATTCATCACTTGTAGTTCATTCAGGCGCTCGTAGTTAAAAACGATGCTTCCCAATCGTCCTTGAATTTCAAAACCGAGGTAGTTGTGACGCCCCCAAGAATTTCGAGATGCTTCCAACGAACCTCGCGCGCCGTTGTCAAACTTCAACAAGGAGATTGCGTAGTCATCAACATCGACGTCGCCACGTTCCGCATCGGCATTCTTTATTGATGCACCCATCTTGTCATAAGCCCCCGACTGGATCGGCCGCTTCTGGACAAATGTATCTAGCTCGCCGCAGACTTCAGCGATCTCACCCACCAGATAGCGAGCCATGTCGAGCACATGCGAGCCTATATCTCCAATAGTTCCGGAACCAGATTTCGCCTTGGAGAACCGCCAGGATAACGGGGTATCCGGATCGGCCGACCAATCCTGCATATAGTGTCCACGAAAGGTGAGAACTTCACCGATTTCACCAGCATCGATGATCTGTTTGGCCAACGCTACGGCGGGGGTATGCCTGTAGTTATGAGCAACCATGTGCGTGATACCAGCCTCCCTCACCGCGGCCAGCATTTTTTGCGCATCATCAAGCTTTGAAGCGAGCGGCTTTTCGCACAGTATATGCTTTTTGTTCTTTGCAGCCTCTATTGCGATATCAACATGCACATCGTTCGGCGTACAAATGAGAACCGCATCAATATCTGGTCGCGCGACGACACCCCGCCAGTCGGTTGTCGCCTCAGCAAAACCGAACCTCTTTCGAGCGCTTTCAGCCAGCGACTCGTTTACGTCGACCAGAACAGTGCGAACTGGATTCACGTTCAAATCATGAAAATAAATGGGTGCGGATGCCATTGCGAGCGCATGGGCACGCCCCATAAACCCGCTTCCAATCATGGCTACATTCAGGTTTCTCATATTGGTCGACTCCTATTACTTAAAATGAGGGACGCACCACCGGGATTCCTCGTGCGCGACAGAAAGCAAGCAGGTTCCCGTTCCGCATCACGACCGCTGTTGGGATGGAATCCTGTTATTTAGCCCGGCTGACCCTGTGACGATGTGGTTAGAGATGATGGCGTTGAAGCTCGTCGCGCCGCTTCTCGTAATTGCGTCGTATCTCTTGCGCGGCCGGGTCCGCAGACATCTCCGGCGGCGCGATATCCCAGAAGCTGTATTTGGTGCCCACCGACATCTTGTGGGGATCAACCTCGATGACGACCACGTTGAGGCCCGGATCCGCATCCGCGGCGGCAAGCGCCTCCTTGAGCTCTTCCGGCGTCGTCGCCCTGTGAACGCGGGCACCCAGGCTCTCGGCATTCTTGGCGATATCGATATCGAGATAGGCCCCGTTGAGTTGCCCCGCATTGTCTCGCCCGCGAAACTCGGTGGAGAAGCTGGAGCCCGTAGTGAGCACCTGCAGGTCGCGAATGATCTGGTAGCCATGATTGACGAAGACGCAGACCGTCAGCTTGAGACGCTCGCGCGCCGCTACCAGCAGATCGTTCGGATTCATCAGGTAGGTGCCGTCGCCGATCATCACGTAGACGTTTTCCTGCCCGGCCTGAACAAGGCCTATGCCGGCGGGGATTTCGTAGGTCATGCAGGAGAAACCAAACTCCAGATGCACCTTTTTGCCGTCCCGGGTATCCCAGAGCTTGGCAATGTCACCAGGCAAGCTTCCCGCCGCACCTACCACGTAGGAATTCGGCCTCGCGGCTTGATTGACGATAGAAAGTGCCTGCGCCTGCGCCATCAAGGCACCCGGCTTTGCCACCAGGGTCGGCTCCGCAAGCTCTGTCCAATCGCGTACGGCTTTGATCATTTCTTCGCGACATGCCGGCTGCGGCACAACACCAGCTTCCGCGGCGGCAGCCGACAACGCGGCCAGCCCTTCGCGTGCATCGGCTACGATCGGCTCGGCACCGAGCTTTACCGTATCGCGCCCTGTAATGTTGATGCTGGCGAACTTGACATCCTTGTTCTGGAACAAGGTTTGC
>NZ_JBDWHW010000051.1:0-30714 GCF_039975035.1 Hoeflea sp. | reverse complement strand
GCGCGCTTGATGAGCCCGACCGCTTCACGCCAACCTATGAGCTCTGGACCGTGCGCCGCGAAGCCTGGCTGCCGCCGTTTGCCGGCATGCGGCGCTACGACCGCAACCGGACCTCCGGCGGACGTTCCGAGGCGTAGCATTCACGCTTCCCCCTTGCCGCAGCGCCGCAACAGTTACCCGCGCGCAACAGCTGCCGCCCAAACGTGCATTCCTCATGCAGGTTTGTCTGGGCGGAGCGGCAAAACCGGCCTACAGCGCTGTCAAACAAATGATACGGCCATGCCGGCAAGGTGCGCCAGGCCGTATGGTATTGCGCATGCTGTCACTTTCTGTCAGCCAGTTCAGATAGCACGATGACGACGCATCCGGTCGCGCCGCACCGATGCCGGTGTTCGTATTTCATGAGGTATCACCAATGTCGCCCTTCCTCCGTTCCGCCGTGGTGCTAGGCCTGGTCAGCGCCACCGGTCCGCTCGCCATCGACATGTTCCTGCCGTCGCTGCCGCAAATCGCCGACAGCCTCGGCGGCACCATGGCCGGCGCGCAACTCACCATCACCGCCTATTTCATCGCCTTCGGGCTGGCGCAGATGGTCTATGGCCCGGTTGCCGACATGGTGGGCCGCAAGCCGCCGCTGATCGCCGGCCTGACGCTGTTTCTCGCCGGCTCCATCGGCTGTGCGCTGGCGCCCGACATGAACTGGCTGATCGCTGCCCGCGTGGTCCAGGCGCTCGGCGGTGCCGCGGCCATGGTGATCCCGCGCGCCATCATCCGCGATCTGCACACCGGCGCCCAGGCCACGCGGCTGATGGCGCTGGTGATGCTGATCATCTCGGTCTCGCCGATGCTGGCGCCCTTGGCCGGCTCGGGCATCATCGCCATCTCCGGCTGGCGCGCCATCTTCGCCATGCTGGCTGTTGCCGCGGGCTTCAGCATCGCGATCACCGTTCTCCTGCAGCCCGAAACGCTGCATCCCGAATACCGCGTTCCGGTGCGGCTGGCGGCCCTGCTCAGCGGCGTCGGCACGCTGCTGCGCGATCCGGTGTTCATGGGGCTGACCTTTGTCGGCGGCTTCGGCATGGCCAGTTTCTTCGTGTTTCTGGCCAGCGCCTCCTTCGTCTACACCGGCCATTACGGCCTGACGCCGACCGGCTTCAGCCTGGCTTTCGCCGCCAATGCCGCGGGCTTCTTCTCGGCCTCGCAACTGGCCGCCACGCTGGGCGAAAAATTCGGCGCCACGCGTGTCGTCACCTGGGCGGTCAGCGGCTTCCTCGCCGTCACCCTGGCGCTGTTGGCGCTGGTCTGGTTCGGCATTGATCACTTCATCCTGCTGGTGGCCATGCTGATTTGCGCCAATGCCTGCCTCGGTCTGGTCATCCCCACCGCCATGGTGATGGCGCTCGACGATCACGGCGACATCGCCGGTCTCGCCTCCTCGTTGGGCGGCATGCTGCAGATGCTCGCCGGCGGCGTCATGACCATGCTGGCCGGACCGTTTTTCGACGGCACGCCGCTGCCGATGGTCGCGGCCATCGCACTGGCCGCAGTGCTCGCCTTTAGCGCAATGCGGCTCACCGACGCCGCCCGCGGCCGGCGTCTGCTCGCCGCTGCCTGAGCGCGGGCCATCAAAAAACCCCGCCGCGGTCTCAACCGCGACGGGGCCTGTTTGCCTGTCGGCAATTTCCGGCAACAGGGCTTCCCGGAACCGCTGGACCGGAACTGGCGGCCCGAACTACCGGCCCGAATTACCGGCTTTGCGTCACGATCACCGGGATCAGCAAATCGCCCCAATTGCCGTTGCCGCCATGGTGGCGGGCGGAGCGGACCAGCTCCACCGAGACACCGGCATCCACGGCCTTCATGACCGAATGGTTGAGACGGTGCAGGTCGTTGGCGAGGCTGCGGATTGCGGCCTGCTGGTCGGCATCCATTGCGGAAGACTGCTCTTCCGCGCGTTCCTTGACTCGGGTCTGGGCTGTCATTGCATTTCTCCTCTATCGGGGTTTGTGAAGGGTCGTCCGGAGCCCCAACCCGCCGGAACGGGTGGGGAAAAGTTGTGGTTATTCAGCAGCCGGGCGGAACTGGGCTGATTCTGTGGATTCGCCCATCGCGGTGGTCGACGACTTGCCGCCGGTGATGGCCATCGACACGGCGTCGAAATAGCCGGTGCCGACTTCGCGCTGGTGCTTGGTGGCGGTGTAGCCGTCTGCCTCGGAGGCGAATTCCGCTTCCTGCAGCTCGGAATAGGCCGACATCTGCCGGTCCTTGTAGCCGCGGGCCAGTTCGAACATGCCGTGGTTGAGCTGGTGGAAACCGGCCAGCGTGATGAACTGGAACTTGTAGCCCATGGCGCCCAGTTCGCGCTGGAACTTGGCGATGGTCGCATCGTCGAGATGCTTCTTCCAGTTGAACGACGGCGAGCAGTTGTAGGCCAGCAGCTTGCCCGGATGGTGCTTGTGCACGCCCTCGGCGAACTTGCGGGCCTGCTCCAGATCAGGCTTGGATGTCTCGCACCAGATCAGGTCGCAATGCGGTGCATAGGACACGGCGCGGGCAATGCAGGAGTCGAGGCCGTTCTTGATGTTGTAAAAACCCTCAATGGTGCGGCCGGCATCGTAGTCGACGAATTCGCGATCGCGCTCGTCAATGTCCGAAGTCAGCAGCTTGGCAGCTTCAGCATCGGTGCGGGCGATGACCAGCGTCGGCGTACCCATCACGTCGGCGGCAAGCCGCGCAGCATTGAGGTTGCGGATATGTGCTGCCGTCGGGATCAGGACCTTGCCGCCGAGATGGCCGCATTTCTTTTCAGACGCCAGCTGGTCTTCATAATGAACGCCTGCAACGCCGGCTTCGATGAAGGCCTTCATGATTTCGAATGCGTTCAGCGGTCCGCCGAAACCGGCTTCCGCGTCGGCAACGATCGGGGCGAACCAGGTGTCGACCGAAAGCCCGTTGCCTTCCGCGGCTTCGATCTGGTCGGCGCGCTGCAGGGTGCGGTTGATCCGCTTGGCCAGTTCGGGTGCCGCGTTGGCAGGATACAGCGACTGGTCGGGATACATCGACGAGGCGGTGTTGGAATCAGCGGCAACCTGCCAGCCCGAGAGATAGATCGCCTTGAGGCCCGCGCGAACCTGCTGCATAGCCTGGTTGCCGGTCATCGCACCCAGCGAATTGACGAAGTCTTCCTCGTGGATCAGCTTCCACAACCGGTTGGCGCCCATTTCGGCGAGGCTGTACTTGATGTTGACCGAGCCGCGCAGCTTCTGCACGTCTTCCGGGCTGTAGGGCCGTTCAACGCCGTCATAGCGGCCTTCAGGTGCAGTCGGAACGAGGTTGTAAAAATCAGTCATGACTTCTCTCCGGTCAAGGTATGTTGGCTTTGAGCGAACCGGCTTGGGAGCGTTCTGTCCGCCTTTGATGTCACTGGATTTACATTGCGGTGCACATAAAGCCGAGAATAATCGGCTTTTCAGGTCTGAAAATCAGGTAAAGCTGTCTTGCCTTTGACAAAACCGAGTTGTAAATTTGTCAAAATTGTAAAAACAACAATGTGCCGGATTGTGGTCAACTCCTGTCAATTTTTGTAAAGATGGTGCCATGGCTGATCAGAAAATTTTTGCCGGACCCCGCATCCGCCGCATCCGCAATGCCAAGGGCCTGACCCAGACGGCGATGGCCGAGGCGCTCGGCATTTCACCGTCCTATCTCAATCTGATCGAGCGCAACCAGCGGCCGCTGACGGTGCAATTGATCCTCAAGCTTTCCTCGGTCTACAAGGTCGATGCCGAGGAGTTGCAGGGCGAAGGCGGCGGCACCACGCTCGCCAGCCTCAAGGAGGTGTTCGCCGACCCGCTGCTCGTCGGCGAATTGCCCGGCGATCAGGAAGTGATCGAGATCGCCGAGGCCGCGCCCAATGCCGGCGCCGCGATACTGAAGCTGCATCGCGCTTACCGCGAGCAGGCCGAGCGCCTGTCGGATCTGTCGGCCATGCTTGCCCGTGATGGCCACAGCCCGGCGCTGTCAGGCGCGCGGCTGCCGATGGACGAGGTCCGCGAAGTTCTCGAGTCCCGTCCCAATCACCATCCGGCGCTGGAAGAGGAAGCCGAAGCCTTCCATCATCTGCTCAAGCCGGGCGACGACCTGATGGGTGCGCTCAAGGCCTGGCTCCGGTCCGAGCATGGCGTTGTGGTCCGCTCGCTTCCTGTTGCCACCATGCCCAACTGGCGCCGCCGCTATGACCGCCATTCGCAGCGGCTGTTCCTGTCCGAGCGGCTGTCGCCGTTCGATCAGTTGCGCGAGGTCGCCATGGAAGCTTCGCTGATCCGCATGAATGTCGCCATTGCCGCCGGCATCAACGCGCTCAAGCTGTCGAGCGACGAGGCGCGCCGCATTGCCCGGTTCGAACTGGCCCGCTATGCCGCCCACGCGCTGATGATGCCCTATCAGCCGTTCCACGCCGCAGCCCAGCGGGCGCGCTATGACATCGACGTGCTCAAGTCCCGCTTCGGCGTGTCGTTCGAACAGGCCGCCAACCGGGTCACATCGCTGTGCCGGCCCAGCCTTGAGGGCGTGCCGTTCTTCATGCTGGAGGTCGATGTCGCCGGTCACCGTTTCCGCCGCGCCGGCGCGCAGGGCTTTCCGCAGCAGCGATTTGGCGGCAATTGCCCGAAACTGTCGATCCATGCGGCGTTTTCGCAGCCCTCACAGATTCTGGTCGAAGCGGTGGACCTGCCCGGCGGCGCCGAATTCCTCACCATCTCGCGCACTCTTGAAGGGCCGCAGGGCGCGTTCTCCGAACGGCCGCGCCGCACCGCCATCCTGCTGGGCTGCGACATCGGGTTCCGCGACGAACTCGTCTATGGCGGCGCCTTGCCGATGGCTGGCGGCAAAATGCCACATCCCGTCACCATTGCCGTCGGGCCGGCCTGCCGCCTGTGCGAACGCTCCGGCTGCCTGGCCCGCGCCGAACCGCCGATTACCCGGCCGCTGGGGCTCGACGAGATGGTAACCGGTCTTTCCGCCTTTGATTTCCAGTGAACAGGGCGGTGATTGAGGGGCATGGGGTGAAGCGAGAATAGCCGGGTGACGGAACTGCCTCAGTGGGTCGCAACATTTTGCCCGTAGCATATTCAGGAAATGACTTGTGGGCCTCTTGTGCAAGATGAGATTCCTCCTAAAGTTACGATATCCGCCGGACCCTGCCGCCAAAAGGCGGGGGCGCGGTCGTCCACCGCAGCGGCTCTGCAGCCTTGCCGGTGTCCAGATCAGAAAACGAGAGGAACACGTATGTCTCTGAAGACCCGCCTATTTTCTGCAGCCGTCATGCTTGCCGCATCGACAGTGCTCGCAACCGCACAGGAACGCGTCGTCAACATCTACAATTGGTCCGATTACATTGATGAATCCATTCTCGAGGATTTCACCAAGGAAACCGGCATCAAGGTCGTTTACGACGTTTTCGATTCCAACGAAGTGCTGGAAACCAAATTGCTCGCCGGTTCCACCGGTTACGATATCGTCGTACCGACCGGCACTTTTCTTGCCCGGCAGATCACCGCCGGCGTGTTCCAGAAGCTGGACAAGTCCAAGCTCCCCAATCTGGAGAACATGGATCCGGCCATCATGTCGCGGCTGGAAAAATACGATCCCGGCAACGAGTACGCCATCAACTACATGTGGGGCACCACCGGGCTTGGCATCAATGTCGACAAGGTCAAGGAACGGCTGGGCGATATGCCGCTCAATTCCTGGAGCCTGGTGTTTGATCCGGAGACCGTCGGCAAACTGGCCGACTGCGGTGTCTACATGCTTGATACCGCCGATGAACTGCTGCCCGCGGCCTTGAACTATCTTGGACTGGACCCGGATTCCAATGCGCCCGACGATCTGGCCAAGGCCGAGGAACTGCTGCTCTCGGTGCGCCCGAGCGTGAAGAAGTTCCATTCATCCGAATACATCAACGCGCTGGCCAATGGCGACATCTGCCTGGCTGTCGGCTGGTCCGGTGATGTGCTGCAGGCGCGCGACCGTGCCGCGGAGGCCGATCAGGGCGTGACCATCGAGTATATCATTCCCAAGGAAGGCGCCTTGATGTGGTTCGACAACATGGCGATCCCCGGCGATGCCACTCACGTTGAAGAAGCCCATGAATTCCTCAACTACATCATGAAGCCGGAAGTTGCCGCAAAGGCGTCCAACTATGTCTACTACGCCAATGGCAATGTGGCTTCCAAGGAGTTCCTCAACGAGGACGTGATCGGCGACACCGCCATCTATCCTGATGAGGAAACCATCGGGCGGCTCTACTCCACTTCACCCAAGGATCAGCGCACCCAGCGCGTCATGACCCGGACCTGGACCAAGGTTGTCACGGGGCAGTAACCCAAAACCTTCACCCCCGACCCGGCAACGGGCCGGGGGTTTTCATTGGTCTTGATCAAGGGGGCAGTTGGTCATGAAATCTCTGGGAAGCATCCGGCGCAGTTTTGAACCATGGAATGATCCGAACCAGCGCCCCTATATCGCTTTTGAAAACATAACCAAGAAATTTGGCGATTTCACCGCCGTCAAAGACCTGACACTGCATATCTTTCAACGCGAATTTTTTGCCCTTCTCGGCGGCTCGGGTTGTGGCAAGTCGACCTTGCTGCGCATGCTGGCCGGATTCGAAAATCCAACCAGCGGCCAGATCCTGCTCGATGGCGAGAACCTCTCCGGCGTTCCGCCCTACAGCCGCCCGGTCAACATGATGTTCCAGTCCTATGCGCTGTTTCCGCATATGAGCGTGGAAAAAAACATCGCCTTCGGCCTCAAGCAGGACGGCATGGCCAAATCCGAAATCGACGACCGCGTCAACAACATGCTCAAGCTGGTCAAGCTCGACCAGTTCGGCAAGCGCAAGCCGCACCAGCTTTCCGGCGGACAGCGCCAGCGCGTGGCGCTTGCTCGCTCGATTGCCAAGCGTCCCAAGGTGCTGTTGCTTGACGAGCCGCTCGGCGCGCTCGACAAGAAGCTGCGCGAGGAAACCCAGTTTGAACTGATGGATCTGCAACAGGAACTGGGCCTGACCTTCGTCGTCGTCACCCACGACCAGGAAGAGGCGATGACCATGGCCGACCGGATCGCGGTGATGGATCTCGGCCGCATTGTGCAGATCGGCACGCCGGTGGAAACCTATGAAGCGCCGAATTCGGAATTCGTCGCCCGCTTCATCGGCGACATCAACATCTTTCGCGGCGAAGTGACCGGCGCCAATGGCGGCGTGGTCGATATCGAAACACCCGACGGCATGGTCATCCGTGCCACGTCGCCGGTGGCGGTGAAACCGGGCGAGAAAGCCAGTTTCGCCATCAGGCCGGAAAAGCTGCGCGTTTCCCGCACCAGGCCCGAGGGCGGGATCAACGCCGTCTCAGGCGAAATCTGGGATATCGGATATCTCGGCGACATGACCGTGTTTCACGTCAAGCTCAAGAGCGGAGAAGTGGTCAAGGCCTCGCTGCTCAACGCCGTGCGCACCGTTGAAGACCCCGTCGGCTACGACGAAGAGATCTGGATTTGCTTCGATGCGGACAGCGGCATTGTGCTGAGCAATTGAGGGGACTGCGATGAAGCTCATTTCCGCCATCACCCGCCGCCTTGTCATCATCGTTCCCTATGCCTGGCTGCTGATTTTTTTCCTGGTGCCGTTCCTCATCGTTCTGAAAATCTCGTTTTCCGAACCGGTGATGTCGATGCCGCCCTATGCGCCGACACTCGATCTGGCTGACGGATTTTCCGGCCTCGTCGATGCCTTCAGGCAGTTCAGTTTTTCCAACTATCTCTGGCTGACGCAGGATTCACTCTACATCAACGCCTATATCTCCTCGATCATCATCGCCTTCGTCTCGACGGTGCTGACCCTGCTGATCGGCTTTCCGCTGGCCTACGGCATGGCGCGCGCACCGGCCTCACTGCGTCCGACGCTGCTGATGCTGGTCATCCTGCCGTTCTGGACCAGCTTCCTGATCCGGGTCTATGCCTGGATAGGCATTCTGAAACCCGAAGGCCTGCTCAATCAGTTCCTGCTGCTGATCGGGGTGATCGACGAGCCGCTGATCATTCTCAACACCAACATCGCGGTCTATATCGGCATCGTCTATTCCTACCTGCCGTTCATGGTGCTGCCGATCTACTCGGCGCTCGAGAAGATGGACTACACACTGATCGAGGCGGCGCAGGATCTCGGTTGCCCGCCGATCACGGCGTTCTGGAAGATCACCTTTCCGCTTGCCATCCCCGGCATCGCTGCCGGCTGCCTGCTGGTGTTCATCCCGGCGGTCGGCGAGTTCGTCATCCCCGATCTGCTCGGCGGCTCGCGTACGCTGATGATCGGCAAGACGCTGTGGAGCGAGTTCTTCAACAACCGGGACTGGCCGGTGTCCTCGGCCGTGGCGGTGCTGCTGCTGCTGATTCTGGTCGTGCCCATCATGCTGTTCCAGCAGGCGCAGGCCAAATCCCAGGAAAGCGGACAATGAGGTCGAACCGATGAGCCCAAACTGGTCCCGCTTCAACATCGCCTCGGTGGTCTTCGGCTTTGCCTTTCTCTATCTGCCGATCGTGCTTCTGGTGATCTACTCGTTCAACGAATCCCGGCTGGTGACGGTCTGGACCGGCTTTTCCACCAAATGGTATGTCGAGCTGTTCAACAATCAGGGGCTGATGGATGCGGCCTGGGTAACAGTCCGCGTCGGACTGGTCTCCGCCAGCATCGCCACAGTGCTCGGCACGATGGCGGCTCTGACACTGACCCGCTACACCCGGTTCAACGGGCGCATCCTGTTCTCCGGCATGGTCTTCGCGCCGCTGGTGATGCCCGAGGTGATCACCGGCCTGTCATTGCTGCTGCTGTTCGTGGCGGTAAATTTCCCCCGCGGGTTCTGGACCGTGACGCTGGCCCACATCACCTTCTCGATGTGCTTTGTCGCGGTGGTGGTGCAATCGCGTCTGATGAGTTTCGACCGCTCGCTCGAAGAGGCGGCGATGGATCTGGGGGCAGGGCCTGTCACCACCTTCATGCAGATCACCCTGCCGGTGATCCTGCCGGCGGTGATCTCGGGATGGATGCTGGCGTTCACGCTGTCGCTCGATGATCTGGTGATCGCCAGTTTCACCTCGGGGCCGGGCGCAACCACGCTGCCGATGAAGATCTACTCCCAGGTGCGGCTTGGGGTGACACCGGAAATCAATGCGGTATGTACGCTGCTCATCGGCGCTGTCTCGATCGGCGTCATCATAGCCTCGATCATGAACAAGAGCCGCGATGTCAGGCGTCAGCGCGATGAACAGGCGGCGTTCGCCAATCACTGAGCCAGGATGCCGGCCTGAAACCTGTCAGTTTCTGGGGGGCCGCAGCAGGTAGGTGACAAACCAGATCGGCACGATCACCATCGAGCCCAGCACGATGTTCGGGATCGCCCAGGCAGCGCCCTCCTGCAGGGCCGCAAACACCCGCTCCGGCGTCAGGCCGATCTCGGCGAGCAGTTCGGCGGCCGACAGGTTGAGAGCTGACAGCACCGCGCCGGTAATCAGCGAGGCCAGTCCGATTTTCACTAGTGCTGAAATCACCCGCAGCATGGTGCGCCCTCATTGGCTTCCAGGTTCGACAAGGCCCGCCGCCGGTTCGGAGCACCGGGTTTGGCGGAGTGTCGCCAAATCCGCGCTAATTCGCAAGCAGGGTCTTTTCTCATGTGTTTGTACAACGTCGCTTGCAATGATGCATGTCGCCTTCAGGTGAAGTCATGATGAGCCGTTGCACGCATCACGGCGTCACCGGCGAGATCACTGGTTGCGGCCAGGAACCGCCGACAAAGAACTTGAGCGTTTCAGGCACAGCATCGGTCGCGACGGGGGTTGCTTCCGTGGCCGGTATTGGCCCCAGAACGCCGGCTATCGCCAGGCTGGAGCGCGAATAGGGAATGACGCCTGACAGCGAAAACATCTGTTTGGCGCCGATCAGTTCGGCGGTTTTCAGGTCGGCCTCGCCGGCAGCGATGCTCGCTTCGAAGCGCGCGGACTGGAACGGGAAACCGGCACCCTCACCCAGCTGATCGAGATCGAAGAACCGCTCGGTTTTGGCCAGTTCGCGGAATTTCTGGATATTCAGGCCGGGCACGACGCCCTTGCCCAGGGACAGGTCAAGCTTCCCGGTCAGATCGGACAGCGCAGTCGCCCAGGTCGGGTAGGGCGATGTCACTTCAAGATCGAGGGAACCAACGCCGCGCGGCAACGGGCCAGTCAGGCCCATCGCGTCGAAAAGGCTGCCGATATCCATCTCGCGCGCCGACATCTGCATCTTCACCCCGCCCTCGATTCCCTTCTCCGAAAGCGCGATGCGGCCGAGAAGGCTGCCGCCATAGGCGGTGGCGTCGCCGATATCGAAATTGGCGCGGCCCTGCTCGACCCGCGCTGCCGCGGCCAGGTTGGAAAGCGCCACCGGTCCGAGGCTCGCCGACTGGGCCGACAGCCGCAAATCAAGTCCGATTTCGTGCAGGAAGCGCGTGTCGATGATCGAGGCAATGTCCTTGCCGTTAACCGGAAGCGGCGTGAACGCCTGCAGGAAGGACATGATATCAAGGGTGTTGAACGCCAGCGTGCCCGCAACCAGCGGCGGCGCCTCATCGTCGAGCGAGACATCCAGCACGCCGATGCCGCGGTTCTTGTCAATCATCACGATCAGGTCATCGAGCTTGGCCTTGGTCGGCCCGGCGGTGATCTTGGCCGACAGTTCCAGCGCGCCCAGCGCCTCGCCCGGCTTGATGTCGGCGCGCGACCATTCAAGCGCCCGCCGCACCGACGGGCTTTTCAGCTCCAGCGCGCCCGAGACGAACATATTGGGACCCAGACTTGCCGATCCGGTGAAATTCAGATTCAGCGGCGAGGAGGATACCTTGAGCTCGACCGGCGCCAGGCGCCGGCCAAGCAGAAGCAGCGGCAGCGTGGTCGACCCACTCAGCGTCAGTTGCTCGCCGCGGAAAATCGCCACCAGATTGGCCCGGGCAACCGCCGTTGGCGCGGTCCAGGCCAGCGTGCCGTTGATGGCGGTAAGCTTTTCGGCTTGCGCGCCGGGATCGCGGATCCATCTGACGGTGCCGTCTTCAATCGTCACTGCGCCGAGCGCCGCTGATTCCGGTATGGTTGCGGAAGCCGGGATTTCGTCGCCGGCCTGGATTGCGAGGTCGCGGGCAACTGCGGCTGCAATGCCCTTGGCAAGCTGACCGGACGAGGAGGACCAGTTCGAGGTTGAGTCCGGGTATAGTTCGACATTGAAGGTCGGCCGGATCAGCTTGAACTGCGAGAAGCTGGGCGCGCCCAGCACCGCCGAGAACAGGTTGAAATTGGCAACAATGCTGTCGGCGCGCAGGATCGGGTCGCCACCGGAGAATGTCGACGGCCTGATTTCCACATTGTCGAGCTTGATGGTCGGCGTCGGCCAGAAATCGAGCGAGGGGGCATCGCCAAGCGAAACCGCATGCCCCGCCCACGCGCCGATGTCACGTTCCAGGCGGTCGCGCACCACACCGCTCGAAACGGCCAGCGGCAGGCTCGCGAAAATGATCAGGACCAGGGCGAGCACGGCGAGGGTGCCGATGATCGCCGCGCGTCGCAAAGACCATTGCGCGATAATGAAATTCAAACCCCGTGCTCCCGATACGCTGTCACGATGTTCTGGTTAAAGCTTGGCGCGGGTGAAAGCAATTGCCAAGCGTCAGCGGCCTCCATATGGCCTGATGCGACCCCAAGTTCTGTTTGCATCGTATCTTGCCAATGCTACTAAACCTGTCACAGGAATTTGCAGGAGCAGACAATGACCGATACACCGCTTTGGTGCCCCGACAAGCAGCAATTGCAGGAGAGCCCGTGGATGAAGTTCGCCGGTTTCGCCGGTGAAAGGTCGGGACTTTCGCTCACCGATCCGCTTGCGTTGCATGAATGGTCGATCACCGATCGCGAGGGCTTCTGGTCGGCGCTATGGGATTTTTGCGGTGTTCGCGGCAACAAGGGCGAGCGCATCATCGAAAATGGTGACGCCATGCCCGGGGCGCGGTTTTTCCCTGATGCGGAATTGAATTTCGCCGAAAACCTGCTGACCCGGACCGGCGCCGAGCCGGCGATCCTGTTCAGGGCCGAGGACAAGGCCCGCCGCGCCATGAGCTGGCTCGAGCTGCATTCCCTGGTCTCGCGCCTGCAGCAGGCGTTCCGCGCCCATGGCGTAGGCCCGGGCGACCGGATCGCGGCGATGATGCCGAACATGCCTGAAACCATCGCCTGCATGCTCGCTTGTGCCTCGATCGGGGCGGTCTGGTCCTCGTGCTCCCCTGATTTCGGGGTTCAGGGCGTGCTCGACAGGTTCGGCCAGATCGAACCCAAACTGTTTATTTCCTGCGATGGCTACTGGTACAATGGCAAGCGTCAGGACGTGACCGCCAAACTCGCCGAAATCGCGACCTCGCTCCGGCCCAATGCGACCGTGATCGTGCCGCTGGTCGACGACGCTCACGCCGTGGCCGCTGCGGTTTCCGGCGCTGTGCCGCTTGCGGTTTTCATCGCCGATTACATCGTCCGGCAGGTCGAGTTCGAGCGTCTGCCGTTTTCGCATCCGCTCTACATCCTGTTTTCATCCGGCACCACCGGCATTCCCAAATGCATCGTCCATTCGGCCGGCGGCACGTTGCTGCAGCATCTCAAGGAGCACCGCCTGCATTGCGGGCTCACGCCCGGTGAGCGGCTGTTCTACTTCACCACCTGCGGCTGGATGATGTGGAACTGGCTGGCCTCCGGTCTGGCTGCGGGGGCGACGCTGTGCCTGTATGACGGTTCGCCATTCCATCCCGACGGCAATGTGCTGTTTGATTATGCCGCCGAGGAGAGGTTCTCGGTGTTCGGAACCTCAGCCAAATTCATCGATGCCGTGCGCAAGGCCGGCCTCCAACCGGTCAAGTCCCATGATCTGTCGCAACTCAGGCTGCTGACTTCCACCGGCTCGCCCTTGTCGCCCGAGGGCTTTTCCTTCGTCTATGAAGGCATAAAGCCCGATGTGCATCTGGCCTCGATCTCCGGCGGCACCGACATCGTCTCCTGCTTCGTTCTGGGCATTCCCGCGTTGCCGGTCTATTCAGGCGAGATCCAGGGCCCCGGGCTTGGAATGGCCGTCGATGTCTGGGACGAGGATGGCAACTCCATCGTCGGCGAAAAAGGCGAACTGGTCTGCACCAGGCCGTTCCCGGCGATGCCGATCGGTTTCTGGAACGATCCCGATGACCAGAAATACATGGCCGCCTATTTCGCCCGCTTCGACAACGTCTGGACTCACGGCGATTTCGCCGAATGGACGCCCCATCACGGCATCATCATCCATGGCCGCTCGGATGCGACGCTCAATCCGGGCGGGGTGCGCATCGGCACCGCGGAGATTTACAATCAGGTCGAACAGATGGACGAAGTGGCGGAAGCCATCTGCATAGGTCAGGACTGGGACGACGATGTCCGCGTCGTGCTGTTCGTCCGTCTCGCCGAGGGCGTCGCACTCGATGACGATCTCCGGTCCAGGATCCGCGCCCGCATCCGCACCGGAGCCTCGCCCCGCCACGTGCCCGCCCGGATCATCGCAGTCGCCGACATCCCCCGCACCAAGTCCGGCAAGATCGTCGAACTTGCCGTGCGCGATATTGTCCATGGACGGACGGTGAAGAACCAGGAGGCGCTGGCCAACCCCGAAGCGCTGGAGTTGTTTGCGGATCTCGAAGAGCTCAAGAGCTGACCCCGCGGGGCGAATGCGTTGCTGACCACGCCCGTTTGAAGGTTGCGGCTCCCCCGGCGCATCGGTCGGGTGAGCTGATGCAAGACAGGGATTGCCTGTCCTGCATCATCGCCTGATGGGCGGTGCGCTGTGCTTGATCATTGCGGGATCAGCGTCTCCGTGCCCGAGCCGGACTGGCCGTCGATGGTCCACGCACCTTCAAGCCTACCGTCATCCATGACCTGATAGACCACGAGCCCGACACTGCCGGTCTTGAACACGTAGCCTGCGGCAAATGCGTTGCCATAGAGCATGCAGATGCCGTCGGATTCAGTGCCGGTGCTCCAGTGAATGTGGCAGGTTGTGTCCGAGCTGAGCTCAATGGTTGCCGTGCCGCCATAGGCACTGCCGTCGAAATTCGTCCCCTCGACCGTGTAGGTGCCGGTCGACACTTGAGCCTGCGCCAGGCCCGTAAGGCTCAGCGTTGCAGCCAGATAAACCGAGATCATCCTTATCATGCCGTTCACCCCTGTTGACGCCCCTCCGGCCACTCCGGCGGGCCGGGCCAGAATCCGACGGTCCGTGATCCGTGTCAATCAGCCAGACCGGTCCGCAGCAGGATTGTTTTCATGCCTGTTGCGGCTCGGTGCGGCGGACTTCATGACCGAGATGGCGTGAATTTTACAGGCCGGCATGAACCCGGTTCGAACCCTTCGGATCAAGGATGCGCGGGTAGCTCATGGTTAATCACACCTTACCCGCAAACTTAACCACGTCAGGTAAAGCGAGGCGGTTCGGTAAAATCCTAGACAAACCGGCAAGGATCCCGAAAGTATTTGGCGCTCTACTCGCATCAACCTTTGGATAGCCTGGCTCTTCATGGTGTACATCAGCACAGATACCAATTTTACGGAGACCCTTGCCGGTCTCCGTTTTCTTTGTCGTACGGTCAGCCTCTGGCGCTGATGAAGGTCACGGCTTCTCCGGTTCAGTCGGCCAGTACCCGCTGCGGCGGAAAGGCGATCGACACCAGGGTTCCTTCGCTCGGCGTCGAGACGATGTCGAACTGGGCCCGGTTGGCTTCCACCATTGCCTTGGTCAGCGGCAGGCCCAGTCCTGTTCCATCGCCGCGCTGGCGCGGGCCAGGACCAACCTGGCCAAACGGTTTCATCGCCTGCTCGAGTTCCTTGCGGTTCATGCCGATGCCGGTGTCGCGGATGCGAATGACGACATTGCCCGAGGGCTCATAAGATGTGGAAACGACAATTTGCCCGCCAGAGGGGGTGAAGCGGATGGCGTTGGACAGCAGGTTGAGCGCGATCTGCTTGATCGAGCGTCGGTCGGCGACAACTTCTGGCACGCTGGCCGACAGGCTGGTGCGGATGATCACACGCTGGCTGTTGGCCATCGGCTGCAACAGC
Organism: Hoeflea sp.; assembly: GCF_039975035.1. GTDB lineage: Bacteria > Pseudomonadota > Alphaproteobacteria > Rhizobiales > Rhizobiaceae > Hoeflea. Next base: position 15,519 of record NZ_JBDWHW010000051.1, on the reverse strand, counting down.
GAGACGCTTTCCGCCAGATGTTCGTTGAGCGAGACGGCGACAAACTCCATCTGCTCCTGGCCTGCTTCGATCTTGGAAATGTCGAGCAGATCATTGACGATATCGAGAACATGCTTGCCGGAATTGCCGATGTCGTGGGCGTATTCGAGATAGCGCGGACTGCCGATCGGTCCGAACCGCTCCTCTACCATCATTTCGGAAAATCCTATGATGGCATTGAGCGGCGTGCGGATCTCGTGGCTGACCCGGGCCAGGAAGTCGGATTTGTGTGAATTCGCCGTCTCCGCCGCGCGCTTGGCGTTGCGCAGCTCGTCTTCAGTCCGCTTCCACTGGGTGATATCGCGCAGCACGGCGCAATAGCCGTTCGAGCCCGACAGTCGCCCGATGGTCATGAACAGCGGCAGAAAGCCGCCGGCGGCCTCGCGGCCAATCACTTCACGCCCGTCATTGAGGACGCTGGAAACTCCGTGCTCGGCCAGGCCGCTGACATAGTCCATCACCGCGCGCTGGCTTTCATGGGCAAACAGCATCGCGAAGGGTTGGCCCCGGGTTTCGTTCTCATCATAATTGAACAGCGCACAGGCAGATCCGTTCATCGAGCGGATTGTGCCGTCATCGTCGAGGATGACAACACCGTCGGTGGCGGTCTCGAGGATGGAGCGGAGCTCCTGCGCCTCGATTTTGAGGGCAGCCACCTCGTCAGACACGCCGGCATCCGGCTCGCCCGCGACTTCAGGCTCCTCGGCTTGCGCAGTCCCGCTCTCAGAACCGGCTGGTGGTTCCACAGCCGTGACCAGTGTGGCTGTAACCCCGGCCGACGCGGGTTGCACCGGCGACAGTGCAAGAAGCAGCGCCTGGCCATCCGCCCAATTGACCGACCGCAGCCGGGCGGTGACCTTGCAGGCGGTGCCGTCGGCGCGCCGCACGATCATCGCGCCGTCGGCATCCTCGTCATCCTCGTCAGACTGGTCGAGCAGATGATCGAGCCCGCCACGCGCGGCAAGCTCGCTGAGCGAGCCGTATCCCGTCAAATCGAGGAATTCGGCATTGGCATGTATCAGCTCATCGCCGCAATGCACCAGAAGCGCTGCTGGGATGGCGTCAACCAGCCCGGCATCGATGCCGGCCGGCATCACCTGCCGGGCTGGCAGCGCAAAGGCCGAAGGCAATGGCAGCGCCGGTGTTTCGATCGGTTCGAAATCTTGCGATGCGGGCTCTGCCTGCTTCTCTGCCAGTTGCTCCGGCAATTCCTCCGGTTGCGACGGCGCATCATCAACGGTTTCGTCGGCGGCGCTGGCTGCTACAGTGTCGTTATCGGGATCGCCCGCGCTGTCACCTGTGGTGTCGCCTGCCTGGTTGCCATCAAAATTGATCTCGATATCACCGGGGTCGGGCTGATCGTCATTGGCCTGGGTTTGACGTTTTCCAAAGGCCGGCCGGTCAAGCTGTTGTTCGGGGCTGGCGGACTCCGCGCCGGTATCTGGCGTCCCTGTCGTGGCTGCAGATGTTTCGTTCAGCCGGACGCCGATTTCCCTGAAAGCCGCCTGCTCGCCGGGTGACAGGCTGTCACGCGGCCGCGTTCTCCGGGCTTCGAGATCGATGACCTTGTCGCTGTCGCGCCGACCCGGGGTTTCGACGAGGCGGATTGCCGGGCGTTCGCCCCGGAACGGATCCTGCGGGCCTGAGCCGGCCTCAGCCGGAGTGTCAGCGATGTTGTCGCCAATTTCGCCGGTTTCATCGGTGGCCTCGCCATCGGCACCGTCCATGCGGGCGAGATCTTCGATGTCGCGTTCAAGGCTACGCAGTTCGAGGTCGGCCATATCCTCGGCGTCCTGGACAATCTCGTTCGGCTGATCCGGGGTAACCGTCTGTGCTGTCTCGTCGGTTTCGTCTGCGACAGGATCTTCATCCGGTGGCGTTTGTTCCGCCGGGCGTGATCGCGCACCCGGGACCAGGGCCAGGCCCAGCGCTTCGGGGTCCTCGCGGGTTTCCCCGATCCGGACAATTCCGAACCCCCGGAAACCGTCAAACTGGCGGTCGCGGGTGTAGGTCGGCAGGGCCGCCAGATCCACTGGCGTCGACAGCGAGGTTCCCTGGATTGGCCAGTAAACCGTCTTTCCCGACCAGGTGTCGCGGCGGCTGAGCAATTCCGAGATGACATGGTCCGGATCAAGATTGAAAACCCGGGCCAGATCCGGAAAGCTCCGCCCGACAATGTCAGCGGAATGCGGACCGACGGCGAGCGCGAATTCGGGTGAGACTTCGCTGAACTTGCCGTCGCGGTTGATTTTCCAAACGAAGCGCGCCGGCTTGCTGTTGGGGTCAAACCTGAACTCTGGCCCGTCAGCGCCGATGTCGGCGTCAGCGACGTCGTCTTCGCCACTGGCCACCGGCTGATCCGGTTGGGTCGCCATCACGGGGTCTTCGTCGGACGCCGCCTTGTCCGTCCCGTCCAACTGCTCATCGTTTTGCGGGTCGTCATTGAGGCCCGTGTCGGCGCCAACCTCGCTGCTGCCGCCGAGATCAGCATTGAGATCAGTGTTGAGGTCGCGGGCATCGGCGAAGGGCAGGGGGATGTCGTTGTCTTCCCGCGCCTGCTCGGCGCGCGCCTTTTCAAGCCGCGCATTGAGTTCATCACGGATCCGGCTTGTATCGAAAACCGCTCGCCGGGGAACCGAACTTTCTTCAGACGGTGCGATCCCGGCAGGGACGGACTCCTGTTCGCCCTCGCCGTCATGAACCTCAGCGACATCGGACATCGTATCCACTTCGTCGTCACCCTCCGAAGCGGTCTTATCGGAGGGAGCGGCATGCTCGATGCCGGCTGGTGCTTCGATGTTCCCCGGTCCATCGTTTGCTTCTTCGCCGGTGGCGCTGGTCTCGGTTGGCCGAACGGCTTCGGTGTCATCCTCCAGATCGGAACCACTGCGTGGCTCAGGGGAAAGTTCAGCAGCACCTTTCTCCGATGGTGCGGCGTCCTCGGCGTGAAGCGGCGCTGGAACCTCCTCGGTGCCGGCGTCGGTTTCCTCATGCGGCTGTGGCTCGACGGCGAACAGCAGGTGCATGCGCGGCTCGTCCGCCAGCCTGCCGATAGCGGTCGGCATCGGTCCGGTGCGCGCCTCGGTCATGCGCTTGACCAGACGGTCGTCATCCGCCGCCACATCTGCGATCATCCGGTCGATATCGCTTTGCGCAAGCCCGATCTCGTCGAAAGTGCTCGATGCGGCCAGAACCCGGCCGTCCTTGTCCAGCACCGCCACATGCGTGCCGGTTCCCTCAAAGCCGGAGATGATCTGACGGGCGCGGGCCCCTGGTGACAGGATCTGTCCGGCCTGGCTGCTGACCAGCAGCAGCGCCCGCTCGCCATCGGGCAAGGTGATGTCTTCAAGGCTTGCCGGCGTCATCGAGCGCGAAAACCCTGATGACAGTCGCATCATGAAGGCCTGCCGCCTACCGGTCCGGCGCAAACCGCTGAGCGCGCTTTCAATCTGCCGCCTGGTCGCGACCTGGCCTGCAAGGCCCTCGTCCAGCGCATCATAGATATTGTCGAAACCGAACAGGCTGGCGGCTGCCCCGTTGGCCCACAGGACGCCACCGAGGTCGGGGCTCAACACGGCCACGGCGTCGCCCTTGGAAAACCGGTCCCGGATCGAAGCGTGAACGGCCAGATCAATGAATGGATAATGATGAGCCTGCATGGGCTGAATTCCAGTTTCGGCCTGATTATGCCCATTGTGGGCGCGCATTAAGATTTAATTAATAGCTTTGACGCCTTCGCCGGTCCAGCAAAGGCCGGTCCGGCAGCGGTGATTTGTGAAGAAACGGTTAACGTATGGTGCGATGCACAATATATGTTGCAATGCACCATAAGCCATGGTATGGTCCTTTTGAAATCGAAACGGGGCCACGAACGGTCCCACCATCCTTCAAGGAGAAGTGACATGGCGACCAAGAAAACCCAAACCTCCGCAGACGTTTTTGAATTCCCGGCATTCGACGTGGCCAAGATGACTGATGGCTACCGCGAAATGGCTGACAAGTCTGTCAACCAGACCAAGGAAGCCTACGCCAAGGTCAAGACCGTTGCCGAAGACGCCACAAAGGCGATCGAAACCACGCTCGAAAAGGCACAGACCGGCACTGTTGAACTCAGCCTCAAGGCCATCGACGCAGCTCGCGGCAACGTCGAGCATTCGCTGTCGCACATGGAAGCCCTGCTTGGTGTCAAGTCGGTTGCCCAGATGTTCGAACTTCAGACCAGCTTTTTCCGCAAGCAGGCCGAAATGATGGTCGACCAGGCCAAGGTCATGCAGGAAGCCGCCAAGAAGGTGTCCGAGGAAGTTTCCAAGCCGGTCAAGTCTGTTGCCGAAAAGGCCATCAACGAAACCAAGGTTGCCTGATTTCGCCAAACCGCGGAATTGAAACGAAGCAGAGGCCGGGCACAGTGTCCGGCCTTTTGCATTGCGGGTTTTCATCAACCCCAAAATGCGCAAAACAGGGCTGAACCCTCTTGCAAAATTGACTATGCCGCCGTATGTGAGCGGCAACAAAGTGGCTCGGACGTGATCCTTGTCCACTGGTGTGCGGTTGTAGCTCAGTTGGTTAGAGCGCCGGATTGTGGATCCGGAGGTCGGTGGTTCGAGCCCACCCAATCGTACCATTTCTCTTTCAGCAAATACCGGCACGGCAAGCGGCAGTGGATCGCATGCTCCACCTGTCCGGCATCCTCTCTCTGTGCACCGCCGCGCATCCAACTGAATGCGCGGCGGTGTAACCCTGTGAAATGATGCATCTGCGTTGCCGTGCAAATGAACACATTTGAACGCGGCATGCATGAGGCGGTTTCCGATCCGGGTCAGAATGCCTTGAAAGTCAGGATCGTGTGGGTCCGCTCGACACCGGGCACGGTGTGAATGTTGTCTGCGACGAAACGGCCGATATCGACATCATCCTCGATATAGAACTTCGCCATCAGGTCGAACTGGCCGCTGACCGAGTAGATCTCGGACGCGATCTCGCGGTTGGCAATTTCGTCGGCGACTGCGTAGGCCTGTCCGAGCTTGCATTGAAACTCTACGAAAAAACACTGCATCGCCGGTCTCCTTCGGTCTTTGCAAAAGCATGGCTGTGATCTCCTTGGAACCATGCTCGCGTCTCTGGCGCAAGGGAGAATCGGGTGGGAAATGCTTCAAGCCTGTAAAACACCTCGATTGCCTTGTTCGGCTGAGGAGTTCTCGATCAAGGCCTTACAACAAGACCGGACTGGGCGAAGATTCGACCCTGCTGCCGGGCAAGGCGTTTTGCGAACCCCGCGCAGTAACCCACCGCTGCGTCATTCTCACTCACGGCGAAAGTGTGTCGACCCGGGTGCCGGCGGGTCTGACGCGCGAGATCGAAACCTAACTGTTTAGTCCCGGCGTTTGATCCCGGGTCTACTCCGCCGCTTGTTTCGAGATGACAAGTTTCGGCGGTCTCGGCCCGGCCTGGCGCTCAAGTTCAGCCAGCCGTTCGTGCAAGTTGGCGATCTCTCCGGCAGTCTCGCCGAGGGCGACGGTCATCGCCTCGGGTTCCATTGTCTCGACTTCCTCCTCCTTCGGTCCGATGAACCGGCCGAAGAGCCTTCCCAGCAGTCGCGACAGATCATCCATGATGAGGAAGAACGACGGCACCACCACGAGGCTCAGTACGGTCGAGACGATGATGCCGCCGATCACCGCGATCGCCATCGGCGCGCGGAACGAGCCGCCTTCGCCGACGCCCAGCGCGCTCGGCAGCATACCCGCCGACATTGCAATCGAGGTCATGACGATCGGCCGGGCGCGTTTCTGACCGGCCTCGATCATGGCTTCGACCCGGTCGCGTCCCGAGCGGATCAGCTCGACGGCGAAATCGACCAGCAGAATGGCGTTCTTGGTGACGATGCCCATCAGCATCAGGATGCCGATCAACACCGGCATAGACAGCGCATTGTTGGTGATGATCAGGCCTGCCGCCACGCCACCGATCGCCAGTGGCAGCGAAAACAGGATGGTGAATGGCTGGATCACGTCCTTAAACAGCAGGATGAGAACGGTGAGCACCAGCATGAGCCCCATCAGCATGGCGTTGAGGAAGCTTTCCTGCATCTCGTTCTGCACTTCGGCGTCACCGGCTTCCAACACCTGAACGCCAGCCGGAAGGTCGGTTGTCGCGACGATTTCGTTGAACCGGTTCTTGGCCGTGTCCAGCGCCACCCCGATCGGCAGGCTGGCGCCGATCACCGCCTGCCGCTCGCGATTGAACCGATTGATGGTGGAGGGGCCCTGCGTGATGACGATGTCGGCCACGCTCTTGAGCGGGATGGAAGCGCCCGTGGAGGTTTGCACGCGCAGATTGGCGATGCGGTTGATGTCGGTGCGGTAGACCGGATCAAGCTGCACCCTGATCGGGATCTGCCGGCTGTCGAGCGAGATCTTGGCCAGTGCCGAATTGACATCGCCGATGGTGGCGACCCGGACGGTTTCGGCAATCTGCGCCGTGGTGACGCCGAGCCGGGCGGCTTCCTCAGCCCGCGGCCGGATCTGCACTTCCGGACGCGGAAGCGAGCCAGAAACGCTGACGCTCGACAGTACGGTCTCGGCCTTGAGCTTCGGCTCCAGAATGGCCACCGCCCGGTCGATGGCGGCATCATCGGCCGAAATCACGTTGTAGGTCAGATCGCGGTCGCCGCGGTCATTGAGCTTGTAGGCCCGGATGTCGGGAATGACAGCCAGCTTGTCGAAGATCTCGGATTCGATTTCGGCCTGCGTACGGACCCGGCCCAAAACCTTCATGCGCGGCAGTGATGAGGACACGAACGGAACCGCGTCGACAAGCCCGTTGACAACCTTCTTGACGATGGAATGCTCGATCTTCTCAAGCAGCACGGAGACGGAGGCGCGGCGGATATCGAGTTCGCCCTTGGGCGAGGTGCCTCCAAGGATGAAGACGTTTTCGACATTCTCGACGCCGGTGATGATCTGGCGCATCGCTTCCGTGGTGCGGTCGGTGTCTGCAAGCGTTGCGCCGGGCGGCAGTTCAACACTGATGGAGACCCGGGAGACATCTTCAGGCGGCAGGAACGAGCCCGGCACCTGCGCCAGGAAATAGACGGCAACGACCAGCGACCCGATCGCGGCAAGCAAGGTGGTATATCTCCAGCGCAAGGTCCTGGAGATGAACCAGGTGTAGCCCCGCATGATCTTGCCGCCGCCCTCGGCCTCTTCGTGGGTGTCGCTGTCGCGCATCAGGTAGGCGGCCATCATAGGTGTGATCAGGCGCGCCACCAGCAGCGAGAACATCACCGCGACAGCCACGGTCATGCCGAACTGGATGAAGTACTGTCCTGGAATGCCCGGCATGAACGACACCGGCACAAACACCGCGATGATGGTAAAGGTGGTGGCGATGACCGCCAGTCCGATTTCGTCGGCAGCTTCGACCGCGGCCCGGTAGGGTGTCTTGCCCATGCGGATATGACGCGAGATGTTCTCCACCTCGACGATTGCGTCATCGACGAGGATACCGGTCGCCAGCGTGATGGCGAGCAGGCTGACCAGATTGAGCGAAAATCCGAGCAAGTCCATGACATAGAAGGTCGGGATCGCCGAAAGCGGCAGCGCGATAGCCGCGATCAGCGTCGCGCGCCAGTTTCTCAGGAACAGAAACACCACCAGAACCGCCAGGCCGGCGCCTTCCACCAGCGTGTGCAGTGCCGCTTCATAGTTGCCGTAGGTAAAAAACACCGTGTCGTCGACCGGAACCAGTTCGACATCGGGGTTGTTCGCCTTGATCTCATCGAGGGTCTCGGTCACAACTTCGGCGACCGATATTTCGCTGGCGCCTTTCGAGCGGAACACGGCGAAGGACACCACCTGGTCACCATTGTAGCGTCCGAACGATCTCAACTCCTCATAGGTGTCGCGCACCACGCCCAGCTCGCCGAGCCGTACAAAACGTCCGTTCGCCAGCGCGATGGTGGTTTTTTCCAGCGATGCCTGGTCTTCTGCGTCGCCCAATGTGCGGATGGCCTGTTCGCGATTTCCGATTTCGCCACGCCCGCCGCCCAGGTTGGCGTTGGTTGCACGCAATTGCCGATTCACGTCGGCGGCGGTGATGCCGTAGGAATCAAGCCGTGCCGGATCGAGCTCGACGCGGATTTCCCGGTCGGCGCCGCCATAGCGTTCGACCTTGCCAACACCGCGCTGGCCCTGCAACGCCCGCTTGATGGTGTCGTCGACGAACCACGAGGCTTCCTCGATCGTCATGTCGGGCGCATTGACCGCGAAGGTCATGATCGCCTGGCCCTCGACGTCGACACGAGTAACGATCGGTTCTTCCACCGAGCCCGGCAAATCGCCGCGAATACGGTCGATGGCGTCCTTGACGTCCTGGACGGCCTGATCCGTCGGCACTTCCATCCGGAAGATCACGTTGGTGGTCGAGACGCCGTCGGACACGGTCGAGGCTATATCGTCGACGCCGGTGATCCCGGCCACCGAATCCTCGATCTCCCTGGTCACCTGCGCTTCCATTTCGGAGGGAGCGGCGCCCGACTGCACCACGGTGATTGCGACCAGCGGTACGTCGATATTGGGAAAACGCGTGATCGGCAGTGTGAAAAAGGATTGAATTCCGACAATCGTCAGCAGCGCAAATGCCAGGATTGGTGCGATCGGATTGCGGATGGCCCAGGCGGAAAAATTCATGTCGAGTGCCTCACTCGGTGATGGCGGCGACGTGGCCGCTGTCGGTTTCTTCCACCGGAGTCACCCGATCGCCGTCGCGTACGAATGCGCCTGCCTTGGCGACGATCAGATCGTCTTGCACAAGTCCCTCGTTGATCTCCACCAGGCCGCCCTCGCGAATTCCGGTCTTCACCGCCGTGAGCCTTGCCACGCCGTCCACGATTTTCAGCACATCGGCCCCGCTGGACGTGATATTGATCGAGGTCACGGGCACTGTGATCGCGTCACGCTGCGCCACAATGATTTCGGCGTCGGCGAACATGCCGGCGCGCAGATTGACGCCGTTTTCAATCTCGATCCGCGCCAGGCCGAGCCGGGTCGCCGTGTTCAGCGTCGGCTCTATCAGCCTGACTGTTCCCTTGACCGGGTCGGCGGCGCCGATAAGGTGAATGCTGACCGCCTGGCCCTCGGCGATCCTGTGCATGTCGGCTTCGGCGATATCGGCCCGCATTTCAAGCCGGCCATCCCTGATCATCGTGAACAACGGACCCGCCGCCGCGCTGGCAATGGCGCCAATCCGCGCGCCTCGAGCCGTGATCACGCCCGACACCGGCGCCTTGACCTCGGTTCGCGCCAGCCGTAAATCGACGTCCTTGATCTGCGCGTCGATCAGCGTGACATCGGCCTGGGCGACCTTGATCGATTCCTCGACCGATCGAATGCGGGCCAGCGCTGCCGTTGCCTGTGCTTCAGCCTGCTCCGCCTGCACGGTCGAATAGGTGCCCTGGTCCGCCAGTTGGCGGGCGCGCTTGCCGGTCTTGACTGTTTCCTGAGCCGTCGACCGGACTTCGGCCAGTTGCGCGTCAAGCTGGGCAATGGCGGCCAAAGCCTTGGCCTGATTGGCGTCAAGCTGACTGCGTTGCAGGATCAACTGATCCTTGGAGAGCCTTGCAAGCACCGATCCTGCCTCGACCAGGTCGCCGACATCGGCGTGCAGGCTCTCGATTGCCAGTCCTTCGAGCTGCGGTGCGACCAGCACCTCCTCCACCGCGGCGATCATGCCGTTGGTCAGAACCCGGTCCGTGATCGGAGCCATGACGGCACTGACCGCAACGATCGCCGGTGGCTGGGTGCCGTGGGCTGCGCTGTTCTCTTCGTTCTGGGCTTTGGCCGGCAAGGCCGTGGTCAAGACAAACGGGGCCGAAATCAGGGGAACTGCAAGCAGAAGGGCAAGAATGGGGCGCATCGTGGATCCGGTCATACGGCGGGTTGAGCTGGGGGAGTGAAGATGGTGTCGTGCAGCGTTGTGAGCACAAGCTCTCCAACAGCGGCGGATTGTACGGGATTTACCGAATTGCCGGCACAGGATTTGCGTTGGGCAAAGCCATGAACCAGCAGCATGATGAAGTGCGCACGTGTTGCGAAGATCTCAAGTGCTTGCGCGCTGTCATCGCCATGAATGCGGACCAGTGCGTTCACCACATTGATGCGGACAGTCTCTTCCATCGCGCCCATCAGCGTGGCGATTTCAGGCACACGGAACGAGGCCGCCTGAGCTTCGCTCCACAAGGCGGCATCCTGAAACGGCAGCGTCTCGATCCGAAGCCGAAACAGTTCCATGAACTTTGCACCGGGATCGTCGGCTGCCCTGACGGCATCGAAAAAGGTTTCGATCTGCATCAGGTCGCGTTTGACCAAAGCGGTGATGATGGCGTCCTTGGAAGGAAAGTAACGGTAGAAATTGCCCACGCTCATCTGCGCCGCCTGCGCCAGATCCTGCATGGAAGCGCCGCTAAAACCGTGCGACGCAAACACCGATTTAACCTTTTCCAGGATATCCGAAGCCCGCTGGCTGGCAATGTCGACCGTGGACGTATCCATAAGGCAATCCCTGATATCGGATCAATTGAGGCGGTATGAAACAATGCGGGACAGACAACCGGACAAACAATTTTACCTAGGCTGACTTTCCTGCCGCAATATAATGAATGAATATTCATTCATCAAGTCTGTGGCTGCATCATTATTGTGTATTGCGCCTGTTGCAGGGCGTTCGAGCGAGTGCGTTCGAGCTGCGCGCGACGACCGGCATGGGGCTCGACCGTACCCGATACTGACTATTAAAGCATTGATTAACCATCGCTTGGGAAAGCATGTCGGAAGATCTATGTTTAGCAATCTGTCAATCATTTGATCCCTAATGTCGCCCTGCCCAAAGGGGGCTTCTCCGTATGATGCGGAGGTGATTTTGGATGTGGGGATCTCATGCACATGATGTGCACTAAATGGCCGGCGCTGCTCGCCGGCGTTCTGGGCTTGACCCTGTTGTGGTTGCCGCTGAGCCTTCAGGCGCAGCTTGTTTTGAGCCTGGCGGCCCTTGGCGTGATGTTCTTCGGCATGACCAGGCCCGAAAACACGGTTTTCCGTTTCATCACTTTCATTTTCTGCGCTGTACTGGCCTTGCGCTACGCGTTCTGGCGAACCACGGAAACCTTGCCGGCGTTCTCAGAGCCGATGAACTTCATTCCCGGATTGCTGCTCTACATTGCCGAAATGTACTGCCTGGTGATGCTGGCAATCAGCTTCTTCATGCTGGCCGATCCGCTCAAGCGCGTGGCGCCGAAAGTGCGTTCACTTGACGACCTGCCGAGCGTCGATGTGTTCATTCCGACCTACAATGAAGACCCGGAACTGCTGGCCAGCACGCTCGCCGCCGCCAAATCCATGATCTATCCGCGCGACAAGCTGTCGATCTGGCTGCTCGATGACGGCGGCACCGACGCCAAGCGTTCTCACAAGGACCCGGTTGTGGCGCTTGCCGCGACGCGGCGCCACGAACAGCTCAAGGCGCTCTGCAAGGCCATGGGCGTCAACTACCATACCCGCAAGAAAAACGATCACGCCAAGGCCGGCAACCTCAACGACGGTCTGCGGGTTTCCAAGTCCGATCTGGTCGTGGTGTTTGATGCCGATCATGCGCCGGTGCGCGAGTTCCTCAAGGAGACCGTGAGCTTCTTCAAGGAAGATCCCAAGCTGTTCCTGGTCCAGACGCCGCATTATTTCCTCAATCCCGATCCGCTCGAGAAGAACCTGCGCACGTTCCGCTCGATGCCGTCCGAAAACGAGATGTTCTATTCGGTGCTGCAGCGCGGGCTGGACAAATGGAACGCCTCGTTTTTCTGCGGTTCGGCGGCGGTCCTGAGCCGCAAGGCGCTCGACACCGTCGGCGGGTTCTCCGGCCAGTCCATCACCGAGGATTGCGAGACCGCGCTGAGCCTTCACGCCAAGGGATGGAATTCGATTTACATTGACAAGCCGCTGATTGCGGGTTTGCAGCCGGAGACCTTTGTCGCATTCATCGGCCAGCGCGCTCGCTGGTGCCAGGGTATGCTGCAGATCCTCATCCTGAACCGGCCGTTCCTTGCCAGGGGGCTGACCGTGGGGCAGCGCATCTGCTATGCTGGCATCAACCTTTTCTGGCTGTTTCCGCTGTCGCGACTGGCGTTCATGCTCTCGCCGTTGCTCTACATCTTCTTTTCGCTCGAAATCTACCAGGCCAATATCCAGGAGTTTGCAGTCTATGCGCTGACCTACCTGATTGCCTCTTTCGCCATGCAGAGCTATCTCTACGGAAAGGTGCGCTGGCCTTGGGTTTCCGAGCTTTATGAGTATGTGCAGTCGATCATGCTGGTTGGCTCGATCGTCAGCGTGATCCGCAATCCGCGCAAACCCACCTTCAATGTCACGGCCAAGGGGCAGACGCTGGATTCGGATGGATTGTCGCCGATTGCGGTTCCCTATTTCGTCATGTTCTTTGTGTTGCTGGCAGCTGCGGTCTATTCGCTCTGGCGGCTTGCGACCGAGCCGGTCGCCTCCGATCTGCTGATGATCGTCGCGCTGTGGAACCTGATCAATCTCGGGCTCGCCGGCGCCGGTCTGGGTGTCGTCTCCGAACGCCGCGAACTGCGCCGCAACCAGCGCCTGCCGATCCGTCGCCATGCTTTGCTACGCAAGGGCAGCCGTACCTGGACCGTCATCCTGCTGGATGCATCAAGCGGCGGGGTTTCGGTTCAGTTCCCCGAACACGAACCCGACATCGATCCGGATTCCGACTGGGCGGGTGAAATCGAAGTTCGCCGTGGCGGCAGGCCTGTGTGTTTCCCGGTGACCATCCGGTCGGTGCGCGAGTTCGACGGTACCAATGTGTTCGGCTTTGCCTATCCCGAAAGAATGCCTGCGACCTTCATGGCGATTGCCGAGATCATGTATTCCGATCAGGGCGTGCTGCAGGACCGCATCACCCGCCGTCAGGTGCGTCTCGATATTGTGCGCGGAACCCTGCGCTTTGCCAGCTGGAGCATTTCCGAATCCGTCAGGGGTATCGGCTATCTGCTCGGGTTCGGGCGGTCCGACAAAATTGTTTCTCACGCCGATGCACCGATCGTGGTCAAGGCCAACAATGCCCGGATCCCGGGCAAGGCGCCGGGCATAAAGGCGGCGATCGGAGGAGTGCGATCTCATGGGTAAACTGATGTCTTCGGTGGCTGCCGCGGTTTTGCTGGGAACCTCCGTCTCCCCGACAGCCATGGCCCAGAGCCTGTTGTCGGATGCGCCGGCCGCAAGCCCGGTGGTCTCGTTGCGGGGTCTGGGAGAAAGCACCATCCTGTCGACCCGGCCTCTCGCCGTTGCCCGGGCAGGCACCGGATACGACGCAAGCCTCAGCGCTTTCGAGCAACCCGGATCGGTGTTGACGCTGCAGGGCGAGGATGACGTGGTCGACCTTAGCTTTGTACTCGACGCCGGCAGCATCGCCGCCGGCGGCGATCTGGTGATAGCTTACCGCAATGCGGTGTCGGTCATGCCGGAAGCCTCACTGGTCTCGGTGATGATCAACGGATCGCCTGTGGGCGAATTCCCGATCCGCTCGCCATCAGGCTTTGACAAGCAGGTCATCAGCGTTTCTCCGGCTCTTCTGCGTGCCGGCGTCAATGATGTCCGCCTGCGCGCCGTCCAGCGGCACCGTGTCGATTGTTCGATGGAAGCCACTTACGAATTGTGGACGGAAATCGACGGCAAGATGTCCGGCTTCCGCCCCCAGTCGGCAAGCCGGCCGAATGATTTTTCCAGCCTGCGAACCATAGGCCGCAATGACAGCGGATTGACCGATCTGCGCCTGATCCTGCCTGCCGGCGCAGGCGCCGAAGCGCTTAACCGCGCAGCACCAGTTGTTCAGACCCTGGCGCTGGCGCTCAATCGCGATGACCTGGCCGTGACGGTTGCGGACACGGAAGGCCGCGGTCCCGGTATTGATCTGGTCGTCGCCACCGATGATGCCCCCGGCTCGTTCCAGGCCGCTGGCGGCAATGCACCCTATGGCCTGTCGGTAGAAGCCGGAGCCGCCAATGCCCGGGCCAGGGTGGTGCTGCACGCAGCCACGGCTCGCGAGATTCCCGGCCTGCTGCTGAACGCGGTCCAGGGACCGCTCAAGCCGGTGCTCGACAGCGGTATCCGTGCCAAGCGCAAGGGCGAGCTTCGTGTCGAGGAATCAAGCGCCTACACACTTGCCGATGCCGGGTATGTCGCGGCTCCCTTCAGCGGCCGGTTGTTTCACACCCGGTTCGAGATGGTCATGCCTACAGATTTCTATCCGGCCGAATACGCCACCATGGACCTGGCCTTGCATGCCGCCACATCGCCTGGCCTCAAGCCCACGTCGCAGCTGCTGGTCAGGGTCAATGGCCATATCGTCAAGAGCCTGCCGATGCGCGACGCCGATGGCGAGGTGTTCTCGGGTCGCAGGCTGGAATTGCCGCTCAGAGCCTTCCGTCCAGGACGCAACCAGATCGAATTGCTGGCCGAACTGGAACGCGCCGCGGATGATGCCTGCGTGTTTTCCCAGCGCGACGATTCGATTCCCCGGTTCATTCTTCTCGACACCACCGAAATCCGTGTGCCGGCGCTGGCGCGTGTGGCGCGTTTGCCCGAGCTGGCGGCACTGGCCGGTTCTGCCTATCCCTACACCGGGTCGGCCGGTGTGAATGTGCATGCGCTCAAGCCTGACGCCAATTCGGTTTCCGCGGCGATGACCATGATCGCCAAAATGAGCCTTGCGGCGCGCGCTCCGGTGGTCTCCCGCATCGCCTTCGGTCCGCCGCTGGCCCATGCCGGCGGAAACGCGATCGTGATCGCGTCCAAACGCGGTATCGAGGAACTGGCGCAACTCGAACCGGAAGCCTATCCCGCGACACCGCAAACCATCGATTTTGCAATGACCGGGAATTTCCCCGACCCGATGACGACTTCGTCAATCAATTTGCCCGGCGCTGCCGTGGCGCTGTCGATGACCACCGATCCCGCAGCACTTCTCGATGCATTCCAGCAGACCACGCGCGGCCTTGCCAAGAGCGGATCTCCGGTGCGCGATTTCGGCATGGGGGTGAGCGACCGGTATCGCGCGTTCCTGCAATGGTTCAATTATGAGCGCGCCGCTGATGCCGCGCCGCTGGTTGAGCCTCGCCGCAAGGCGGTGCTGTCGCAAAGCCCCGGCGTGACAGGCGAAGGCGTTGTGACATGGCTGACCGCGGACTCGCCGCTCGACATGCTCGACGCAACAGGCATGCTGGCCGATCCGGCTGTATGGAACCGGCTGGAAGGCGAGACCGTGATTTTCGATCTCGATGCCCATTCGATCCGGTCCACACGTCCGCAGGCCTATTTCACCCATGACGTGAAGGATTATGGCCCGGGGAATTTGCGCCGCATCGCTGCCGCCTGGTTCTCCGATCACTTCCGCATCTATGTGGTGCTGGTGCTT
>NZ_JBDWHW010000050.1:0-7765 GCF_039975035.1 Hoeflea sp. | reverse complement strand
GCACGTCGTGGCAGAAATATTTCCCGCCGAACTGCGCGCCGACCCCCATCTGCTGGGTCAGTTTGTGGACTTCGGCTTCCATTTCGAGGTCACGGAACGCGTGGCCTGACTCCGATCCCCTTGTCGGAAGCTCATCGAGATATTTGGTCGAGGCGAGTTTGACGGTCTTGAGATTCATTTCTGCCGAGGTGCCGCCAATGACGATCGCCAGATGGTAGGGCGGGCAGGCGGCGGTGCCGAGCGTCAGGATCTTTTCGCGCAGGAACTCGATCATGCGGTCATGGGTCAGCAGCGAGGGCGTGCCCTGAAACAGGAACGTCTTGTTGGCTGACCCGCCACCCTTGGCGACAAACAGGAAATCATAACTGTCCTCACCTTCCTCATAGATATCAATCTGGGCGGGAAGGTTGGTCTTGGTGTTCTTCTCCTCGAACATCGACAGCGGCGCGAGTTGGGAATAGCGCAGATTGCGGCGCTCATAGGCGTCGAGCACGCCACCGGCCAGAGCTTCGTAATCGCCGCCCTCGGTCCAGACCTTGCGGCCCTTCTTGGCCATGATGATTGCGGTTCCGGTATCCTGGCACATCGGCAGCACGCCGCCGGCGGAGATGTTGGCGTTCTTGAGCAGGTCGAGCGCGACAAAGCGATCGTTTTCAGTCGCTTCCGGATCGTCGAGGATGGCTGCCAATTGCTTGAGATGTGCCGGCCTGAGCAGATGGTTGATGTCGCCAAACGCCGCCTCGGCCAAAAGCCGCAATCCGTCGGTCTCGACGGTCAGGATGTCCTGGCCACGGAAGCTTTCAACGCCGACATGGGCGCCGGTCAGCTTTCGCCATGGTGTCGTGTCGGGTCCAAGAGGGAAGAGATCGTTTGCCACGGGATGCCTTTCCGGTCGCCTGCTGCCACTGATGTGTGTTCAGCGGTCTTAGGATGAAGGCTGATGAATTGCAATTGCGGCATTGGCTGGGGAGCACGACGTTTCGCTTGAATAAGTCCATATATCATGATTTATGGAATTGAACTGATTGCGCTGGTTGCGATAGCCTGGTGCTGCAGTCCCAACCTTGCCGCCAGGCTTCCGGTTTCAATTTGCAGGAGTATGAAATGTCGACGTTTGAGCGGTACCTGACACTCTGGGTCGCGCTGTGCATCGTTGCCGGCATAAGCCTCGGATATGTCTTCCCGTCCGTCTTCCAGGCGATCGGCTCGGCCGAAATTGCCAGTGTCAATCTGCCGGTTGCGGTGCTGATCTGGATGATGATCATTCCGATGCTGGTCAAGATCGACTTTGCATCGCTGGGGCAGGTCAGCCGTCACTGGCGCGGCATTTCGGTTACCCTCATCGTCAACTGGGCGATCAAGCCTTTCACCATGGCCGTCATGGCGTGGTTCTTCATCGGCTGGCTGTTCCTGCCGTGGCTGCCCGCCGACCAGATCAACAGCTATATCGCCGGGCTGATTCTGCTTGGTGCGGCGCCTTGCACGGCCATGGTCTTCGTCTGGAGCAATCTGACCAGGGGAGATCCGCTGTTTACCCTGAGCCAGGTGACGGTGAACGATCTGGTGATGGTCATTGCCTTTGCCCCGATCGTGGCTTTGCTCCTGGGCATTTCCGCGATCACCGTGCCGTGGCAGACCCTGCTTTTGTCGGTGGCGCTCTATATCGTGGTGCCGGTGATCATCGCTCAGGTCCTGCGCAACCGGGTTCTGGCGGCGGGCGGTGGAGCGAAGCTGGATGGATTGCTTGCCAAACTGCAGCCGCTGTCCATCCTGGCGCTGCTGGCAACGCTGGTCGTGCTGTTTGCCTTCCAGGGACAGGCGATCCTTGCCCAGCCGCTGATCATTGTCCTGCTTTCCGTGCCGATCATCATCCAGACTTACCTGATCTTCGGTATTGGCTATATTGCCAACCGGGTGGTCGGGGAGACCCATGTGATTGCCGGACCATCCGCGCTGATCGGAGCCAGCAACTTCTTTGAACTTGCGGTTGCCGTGGCGATCAGCCTGTTCGGGTTCAATTCGGGTGCCGCACTCGCCACCGTGGTCGGGGTGCTGATCGAGGTTCCGGTCATGCTGTCGCTGGTCTGGGTCGTCAACCGGTCGAAGGGCTGGTACGATCTGGCGCCGGCCCTGTCGCGGCGGATGGCCACGAAGGCGCCGGACTAAGCCGGCTGTGATCAGTGCTGTCGTTGGTTCGCCCCGCTCATTTGTCAGGTTGCAATCGGGCGACAAGATGTTGCCCCGCATTCTTTTCATTGAACCAGTGATTTGCTACGGTCTGCCCACAACGGGTGATTTGACTTGAACGCGTAGGCCTGCAGGGCACCGCACAACAATCTGGGCTGGATATGAATATTAAGATGCGGGCAGGCGTGGCGATGATCGCCGTCGCGGTTACTTTCACCGGCGTGGTGGTGGCTCCGCCGCCGGTCCAGGCGCAGGGTTTGCTTGATGCGTTGTTCAAAAGCCCGGCTCAGCGCCAGCGCGAAAAAATGGCGCGGCAACGGGCACGGCCGGAAGCCGTGACCGCAGCCCAGCCGGCCAAGCCGGTCAAGCCGGTGGCGCGGATCAAGGGGCCGAGCTATCACACCTACAAGCCCGATACGCTGGTAACCGTCGATTTCAACAAGCTTTCCGATCCGGTTGTCACCGGCGCGATCGATGATATGGGGCTTTCACCGCTGGGAATCGATCCCTTTGCCGAAGGCCGCCCGGTGCTGGCAGACCTGTCGCTGCGGGCCTTGCCCGAAACCGCGAAGGCGGTGATCGACCATTATTCCACTGATCCGCGCTATCTCTGGGTCGCCGGTACCTCGGTCACCGAACGCGCGCGTGCGGTTGTGGCGGTGCTTGAGGATGCCGATGCGGTTGGATTGTCGGCGGCGGACTACAAGGTCGAAGTGCCGGACGATGCGTTCGATGTCACTCGCGGCACCGAACGGCAGGAACAGCTGATGGCGTTCGAGATGAAGCTTTCGGTGGCGGTGACGGATTATATCCTTGACGCAACCCGCGGCCGCGTCGATCCCAACCGGATTTCCGGATACCATGATTTCAAACGCAAAAACCCTGATCTGGCGGACCGGCTCGAAGCTGTCGCCAAGGCCGCCGATCCGGCTGAAGCACTGCTTGCACAAAATCCGCAAGGTGCGCATTTCGAAGCGCTCAAGGCAGAACTCAAACGCTTGCAGGATCTTGATGAGGGCGAGCGTGTCAATATTGCCGAGGATCTGTTGCTCAAGCCGGGACGATCCAATCCTGAACTTTCCAAGGTGATGGCGGCGATCGCGCTCAAGGGCAGCGATGCACTGAAGGCCGATCATGCGCTGGTGCTGGCAAGCTATGCTGGCAAACCGGAATATGACGACGAGATCGTGGCGCTGGTGAAGGATTTCCAGAAGGAAGCCGGCCTCAAGCCCGACGGCGTCGTCGGGCCGGCGACGCGGCGTGCACTTGTCGGTATCACCAATGCGGACAAGATCGAGAAGGTTTTGCTGGCGATGGAACGGTCACGCTGGCTGCCCGGTGTGCTTGCCTCGCGCCGGGTATTTATCAATCAGCCAGCCTATACCGCTACCTATTACAATGGTGGCAAGGCGGAACTCTCCATGCGGGTCGTGGTTGGGAAGAAATCCAATCAGACCAATTTCTTTGACGACGAGATCGAGCTTGTCGAGTTCAATCCCTATTGGGGCGTGCCGCAGTCAATCATTGTCAACGAGATGCTGCCCAAGCTTCGCGCTGATCCGTCCTATCTGGACCGGCTTGGCTATGAAGTGACCTCCGGCGGGCGCGCCGTGGCCTCAAGCGCAATCAACTGGAACACAATCAGCAAGACCAGCCACATCGGCGTGCGTCAGCCGCCAAGCGATGGCAATGCGTTGGGTGAGCTCAAGATCCTGTTCCCCAACTCCCACGCTATCTACATGCACGACACGCCTTCGAAATCATTTTTCCAGCGTGATTCCCGCGCCCTGAGCCATGGCTGCGTTCGTCTGCAGGATCCTCGCGCCATGGCGGCAAAAGTGCTGGGCACGTCGGTCGCCGACATTGGCAGCTACATTGCCGGTGGCCGGAACAAGCAGGTCAATCTGCCCAGCAAGATCCCGGTTCACGTTGCCTACTTCACCGCCTGGCCGGACGAACACGGCAAGGTCGAGTATTTCAGTGACGTGTACGACCGTGACAACTACCTGCGGCGCGCGATTGATGCCACGGAAAAAGCCCGGACTTCCTGATTTACGAAATAACCCGCGTTCCGGCGTTTGGCTTGTTCCTGTCACGCTTAAACCAGAAGGTTTGAGCGTGACATGCCTGGAGCCCGCGTTGAAACAGTCCGGGCGTACTGTGCAAAGCGTCTCCAGCGTTACAGGTGGGCCAGACTTGTCGCGGAGTGATCGGCAATCGGATCGCTTCCGTCAATCAGCGCATCAGGACCTGCAACCGCTTGCAGCGATTTCAGGTTGGTGATGATGATACGCATCCCGTCCATGGCGACACCATCGGCCCGCAGCGACTTGATGGCGCGCGAAAAGTTCTCTGGCGTCATGCCAAGCAGGGATGCGAGCAATCGTTTTTCCACGGGCAACACAAAGCTGGCGGCGTTTCCCGCGACTTTGGACTGGCGATAGATATAGGCCGCGACCCGCTCCCTGGAATTGCGCAGTTTCAGACTCTTGGCGTGGCGCACCACGGACCGGTAGCAACTTGCCAGCTCGGTGATCGTCGACATGGCGAATTCGGGATCAAGCCGGAATGTTGCACGCAGATCCTTGGCCGGGACCATGATGATGTGCGATTTCTCCACCGTCCGCGCCGACATAAGATAGGGCGCATCCTTGATGCAGGCGGCAAGGATAAAGGTCGAGAGCGGCCTGACAACCGCCATGGTGGTTTCGCGGTCACGCCATCTTGAAAACAGCTCGACCGTGCCTTCCATCATAATGTGCAGAAAATCCGCGGACTCGCCCTGGCGTATCATTTCGAGGTGCGCGGGGAAGGACTGCGCATAGGCTGCCTGCATGAGCTTCTCGAAATTCGCGGGGCTCATGTCCCGGAAAAGCGGCAGTCTCCGAATCTCCGGTTTGTCTTCCTCCCGCATGCCTTTTCTCCCTCAATCCTGACTTGCCGGAACTCAATTCGGGTTCGTTCTATTGCTGGCACATCAATTGATAAATGTCATCTCTGCAAATGACATAATTGTTTTGAGCCTTTGATCATTGGCAATTCCGGTTCGATTGCTCGCGGGGATGCCGAACGGTTTGATCTGCATCAACGAGATGGGTCAAGGAGCATGGATTTTGGCATCCGAGCGTCCATCAAGACCGTTGCTGGACACAAAATCGCGCACGGGATTTCCGGCGCGCCATGCGGAGATAGACAATGCTGGATAAGGTAAATGTACCCGACAGCGAACGCACGCGGGCTCTTGGGCTGAGTACAGTGGCGTTCACGGCCTGTTTTGCGGTTTGGACCATATTCTCGATCATCGGAATCGAGATTAAGTCGGAACTGGGGCTCAGCGAGTTTCAGTTCGGGCTGCTGGTGGCGACCCCTATCCTCACCGGTTCGCTGACCCGGCTGATTCTCGGCGTCTGGACCGAGAAATATGGCGGTCGCATCGTGTTCACGGTTCAAATGCTGCTCACTGCGGCGGCGACATGGATGCTCACCTGGGCCAGTTCCTACACGATGTACCTCATTGCAGCGCTTGGCATTGGTCTTGCCGGCGGTTCGTTCATCATCGGTGTGGCCTATGTCTCGCGCTGGTATGATGCGGGACGGCAGGGTACCGCTCTGGGGATTTTCGGCGCCGGCAATGTCGGTGCCGCGGTGACCAAGTTCGTGGCGCCCTTTATCATGGTGGCCTATGGCTGGCAGGGCGTCGCCCATGTCTGGGCCGGCGGTCTGGCGCTGATGGCGGTGATCTTCTTTGTCTTTGCCAAGGACGATCCGAAGCTGGTGGCGCAACGCAAATCCGGACTGAAGTCACCTTCGCTGACCGAGCAGTTCGCACCGCTGAAAAACCTGCAGGTGTGGCGTTTCTCGCTCTACTATTTCTTCGTCTTCGGTGCATTCGTGGCGCTGGCTCTGTGGATGCCGCATTATCTTGTCGATGTCTACAATCTGGATATCCGCACCGCCGGCATGTCTGCTGCGGCGTTCTCCCTGTCGGCATCGCTGTTCCGTGCCTATGGCGGACATCTGTCCGACCGGTTCGGCGCTCGCGCGGTGATGTACTGGACCTTCGGCTTCTCGCTGGTACTGCTGTTCATGCTGTCCTACCCGCCGACTGACTATGTCATCATGGGCAAGGATGGTCCGATCGCCTTCAGTACGCAGATGGGGCAATGGCCGTTTGTCATCACTCTGTTCGTGCTCGGCTTCTTCATGAGCCTGGGCAAGGCGGCGGTGTTCAAGCATATCCCGGTTTACTACCCCAACCATGTCGGCGCGGTAGGGGGACTGGTCGGCATGATTGGTGGCCTTGGCGGCTTTGTCCTGCCGATCAGCTTCGGCGCGCTGCTCGATCTGACCGGCATATACACCAGCAGTTTCGCGCTGCTGTTCATCCTCGTCGCCATCTCGCTGACATGGATGCACCTGTCTGTGCGGGCAATGGAACAGGCGGCGCAGGGCGATGCGCTGGGCAAGCTGCCGCAATTGCCTGAAATGCAGGACATGCATACTCCGGAGGTGCAGGCGAGAGCTCACCTGCTGGAGGAATGGAAGCCCGAGAATCCCGAGTTCTGGGAGAGCAAGGGCCGTCGCATTGCACGTCGCAACCTGTGGATCTCGATCCCGGCGCTGCTTCTGGCCTTCTCGGTCTGGATGGTCTGGTCGGTTGTCGTGGCACGGTTGCCGGCCATCGGCTTTGACTTCACCCAGGGACAATTGTTCTGGCTTGCCGCTCTTCCTGGCTTGTCGGGTGCAACCTTGCGGATCTTCTACAGCTTCATGGTGCCGATCTTCGGCGGCAGGCTGTGGACCACACTGTCTACCGCATCGCTGCTGCTGCCCGCCATGGGCATCGGTTATGCCGTCCAAAACCCGGAAACACCCTATCTGATCTTCCTGGTTCTGGCGCTGCTGTGCGGCTTTGGCGGCGGCAATTTTGCCTCGTCGATGGCCAATATCGCCTTTTTCTATCCGAAGGCGGAAAAGGGCAACGCCCTGGCGCTGAATGCCGGTCTGGGCAATCTCGGTGTCTCGGTGATGCAGTTCGCAGTGCCGATAGCCATCACCACCAGTGTCTTCGGCGTCATGGGCGGCCAACCGCAGACCATGTCGGACGGCGGGCAATTATGGATGCAGAATGCCGGCTTCATCTGGGTGCCGCTGATCATCGCGGCAACCATTGCAGCCTGGATCGGGATGAACGACATCGCTGACGCAAAAGCGAGCTTCAAGGAGCAGTCGATCATCTTCAGCCGCAAGCACAATTGGATCATGTGCGTGCTCTACACCGGTACTTTCGGCAGCTTCATCGGTTACTCGGCTGGGTTTCCGCTCCTGACCAAATTGCAGTTTCCTGAAGTCAACGCGCTGCAACTGGTCTTTCTCGGGCCGCTCGTCGGGGCGCTGTCGCGTGCCGCCACCGGCTGGGTTTCCGACAAGTTCGGCGGCGGTCGGGTTACCTTTTGGACCTTCCTGGCGATGATCGTGGCGGTGTTCGGCGTGATCTTCTTCATCGGCATCAAGGAACAGCCGGGTGCGTTCTGGGGCTTCTTCGCCTCGTTCATGGCGCTGTTCTTCCTGACCGGTG
>NZ_JBDWHW010000049.1:0-9575 GCF_039975035.1 Hoeflea sp. | reverse complement strand
GAACCTGAAATACGCTCTTGGCTATATCAATTCCTATTGTGCTAACTTCCCTCATGGACGGTTCTCCTGTTTGCGGCTTCCAACAACCGCACTATGGCATCACAGATGCCGGGGGAGGAGACCGTCCATGCTATCAGATCCAGTTTTGCGTTCCTCGAACACCCCATTTGTCCTAGACTTGTTCTTGGGAGCTTTTTGCTCAGAACGGTGCCTTCCGCAGGGCTCTTCATTTTCATGTTGATAGCGATCAAACGCTTGGAAGATCAAATAGGCCATGCACTTACCCCCGTTACGATCGATCGGCGTCTTCTACCAACTCGGCCGGCTGAATAGCGTCACGAAGGCGGCTGAATACCTTGGTGTAACGCCCTCAGCGATCAGCCAGCAGATCCGCACGCTTGAACAACAGCTCGGCACCACTCTAGTGCGCAAGGTGGGTCGCGAAATACGGCTGACCGAAACCGGCGAGCGCTATTTCGAGATGATCGCCGAAAACATCGAACATATCTGGGAAGCGACGCGGCAGATCACTGGTGCGCGAACCACCGAGCTGCTCAATATCCGGGCGACGCCCTCGATCTCCACCAAATGGCTGTTGCCGCGATTGCCCGGTTTTGTTGACGAAAATCCCGGCCTGGACATGCGACTTGACGGCTCCAACGAACCGGTTGATTTCACCCGCGATACTGTCGATATCGAAATCCGCCATGGCGAAGGGCGCTGGCCAGGAATGCATGTCCAGCCGCTGGCCGAGGAAATCTTCGTGCCGGTGTGCTCACCAAAGCTAGCCGCAGCTGGAAGCCTGACCTCCGCGGACCTTCAGTCTATGAGGCTGATTCATTCGGTAAAATCGCAACTGCAATGGTCAGTGTGGTTCTCGGCTCAATCGCTTCCCGCCGACGGCAATTGGCAAAAGGTCTATTTTGATCGCTCGCACATGGCGGTCGATGCGGCAGTTTCTGGCATGGGAGTAGCGTTGGAAAGCCTGTTGATGATGCAAGCCGAACTGGAAAGCGGGAGGCTGGTTGTGCCTGTCGCCGGCGCCCCTTCGATCACGTTGACGACACAGTGGCTTGTTTGTCCGCCGCATCATCTGCGCCGCGGTCGGGTCAAGCGATTTATGAACTGGATCGATAGAGAGGCAAAACTCTGGCTTGAGAGCAGCGTCGAGATACGGAAGAATATCTAATCATTCCGTTAGAATAATTCAATTGAACTACATCATTGATGGCCGGTAATGTCCCCGTGTCGGGTGGGAGACAAACCCGGCAGAGGAGAAATTCACAAATTGCGGTTTGCGCGGGCTTCGGCCCGGACGGAGTTCTGTGCCCATGGCACAGGTCCTGCACCGCTGTTTCGAACCGATCCGCCCCGAAAATCCCGAATCCGCTCACTGCGGATGGCTGCAACAGGAGCGCCCAAATGAATCTTTCATCACTGCTTGCCACACGCAACGAAAGCGGACGCCCCGTGCGGGTCGGAATTATCGGGGCCGGCAAGTTTGGCTCGATGATGCTCGCGCAAGCCAAATTCATCGCCGGCTATCATGTCGTCGGCGTCGCCGACCTCAATGTGAGCAAGGCGCGTGAATCATTGAAGCGCGTCGGTTGGGATGAAGTTCAATACAGCGCCAAGACTCTTGCTGATGCTTACAAGTCAGGCGCTACCTGCGTCACCGATGATGTGGAAGCACTTATCGCCTTTGAGGGCATCGATTGCATTATCGAAGCCACCGGCCATCCGCTTGCAGGCACCCGGCATGCCATGATGGCGATCGAGGCCTCCAAGAACATCGTCATGGTGAACGTCGAGGCCGACGTGATGTGTGGACCGATCCTGGCCAAGAAGGCGCGCGAAAAGGGTGTCGTTTATTCCATGGCCTATGGCGACCAGCCCGCCTTCATCTGTGAGCTCGTCGACTGGGTCCGCAGTTGCGGCTTCGAACTGGTCTCTGCCGGCAAGGGCATGAATTACGAACCCCGCTACCGTTACTCGACGCCGGACACAGTGTGGAACTATTTCGGTTGGTCCGAGGAAGAGGTGGCTGCAGGAGATTTCAATCCGAAGATGTACAATTCTTTCGTCGACGGCACCAAGGCCGCCATCGAGATGGCGGCAGTCGCAAACGGGACTGGACTGGATTGTCCCGAAGACGGCCTTGCCTTCTATCCAGCCGGCTTGCAGGACCTGGCCCAGGTATTCAAGCCGGCCTCCGATGGTGGCAGAATGCCGAAGTCTGGCCTGGTTGACATCGCCGCCAGCCAGGAGCCGGACGGCCGCGAAGTCCTCAACAACATCCGCTACGGCATGTTCGTCACCTTTAAAGCGCCCGACGAATACACCCGTGGTTGCTTCAAGCAATACGGTTTGCTGACCGACGAGTCCGGCTGGTACGGCTCGATGTGGCGGCCTTTCCATCTCATCGGCCTGGAAACCAGCGTGAGTGCGCTTTCCGCAGTGCTGCGGGGCGAGCCGACTGGTTCCAGCAAGGAGTATCGTGGCGATGCCGTCGCCACTGCGAAATGCGACCTCAAGGCTGGCGACATTCTTGATGGCGAAGGCGGCTTCGCGGTCTGGGCCAATGCCATCCCGGCTTCTAAGTCACGGGCGCAGGATGCCCTGCCGATCGGCCTGGCCCACAATGTCCGGCTCAAGAACGCCGTTGCCAAGGATCAGGTGGTTCGCTTCTCCGACGTCGAGCTCGTCAATGATGCTGACATCGTCGCCCTGCGCACTGAGCAGAACGGCATGCTGGCGGGAGCATTCTGAACCATGCAAGCCAAGGGAACAAAAGCGCTATTTGCAGTGATTGCCCAGTTCGAAATCAAACCAGGCATGCGCGAGGCTTTCCTCGCCATCGCTCGCGAGGACGCACGACATTCCGTTGCCGATGAACCAGGCTGCCTTCAGTTTGACATCTGCACTTCGGATGAGGAGCCCGACCTTGTGACATTTTACGAGGTCTACATGTCGCGCGCAGCTTTCGATGCACATCTCGAGACTCCGCATCTGGCCCGGTTCAAGCAGAAGTTCCCGCCGTTAATCAATGTCGAACGGCCAGTTCACTTCCTCTTTTGCGAACACACCCACAGGGAGGCTCTTGATGCCACGGGCTGACGCCATCCGCCGCATAGGATTCCTCGGCACGGGCATCATGGGGGCGCCGATGGCCCGCAACCTGGCGCGTGCCGGCTTTTCCGTGACCGCTTGGAACCGGGATCGCAGCAAGGCTGAAAGGCTTGCTGCGGACGGCGTGGTGATTGCAAGCACCCCGGCCAGTGCCGCAGCGGACCAGGACGCTGTGGTCGTGATGCTGAGTTCGGGACCGGTCTGCGACGAGGTGATGTTCGGTGCGGGTGGGGCCGTTGCCGCCATGCGTTCCGGATCGTTGCTGATAGTCATGAGCTCTATCCCTGTCGAGACAGCTAAGGCACAGGCCCAACTGGCAAACCGATCAGGGATATCCTATCTCGATGCGCCGGTATCCGGCGGTGAAGTTGGCGCCACGGCTGCCACGCTGTCCATCATGGTCGGTGGCAGCGTCGAGCATGTCCAATCCGCGGCTCCGATCTTCGCCGCTATGGGCAAGCCGGTTCATATAGGACCTGTCGGCACCGGCGAGCTGACCAAGCTGGTCAATCAGCTGACGGTGGCCAGTACCATCGTCGCCGTGGCCGAGGCATTATTACTGGCCCGGCAGGGCGGAGCCGACATTGCCCGGGTCCGCGAAGCGCTGATGGCCGGATTTGCCGGATCGCGCATTCTCGATCTTCACGGCCAGCGCATGATCGAAGGCACCTTTGCACCTGGTGGCCCGGCCAAATACCAGGTCAAGGACACAGCCGCAGCCAGGTCCACCGCCACGGAGCTGGGTCTCGATCTGCCGATGCTCAATCTCGCCGACGCGCTGTTCGGCGATCTCGTCGCCCACGGTGGCGGCGAACTCGATCACAGCGCCATCATTCTAGAGCTTTCCAGGCGAAATGGACTGTCGCCTGAGGAATATGCACCGCTCACCAACTGAGGCGGAGCAGTTAACCGGCCCTGTGCCACTTGTCCAAATTTGGGAGGATAAAGCCATGAAGACTGTGTTTAATTCGAAGATCGACCGTCGCTCGCTGCTGAAATATAGCGGCAGCGCTGCGGCGCTGGCACTAGCCGCACCCGCTTTCATTACCAGTGCGCAGGCTGCCACGACATTGCGGCTTGCTGTGCCGGATCCGGCCAATTCCTCAGTCGGCCGCGCTGCTACTCAATTTGCAGATTTGGTCAAGGATGGTACCGGCGGTGAAGTCAGCTTCCAGGTCTTCCCCGACGGCATTCTGTTCGGCAAGGACCAGAACGCCGCAATCAATCAGCTCGGTGCCGGTTCGCTTGATGGCCTCATTCTCGCCAGCAGCGTTTACGCCTCCTTTGAGCCACGGATGAACGCCATCAGCCTGCCTTATCTGTTTAAGGACTATGACCAGTTGCGCGGCTATCTGGGCGGCGAACCTGGCCAGACCTTGCTGTCATCACTCGAACGGCTCGACATTGTCGGCCTCGGCATCTTCCTGCGCACTTTCCGCAATGTGACAACCCGCGAGACGCCGATCACGAAGCTCGTCGATTTCCAGGGCGTCACCCTTCGTACGCCGAACAATCCGCTCTGGGTGCGGCTGTTCCAGACGCTGGGTGCCAACCCAACACCGATGGCCTTCTCCGAGGTCTACAGCGCGCTTCAGCTCAAGACCATCGACGGCCAGGAAAACCCCGTCGAGGTACCCTTTAACAACAAGCTGTTCGAAGTGCAGAAGCATCTCAACATGACCCAGCATCTGGCAGATTCCTTCCTGCTGGCGCTGTCAAAATCCGCGTGGCAGCAGATCCCGGCGGAGCACCACGATGCAGTGCGCAAGGCAGCAACCGGCATGGTCAACAAGCATGATGACGAGGAGATTGCCCAAGAGGCAGAAATCATCGTCAAGCTCGAGGAGCTCGGCATGCAGGTCAACCGGTTCGAACCGGGGGAACTGGAAAAGACCCAGGAACTCGCGCATACGATTTATCCGGAATTCGAAGAGAAGATCGGGGCCGATTTCATGAAATCGAGCATGCAGTTCCTGCAGGGCTGAATCACGGTATACAGCAAGGGGCTGCGGATCACACCTGATCCGCAGCCCTGTTCAAATGGGAGGAGAGTGGCATGCGGCAAATTGACCGGGCCTTGTGGTGGTTGGTCGATGCGGCGATCTTCGTTGCGGTTGTCGGCATGGTGGCCTTGATATGCACCCAGGTGACGACACGCTTCCTCGGCCATTCCGCACCCTGGACCGAGGAGATGTCGCGTTTCCTCTTCATCTGGACGACGTTCCTTGGCATGGCCACCGGCTTTCGCTATGGCACCCACCCCTCGCTGGGCCTTTTCGCGGAAGGCCTGGCGGAAGGAGTTCAGACATATCTTCGGCTGCTCACGCCTCTGTCAGCGGTGGTGTTCTTCTCCATTGTCAGCTGGTTTGGGTTCAAGCTGATGCTGCAGCAGATCCGGTTCGGCGAGATCTCGCCGATCCTGCAAATCGGCATGTGGATCACCACGCTGCCGTTGATTATCGGTGCAGTGCTTGCGCCGATCGGCGCCATCACCCATGCAGTCCTGCTGATTATAGAGCCCGACAAGGCAATGGAGCCTGATCGATGAGCATTACCCTTCTCGTCCTCTTTGGTGTCATCGCGCTGCTCGGCGTTCCACTGTCGCTGTCTCTCGGCCTCGCGGCGGTTATCACGCTCTGGCACTATGATCTGCCCGTGGCGATGATCACCCAGAATATGGCCACTTCGATCAATTCGTTCTTGCTGATTGCCGTGCCGCTGTTCATTCTCGCCGGCCAGATCATGGAAAGAGGCGGCCTGTCAGAGCGGATCTTCGATGCCGCCGAAGCCGTGGTCGGTCGCTTCCGCGGTGGTCTCGGCTATGTCAACATCACCTCAAGCTTTGTATTTGGCGGCATCTCCGGTTCGTCGGTCGCCGACATTGCCAGCCTCGGCCCGATCACGATCCGCGCCATGGCGACGCGCGGCTATCCACTGCCCTATTCGGCGGCACTGACGCTGATTACCGCGACGCTGGCGACCCTTGTGCCACCGAGCATTCTCATGATCGTCGCGGCGTCTTCTTCCGGACAGTCGGTCGGCGCAGCGCTGGCTGGCGGGCTCGGACCCGGCATCCTTCTAGCCGGTGCGCTGGCTGGCTATAACGGGTATATCTCCTGGCGCCGCGGCTATGGCGAGATCGTTCGGCGTGGCGCTGGCCACAGCCTCCAGGCCATCGGCCGCGCGATGCCTGCCGTGGGTGCTCCTGTCATCATTCTCACCGGCATGTTTTCCGGTATCGTTACGCCCACCGAGGCAGCAGGCCTCGCCGTGCTCTACACTTTTATTGTGGGGTTTCTGGTCTATCGCGAAATAGGTCTGGGCGATCTGGTGCCATTGATCGTGCACTCGGGGCGGACAGCTGGATCAGTGCTGCTGATCCTGATGGTGGCCAGTGCGGCAACTTTCATCTTCACGATAGACCTGTTGCCCAACAAGACCGCCGGTCTGTTGTCGAATGTTGCCAGCAGCGGCTTTGCCACTCTTCTGCTGATGGGCATTGTCTTTCTCATCGTCGGAATGCTGATGGACATCGTTGCCGCCGCACTGATGTTGATCCCGGTGATGATGCCCGCAGCGGTCCAGGCCGGCGTCGATCCACTACATTTCGTGGTTTTCATGACCGCCTGCCTGGCCGTCGGTCTCGCATCACCGCCAGTCGGGACCTGCTTGTTCGCCACCGCCCAAGTCGCGCGCATACCGGTGGAGCGTCTGACACTGGCAGCGGTTCCCTTCTACATTCTCAATGTCGTCATTCTGGTGCTCGTTGCGGCATTCCCTGAGATCGTATTGTGGCCGGCACGAATCCTGACATGACCGCGCTTGCGAATGGCCAGACATTTGCCGTGATCATCGTCATGGGTGTTTGCGGTTGCGGAAAATCCACCCTCGGCATGGCGCTGGCCGATCTCCTCGGTTGGGCCTATGTCGAGGGGGACGACCGCCACCCGCCATGCAACATCGACGCCATGAGCCGGGGACTTCCCCTGACTGACGAAATGCGTCTGCCCTGGCTCGCAGCGATCGCCGGTGAGATCGATTACTACCGGCAGCAGAGATCAGGCGTGGTGGTTTCGTGTTCCGCGCTCCGGCGAAGCTACCGCGAAACTCTCTCTGCCGGCCGTGACGATGTCATGTTCATTCACCTTGATCTGGATGCAGAAACACTGTCCGCGCGGATGGCCAGCAGGCAAGGCCATTTCATGCCTCCTTCACTTCTCGACAGCCAGCTGAAGACGCTGGAACCACTAGCGGCAGATGAGCGAGGCATCGCTTTTCAGTCGGGGGTGTCTGCTGTCGATTGTATCAAGCTGATGCACAGGAAATTTGCTATCATGGGCTCCGCGTGAACCAAGCCGCATCAGATGCTGGCTGAAACGAGATTGATGCCAGCGGGCCCTAAGGGCTGAGAAATTTCAGGTTTGGTAAGGGGATGAAGAGTTTGGTAGGGTCCGCGCATGCGAACGATAATGCTCTCTCGACATTTTCGGAGACGAGGATGTTCAAAGGCCGCCATTTTGACCGGTCAGTGATCCGTGAGAGTGCCAAAAGAGCTGTCAATGCCAAACGTTTTCAATACCGCCCCCTCAAAAACTCCGCCAAAGGATCCGTCCTTGCCTTCCCAAATAGGCAGCACGAAAAACGTCGTGCCATGGGGCAGATCAAAAATCAGGGATTCGCCATAAGGCGTTGTCGAGCCGCCGCGACCGACCAGACTGTTTGTTACACGGGTGTAATACCAAACCCCATTGAGCTTGACTCACGGGCTTTCCAAAAGCGAGCGAATCTGAATCGATGGTGGAACGGGAGGTTTGCGATGGGTTCAGCAGTTTCTTTGCGGACGGACTTTGATGGGAAGAGGCTTCGTCTTTTGGGCCGCCAGATAAAGGATGCCAACCAGGCCCGTCGGCTGCTTGCGCTCGCATCTATCTATGACGATGGTTCGCGCTCGGATGCCGCCCGGTTGGGCTGTGTGACCTTGCAGATCGTTCGTGACTGGGTGATGCGCTTTAATGCTAGCGGTCCCGACGCGCTGATCAATGGCAAAGCTGCCGGCAAACCGTCGCTGCTGAACGATGATCAGCGCTTGGCCTTGGCGCAAGCCATCGAACGCGGCCCCACACCTTTTCTTGACGGTGTTGTCCGCTGGCGTCTGTGTGATCTGGCCCAGTTGCTATGGGAGCAATTCCGTGTCTCGTAAGCGTGCAGACCTTGGGCCGCGAAGTGCGCGCGCTGGGCTATCGCAAATTCTCCGCCCGCCCGAGGCATTATGCGCAGGATGCCGATGCAGCCGAGACGTTTGAAAAAACGTCCCCGCCGCGGTAGCGGAAATCGCCGAGGGTCCCGCCAAAGGCAGGGTGATCGAAATCTGGTTCCAGGACGAAGCCAGGATCGGGCAGAAGAACAAGATCACACGCCGCTGGGCCAGGCGAGGATCGAGGCCGTCTGCTCCACACGACCAGCGCACCCGCTCCGCATACATCTTCGGGGCATTGCCAAGTTGCTTAAGGCTGAGTGGACACCCTCCATAAACTGATGCATTGCCATCAGGTGCCATCTTGATGGCACCCGTGATTTGTTTTATGTTCAGTTCAGAAGGAGATTGATATGGCAGAACCGCAATTGTCCGTCCGGAGCTCCAAAGCGCGGGAATTGGCGCACCGTCTTGCCCGGCGAGAAAACCGTTCTATCGCCGACGTGGTCGAGCGGGCGCTTGAATCCTACGAGGTCCGCGAGGCGGGACGTGAACCTGCTTCCAGCTTTTATTCGCGTCTTGCGATGCAATTCGGGACAGACATCGACCTTGACACGGTCATTCGCAAAGACCGCCATCCACATCAAGGCGTGGACCTTTGATCCTTATTGATACCAATGTCCTGTCCGAGACCCTGAAGAAGCAACCGAACGAAGCTGTCATTGCCTGGCTAACGAGGCATGATGCCGAATTGGCGCTTCCGACTGTCACGATCGCGGAAATAGCTTTTGGTATCCAGAAGATTAGGCCGGATCAGCGCGCAGATAGACTGGAGCAGGGACTGAAACATTGGCGACGACGTTTTGCTGACCGGATTTTCGGTCTGACCGAAGAAGCCGCACTTGCCTATGGTGAAATCATGGGCAACTCAGCCCGCCGGGGACGGGGTATGTCAGCGCCCGATGGAATGATAGCTGCGATTGCCTTTGTGAATGGTGGCCGCCTGGCAACGCGAAATCTAACGGATTTCGAAACAACAGGGCTCGACCTCATATCTCCATGGGACTTCTGAGACAGCTACAACGCTGTAAGCATTCTGGGCCCGGGAGTGGTTTTCCGTAAGCGGTGTGCCCCTCGCACATCGACAAACTTAGATGGTCGAGGATTAGGGTCTACTTGGACGGCTGCTGCGCCAAAAGCCTATGGCAGATCACCGGCGTAAACGAAGCACAGCTTGTTCCCTTCGGGATCG
>NZ_JBDWHW010000048.1:0-20295 GCF_039975035.1 Hoeflea sp. | reverse complement strand
GTCAAAGCCGCCGGTGCCGCCGCTGCCGCCGATCGACTGCAGTAGTACTGCGTCGGAATTCATGCCTTGCGTCCGGATGCTCGAGCCCGAACCTGCATCGAGTGTTACCGTGGATGCGTTTCCACCATGGGAGCCCGGCTTGCCCTTGGCGGAAAGCCCCGAAGAGCCGCCTATGCTTTGTGCAACAAGGCCATGGGAGAGAGAGCCGGCCGTCGAAATCGCATTGTCGCCGAGTTCGATTCCGACTTCACCGCCCTCGCCGCCGCTCACCGGCCTCGGAGCGCCGTTGTCGAGGTCATAGGTGATGTCGCCGCCGCCAACACTTTGCGCGACGAGTCCGGCTGACCTTTCTCCTGACGTGGAAATGACAGACGCGGCACCGGACGCCTTGGTTTTGAGCGTCAGCGTCACCTTGTCGCCGCTTTTGAGATCGCTGTAGTCTTCGTCCTGCCCTGCCGGACCGCCGAGACTCTGCAACACGACTGCAGCAGAGTCTGCCCCCTTGGTGGTGATGTCGCCCTGATTGACGAGCGTTACACGTCCGCCTTTGCCGCCAATCCCGGCGGGGTATTTGCTGCTGTCGGGATCCGCCTGCCCGCCTTCGCCGCCGTAACTGGCGGCATGAATGCCATAGGTCTGTTCGACGTTGCTGACGATATTGCCGGAGTTGGTGATGACAATCTCACCACCGCTTCCGCCATTGCCTGCCTGTTGCCTGTCGGTATGCCGGCCATACAGGCCTGTGCCTCCTCTGCTGGTTGCCGTGACAACTGCGGATGTGCTGACAATGCCGTCACCGGCGGTATTGGATGTTGTCAGATTGCCGGACTGGTTGATCGTGATGTCACCGCCGGGTCCACCGGGGTGAGGGTATTCCGTGCCTACTGCACCGACCCGGATAGCCGGAGCTCCAATGGCGGTGCCGACACGGATTTCAGTCAGATCGATGGTTGCGGCGTTGTCGAGTTCAGCATCGTCGCCATCGGCCTTGCTGAGCGAAAGAGCCCCGGTGTGATACGTGATGAGGTCAGGATCAGCTTCCTGCGCGCTTGCGCCCGGCGTCTGGGCGGTGACAACTCCCGACGCCACAAAGGCACAGACAGCTGCTGACCGAAGGAGACCTGAAGCCTGCATGCGTTTTGGATTTCGGGGAAGTTTCGCGTGAAGCTGGATACCCGACGCTACGATCATGAAGACAAAACTCCTTGCAAGTGAGAAAAACCTAGGCAGACAAACTTGCGGCGGGCTGGTCAAAAACCCCGTTGCTGGAAACGGGACGCAGATCCGCCCAACGAGCCGCTTGAAGTGCTGTGAAGGCCGGTTGGACGTATTTGCCAGGACACTGGTGGGGACAGCGGCGATCTCGCATTGCGATTCCGGTCGAACCCGGAGCCTGCGCGGCGCCACGCTTGAGGATGGCGTTGTGAAAAGTCCCTTCGCGACCAGTCTTCCGGCTGAGGCGAGGGGGCTCGCTTGCTGAGGCAAGATTACCGATCGTTAAGTTGATCGGCCCGTGAGTTCAGTTCTATCAGGAAGTTGGGGGGGTAAGAAAACTGGAAACTACAGATATGCCTAGCTTGCTTAGCCGTTATGCCACTCCCTTCATCACCGCTTTGTTTCTGGTCTCACTTGTTTCGGGGGTGGCGCTGTTTTTCCATTTTGGGTCCGCCGCCTTCCACGGCATGCATGAATGGCTGTCGATGGTGCTTATCGTGCCGTTCATCCTGCATGTCTGGAAGAACTGGCGGCCGTTCCTGACTTATTTCAAACGCGCGCCGATGCTGATCGCCCTCGTTCTGTCGCTGGTTGGCGGACTGGCTTTCGCCATGCCTGCCATGACCGGTCAGCGAGCTGGCGGATCGCCGCAGCGCGCGGTATTTGAAGCGTTTCAAGGCGGCACGGTCGCAAACATCGCGCCGCTCTTCGGCCATGACCCGCAGAGCCTGACAGCCGTGCTTCGCGACAACGGTCTGACGGTTGCAGGCCCGGACGTGACCATCCGGGAAATCGGCGATACTTCGGAGCAGTCGGCCAATGATGTGATCGGCCAGATTGCCTCGGCGAAACGCTGACTCCTTCTTGGGGTTACGCATGACCGCTGCGCTCGGAGGAACCCGTCCGAGTGATTTGGGCATTGGCCGGCCAGACTTCTCCACTCCAACCTTTCCAATTTGCGACTGAATTGCCCGCAGGCGTGACGCCGCCCTGCGCTGGCTCTTGACATGAAGTCGATACTGTTTCACTCTGCGTTGTAGTGTTTCATTGAGTGAAACAAAATTGGGAGGATGGAATGAAGAAATTGTCTGTTTTTGCAGGGATCGCCATGCTGGTGTTGCCCTCGCTCGCCGGCGCGCAGGAGGTCAC
This sequence comes from Hoeflea sp., assembly GCF_039975035.1. Classification (GTDB taxonomy): domain Bacteria; phylum Pseudomonadota; class Alphaproteobacteria; order Rhizobiales; family Rhizobiaceae; genus Hoeflea. The sequence continues at coordinate 17,931 of NZ_JBDWHW010000048.1, read as the reverse complement.
CCTGAAAATGGGTCACGCTGCCGCATCGACTCATATTTTCCATACCGGACTGGAGATCTTCTCCAAGAAGGTCGCCGATAAGACCGAAGGCAATGTCAAGATCGAAGTCTATGGCGACCGCCAGCTCGGCGATGACAAGCAATTGCTTGAAGGCATCCAGATCGGCCTGATCGATGGCGCTCTTGTGTCTTCGGCAACGCTGCCGCTGGTGCTGGGGGCCGCGTCTTTCGATGCCCTGCAGCAGCCTTTCACCGTGCCATCCTATGAGCAGCTGTCTGCAGTGCTGAGTTCCGATCTCGGTGATGAACTGCTGGCGACACTCGATGAAAAGAAGATCAAGGGTGTGGGTTTCGTCGATGCCGGCCTTCGCCATTTTCTCTCAAAGGACAAGCCGGTCAAAAGCCTGGCTGATCTCAAGGGGCTGAAGACACGCATCGTGCCGATTCCGTTGCACAAGGCGATCTGGGAAGCCATTGGCGTCAATCCGATCGGCATGGCTTACGGAGAAGTCTATTCCGCACTGGAAACAGGCACCATCGATGCCGTCGAGATCAACGTCTCCTCGATCAAGTCCGAAAGCCTTTACAATGCGGCCAAGCAGGTCACGCTCACCGGTCATTATTTCTGGCCCGGTGTCATCATGATTTCGGGCGCGACCTGGGACAAGATCAGCGACAAGGACAAGGCCGCGATTGAAGAGGCCGGCAAGGAAGCCACCACTGAAGTCTACGCGCTGGCCGCGACTCAGGATGCTCAAACCATCACGTTCCTTGAACAAAACGGCGTGACCATCAACAAGCTCGGCGATCTCGATGATCTCAAGGCTCTGACCTCCCCGGTGGTGACCACCTGGAAGCAAAAGGACCCGTTGATCGCCAAGTTTGACGAAGCCTTCGCAAAGGGCCAGTGACCGATATGGCGTCAACCAAGGTCTATGGCTGGGACAGGCTTCCCCGGGAACAGGTTCGCCAAGGTGTTTCGCGAACCGCCTTTCGCGGCGACAACGCCCTGATGGTGATGAACTGGCTGGAGCCGGGAATGGAGAAGAAACCCCATTCCCATCCGTTCGAGCAACTCGCCTATGTCGTGTCCGGACGTGTCCGGTTCGAGATCGGCGATGACGTGGTCGAGGTCGGGGCAGGGCAGGTTGTCCGCATTCCCCCCGATGTTGTCCATTGCGGTGAAGCCATCGGCGATGAGGTCGCACTCAATCTCGATGTGTTCGCTCCTGCTCGGGAGGATTATCTGCACCTCACCGAATATCAGGAAGCCGATTTCGACTGATATATTGAAACAACCTCCTGTGCCCAAGCAGGAATGGCCCGGCGTTCAGGCGCCGGGTCGCTGGAAAACCGCGCACTGAATGCGCAGTCAATTGGCCACAAATCCGGAGTTGATGTCGTGACAATATCAGCATTTCATCAAGCCTTTCGCGCCGGTCTGAAAGCGCTGCTCGTCGCTTTGATGGCCAGTCTGCTGACGGTCATGACCGCGCAGGTCATCATGCGCTACGGCTTCAATTCCTCGCTGTTGTGGTCGGAGGAACTGTGCCGGTATCTGCTGATCTGGTCGTCGTTTCTGGCCATGATCTTTGCCTATGAACGCGGCGAAATCGCCGCCCTGTCGATTCTGGCCAATGCGCTGCCGCGTGTGCCGGCGCTCTTGCTGGCGATACTCGGCGGCGCGCTTTCGGTGGCCCTGTGCGCTACGCTTGCCTATTACGGCTACATCTATGCCACGCTGGCCGGATCGCAGCCGATCCCGGCGCTCAGCTTCATTCTGGAAGACCTTTTTGGTGCCGCGGCACCGGAAGCGCCGCCGGTGTTCTGGGTCTACGCCGCCCTGCCGTTCGGCATGCTGCTGCTCGCGCTGCGCATCCTCGTCGATATCGTTTTGTACTGCCGGGCCTGGATCGACGGGCGGTCGCTGCAGGATCTTGCCGCGCATGAAGGAGGCCTCAGCCTGTGACGCTCTATCTGCTTTCCTTCCTGGGTTTCATGATCATCGGCATACCGGTGGCCTTCAGCCTTGGACTCTCCTCGATCACCTATCTGATCATCAATGACCAGATGCACCTGCTGATCGGCTTCCCGCAGAAGATGATCGCCGGCATCGACAATTTCGTGTTGCTGACAATCCCGTTCTTCATCCTCGCCGGCAATCTCATGAATTCGGCCGACCTGACCCGACAGATCGTCCGTTTCGCGCAAATGCTGGTGGGCCGGGTTCGCGGCGGCCTGGCGGCGGTCAATGTGGTTGCCAGCATGATGTTCTCCGGCGTCAGCGGCGCGGCCACCGCCGAAGCCTCGGCGATCGGCAGCGTCATGATCCCCGCCATGCGGCGCGACGGCTACAAGCCCGAATACGCAGCCGCCGTCACGGCCGCCGGCTCCATCCTCGGGCCGCTGGTTCCGCCGTCACTGGCGCTCATCCTTTATGGTGTGCTGACCGGAACCTCGATTGCCGATCTGTTTCTCGCCGGCATCGTGCCGGCCTTTGCGCTCTGCGGCAGTCTGCTGGTCTATGTCCTGCTCAAGGCACGGCGGGAGGATCACCCGCTGCCGCCGGTCATACCGGCTGAGGAGCGCCGGTCGCTGGCGGTCAAGGCGCTGCCGGCGCTGCTGTTGCCGGTGATCATCGTCGGCGGTATCCGCAGCGGGGTGTTTACCCCCACCGAGGCCGCCGCCGTCGCCGTTGTCTACGCTCTGGCCGTGGGTCTGCTGCTTTACCGCACACTCAATGCCACCAAGATCGTCGCATCGTTTTACGAGGCGGCCACCATGACCGCCGGTGTGATGCTGATTGTCGCCATGGCCAGCATGACCTCCTTCATTCTCGGCATCGAAAACATACCGCGCGAAATCGCAGCGCAAATGCTCGGGATCAGTTCCTCGCCCTGGGTGCTCATTCTGCTGCTCAATCTTGTGCTGCTGATCCTGGGATTGTTTCTCGAGCCGCTGGCGGCGCTGGTTCTGGTGATGCCGATTCTCAATGAGCTGTTCCCGCTGCTTGGCATCGACCCGGTTCAGTTCGGCGTCATGGTTGTACTCAACCTGATGATCGGGATGATCACCCCGCCCGTCGGCCTGTGCCTTTTCATCGTCTCGGCAATCGGCAAGACGCCGCTTGAGAAAGTGGCAGTCGCAATCCTGCCGATGATCGGGATCTCCCTGACAATCCTCGCTCTGGTCGCCTTTGTCCCGTTTCTGACGTTGACGTTGCCAGGCCTTTTTCCGGGATAATGACATGAAAGACACCAGCAAGATCAACAACCATTCGGCCATCGCCGCGTTCCAGATCATCGAGGAAATGGCGCCGATCCCCGAGGCCGTCCGGGTGACCGATCTGGCCAGGCGGCTCGGCATGCCGCGCGCGAAGGTCTACCGGTATCTGCAGACCCTGTGCAACATCGGCTATGTCCGCCAGGATCCGGTGACCGAACGTTACCGGCTGACCCTCAAGCTGTTCCATGTCGGCCAGGCCATTGCCGACGGCACGCAACTGACCAGCACCGCACGGCCGGTCATGGTGCAATTGCGCGACAAGGTCGGGTTGACCTGCACGCTGTCCATTCCCGAAGATGCCGGTATGCGCGTGGTCGATATCGTGCGTGTGGATTCACCGGTCCAGATTGTCACCAAGCCCGGCGCGCTGCTGTCGTTCCACGCCTCGGCGCAGGGCAAGGTCGCTCTGGCTTTCGGAAATCCGGATCTGCTGTCCGCTCAGCTTGCCTCAGACCATGCGCCGCTGGCCAATGGCAAGGCCTTTGATCCAGACCGGCTGCAAGCTGAAATCCTCCATGCCAGCCAAACCGGCTGGGCGGTCGCTCCCGAAGAAACGCTCAGTGGCCTGAACGCCATTTCGTCGCCGATCTTCGATCTTGAAAACAGCTTTGTCGCCACCATCACCATCGCCGGTTCAATGCAGGATATTCCCGCAGAACCGTCCGCCACCCTATGTGCCGCTGTCACCCAGGCAGCGCGCGCCATTTCCAAAGACTTGGGATGCACGGAGTACCCGACATGACACGATATTCGCTCGCCATCGATATTGGCGGAACCTTCACCGACGCGGTTCTCCTGGCCTCCGATGGCCAGAGCTATGTCGACAAGACCCTGACCACCCATGACAACCTGCTGGAAGGCTTTTTCCGGGGTGTGGATCTGGTGCTGGGCAAGGCTGGCATTGGGCCGGCAGATGTCGATGATGTCATTGTCCATGCCACCACCGTTGTCACCAACGCGCTGATCGAGCGCAAGGGACCGCCGGTGGCGCTGTTGCTGACCGAAGGGTTCCGCGATGTCCTCTATATCCGCGAGGAGCACCGTTATGACATGTACGACCCGCAGATCGAGTTTGCCGAGCCGCTGATCCCGATGGAGCGCACCTTCACCGTGCGCGAACGCACCTTTGCCGACGCCACCGTGGAAACCGCGGTCGACCGGGCCGAAATTCTCGAAATCATCGCCAAATGCCGCCAGGCGGGCATTGTCTCGGTCGCCGTCTGCTTCCTCAATTCCTATCGCAATGGCGCCAACGAGGAAGAGGTCCGGCGCATCTTCGCCGAGGAAGCCCCGGACATCTATGTCTCGCTGTCGAGCATCATCGCGCCGCAGATGCGCGAATACCTGCGCGCCTCGACCGTGGCGATCAATGCCTACACGGTGCCGATCACAAGACCTTACCTGTCGGCGCTGATCACCGAACTCAAGACCCGCGGGTTCTCCCAGCAACCGTTGATCATGCTGTCCAACGGAGGTGTCATCGGTGCTGAGCGGGCGAGTACGATTCCGGTTCGCATGATCGAATCCGGTCCGGCGGCAGGCGCGCTGGTCGCCTGTTATTTCTCCCGTATCTTCGGCATTCCAGACCTGATCTCCTTCGACATGGGCGGCACAACCGCCAAGGCCTGCATCGTTCAGGATCATGAGCCGCTGGTCACCGGCACCTTCGAGGTCGATCGGCGCTACCGGTTCAAGCCGGGCAGTGGCATGCCGATCACCGTGCCGTCGATCGACATGATCGAGATCGGGGCCGGCGGCGGCTCCATCGCCTCGGTTGATGATCTCGGTCTCCTCAAGATCGGTCCTGAAAGTGCTGGTTCCATGCCAGGGCCTGCCTGTTATGGCCGCGGCGGGGCAGACCCTTGCGTCACCGACGCCGATGTCGTGCTCGGCATTCTCGATCCACAGCGCTTCCTCGGCGGCGACATGCAGCTTGATACCGCAGCGGCCGAGAAGGCGCTGGATGATCTCGGCGCCAAGCTTGGCTTGCCACGCTCCCAGGCTGCCTGGGGCGTGTTCGAAGTTGTCTGCGAACAGATGGCGGCGGCAACCCGTACCCATGCCACCGAGCGCGGGATTGACTATCGCGGTCTGCCGCTGCTGGCTTTTGGCGGCGCCGGTCCGGTGCATGCCTGCATGGTTGCCGAACTGACCGAAAGCACCAAGGTCATCTATCCGCCGCTGGCAAGCGTGCTGTCGGCCTTCGGAACGCTGGTGACCCCGGCGCAGATCGATCTGGTCCGCAGCCTGGTGTCGCCTCTGGCCAACCTGGACTGGGCCGCGGTCGACGCGGTTCTGGCCAGCATGACCAATGAAGGCGGAGACGCGCTGCGCGAAGCCGGTATTCCCGACGGTGAAGCCCGTTTCGCCTATGCGGTGGAGATGCGCTATTCCGGCCAGCAGTCGGAAGTCCGGATCAATTTGCCCGCTGATGTGATTTCATCGCGTGACAGCAAACGCATCGAGGATCTGTTCGAGACTGAATACAACCGTCAATACGGGCTCAAACTCAGCGGAATGAGCATCGAGATCGTCAACTGGCTGGTCACGGCCGGCGGGTCCCCTGCTGACAGACCGGGAGCCCGCCAGGCCAACGCCGGGATTGAGCGCAAGGCGGAAAGCCGCAATGTGTTCATCGGCGGCAAGCCCCGGTCTGTCCCGGTTCACCAACGCTCGATGATCACGGCGGACGATGCAATAGCCGGTCCCGTCATCATCGAAGAACGCGAAACAACAATCTTCATACTCGAAAACTGGGTCGCGACCCTGCATGCCAGTGGCAGCATTGTTGCCGATAAGACAAAGGGAGCAATGTGATGGACGGCGTCGAACTTCAGATCCTGTGGAGCAATCTCATCGGTATCGTCAGCGAGCAGGCGAGAGCCTTGCAGCGCATCGCCTTCAGCCCGATCGTGCGCGAGGCGGGCGATCTCGCCAACGGCCTGTTTGATGAAAAAGCCCGCATGGTGGCCCAGGCGGTCACCGGCACGCCGGGCCATATCAACTCCCTGGCCGCCGCCGCGCGCAACCTGCTCGAACACACCGACATGGACAAACTCCGTCCCGGCGATGTGCTGATCACCAATGATCCCTGGATGTCGGCCGGCCATTTCTTCGACATCACCATCATCTCGCCGATTTTCCGCAATGGCCGGATCATCGCCTATGCCGGTTCGACCATCCACCATTCGGATATCGGCGGCTACGGCATCGGCTCCGGTGCCCGCGACATCCACGAGGAAGGTCTCTGGATTCCGGTAATGAAGCTGTATGAGGAAGGCAAACCCAACGAATCGCTGTTTTCCATCATCAAGCGCAACGTGCGCACCCCCGACGCACTGATGGGAGATCTGGGCGCGCAGGTGTCCAGCGGCATGATCGCATCGGAACGCCTCAATGCGCTGTGCGACCGCTACGGGCTCGATGACATTTCGACGCTGTCGGAAGAAATCATCGCGCGCTCGGAAAAAGCGACACGCGACGCCATCGCCAAGCTTCCGGCGGGAACCTGGCACGGGGCCTCGAAATTCGACGTGCCGGGCGGCGAGGTGATCGACCTCAAGACCGCCGTGACCGTGGATCCGGAAGCTGGCGAAATCACCATCGATTTCGAGGGATCGTCCGGCCCAAGCGCCATGGGCATCAATGTGGTGCCGGCCTACACCCACGCTTATGCGACATTTGCCATCCGCTCGACGCTCAACCCCGACTTGCCCAACAATGCCGGCTCATTGGCGCCGATCAAACTCAAGCTGCCGGATGAATGCGTGGTTAATGCACGCTATCCGTCGCCGGTCAACGCCCGGCATGTGGTCGGCATGTATGTGCCGTTCCCGATCCTCAAGGCGCTGGCACAGATCCTGCCCGATGCCGTCGTTGCCGAAGGGTCGGGCGCGGTCTGGACAATCCAGATCCAGGGCAAGGATGCCACCGGCAAGCCGTTCACCAGTTCCATGTTCAACTATTCGGGAGGCATGGGCGCACGCGCGCATAAGCCGGGCCTCTCGGCGATTTGCTATCCCACCGGCGTGTCAGCGGTTCCGGTCGAGGTGCTCGAAGCCTCCTATCCGATTGCCTTTACCTGCAAGGAGCTTGAACGCGGCACCGGCGGCACCGGCCGTCAACCCGGTGGCGACGGACAACGTATCGGCTACCGGATGCGCACCAATTCGCGCTGGCTGCTCAACACCATCCCAAGCCGGCTCTCCCATGGCCCCGAAGGCGTCTTCGGCGGCGGCGACGGTGCTGCGGGCAAATTCCAGATCAATGGCGAAGATGTTGTCGATACCCGCAAGCGCGAAATGAACCCGGATGACGAGGTGTTCATGATTACGCCTGGCGGCGGCGGTTTCGGGGAGGTCTGATCCGATGCCCGCTCGCACAGCCTTCGCAACCAAGCTGCGTGCCCGCACGCCGCTGATCGGCACGTTTGTCAAGCTTCGCGACCCGTCCGTGATCGAAATGCTGGGCCTGTGCGGGTTTGACTTCGTGGTCATCGATGCCGAGCACGCTCCATTCGATCGCCAAGCCCTGGCAATCGCCGTGTTGGCGGCGCGTGCTGCGGGTGTGGCAGCCCTTGTTCGCGTTCCCGAGGCGGATGGGACCTGGATCTCCGCAGCGCTTGATTGCGGGGCAGCCGGGATCCTGGCACCCCAGGTGGCCAGCGCCGCTATGGCGGAATATCTGGTCCGCCGGGTCAGCTATGGCTCGGAGCGGGGCTTCTCGCCCTCGACGGCCGCAGCGGGCTATGGCACGCGCGGCATCGAAAACCATCTGCAAAGCCAGCCAGGGGAAACCGTGCTGATTTGTCAGATTGAAGACCGCTCCGCGGTTGCCCTGGCAGCGGAAATTGCGGCGGTCACCGGTGTCGACGGTCTGCTGGTCGGCCCGGTTGATCTTGCGGTTTCCGAAGGTCTCACCAACCCCTCCGACCCTGCCATAGAGGCATTGGGAGTGCAGGTGATTTCGGCTGCGCGCTCGGCTGGCATCGCGGGCGGCATGTTCATTTCGGATCCGGCGGCAATAACACGGTGGACCGCCTGCGGGGCTTCGCTTTTTGTACTTGGCTCCGACCAGTCTTTTCTGATGCAATCGGCGCAAGCCGGGGTTGCTGCCGCCCGCCAGCGGCTTTCCGGCGGCAATAGCTGAAATGGCGAACCGGCGGCACTGTGGAGATGCAAGATGAACCTGGCAGAATGGCTCGTGCGCACGGCCAGGAGACAACCCGATACGCCGGCACTTCTGTCCGGTGAGAATCTGGTTGCGACCTACGCAGAGTTCGCTTTGCACGCGGCACAAATCGGCGCATTGCTGCGCAAGCGCCACCAGGTGCAGCCCGGCGACCGCGTCGCCATCTTCATGAAAAACAGCCCGGCCTATCTCGAGCTGCTTTACGGTATCTGGTTCTGTGGCGCGGTCGCGGTCCCGATCAATGCCAAGCTTCATGTCCGCGAGGCCGCCTATATCATCGAGGATTCCCAAAGCCGGGCAGTGTTCGTTTCCGGGGCAGGCGAGCTTCCCGGCCTGCTGCCTTCCGACTGCGCGCTGCACGACCTTGAAACCGAGCCCGCGTTCGAACCGGGGGACGAAGCGCTAAGCGAGCCGGTCGGCCGTCACGCCGACGATCTGGCCTGGCTGTTCTATACCTCGGGCACCACCGGCAAGCCGAAAGGCGTGATGCTGACCAACGCCAACCTGCACGCCATGACCTATGCCTATTTTGTCGATGTCGATGACGTGCTGCCTGAGGATGCGGCGGTCTACGCGGCGCCTCTGTCGCATGGTGCGGGGCTTTACAATTTCATGCATGTGCTGCGCGGCAGCCGCCATGTCATCCCCGCCTCGGGCGGGTTCGATGCCGGGGAGTTGTGCGCACTCGCGCCAAGGCTCGGGAACGTGACGATGTTTGCCGCCCCGACCATGATCAGCCGGCTTCTGGGGGCAGCACGGCAATCCGGCTATGCGGGAGAGGGCCTGCGCACCATCGTTTATGGCGGCGGTCCGATGTATCTTGCCGACATCGAGGCGGCGACGGCCCAGTTTGGCGCCCGCTTTGTCCAGATCTACGGTCAGGGTGAATGCCCGATGACGCTGACGGCACTTCCGCGCGGCGATATCATGGGCCGCCAGCACCCGCGCTGGCGTGAGCGTCTTGCCTCGGTTGGCACGGCGCAATCCTGTGTTCGCATCCGCATCGTCGCTCCCGATGGCAAGGATCAGCCCACCGGAGAAATCGGCGAGATCATCGCATCCGGGTCTCCGGTGATGAAAGGTTACTGGAACAATCCCGATGCCACCGCCCAGAGCATCAGGGATGGCTGGCTCTGGACTGGCGACATGGGCTCTCTTGACGAAGATGGCTATTTGACGTTGCGCGACCGTTCCAAGGATGTGATCATTTCCGGCGGTACCAACATCTATCCGCGCGAGGTCGAGGAAGCGCTGCTCACCCACCCTGCTGTCGCCGAAGTTTCAGTCATTGGCCGGCCAAGCGCCGAATGGGGGGAGGAGGTCGTGGCCGTCGTGGTTCCTGCCGGACCCGAAGCCCCTGCGGCATCGGGGCTTGACGCCCATTGCCGCACCCAGATAGCAAGTTTCAAACGCCCCAAGGCATACATCTTTCAAACCGAGCTGCCCAAGAACAACTACGGCAAGGTGCTCAAGACCGAGCTGCGGATCCGTTTTCAGACCTCTGACAGCTCCGACACTTGATCCGTCTACCGGCGCCGCGCGTTCTCAAGCGCTCTAGAATGTGGTGCGCACGCTCGCACCGACCCAGGCGTTTGACGTTTCGCTGGAACTTGTGACATTGCCCACAATCGAGAAGGTCGCATCGCCAAACTTTGCTTCGACACCGAGACCGGCACGCGCCCAGTCCTGTTGGTAAGCGGCTGTCGCCAGGTTGAACGCACCGAGGCCAATGACCTGGCCGGTGATGTTGCTGCCCGCCGTTTCGAAACGGTGCACAGCCTCCAGGGTGCCAATCAGGCTGACGGTCTCGCTGACCGGCACACGCGCATCAAACCCGATACGGGCTTGGGTTGTGCTGTCACACAATTTGTTGAAACGCGCCGAAAAAGCCCCACCGGTTTCAGTGTAGCCGTCCATGCAGCCACGTGCGTAGGACCCTTCCACATAGGGCGAGACATACGGCAGCATATTCTCCCATTGCAACCGGCCGCGGATGCCGAATCCCGAAAGGTCTGTCTTGCCTGTGGAACCCGAAACCAGACCGCCATTGGCGATGTAGTTGCGCGTAATATCGGCGCTGCCGAGCACTGCGGTGCCAGTGAGCACGCCCCAGATGCCGCCGCTGTCGGTGGCATGTAGCTGCCCGATGCTTTCAAGCTTGGCATAGGTGCTCAAAACCTTGGTTGTGCCTCCAAATGCGGAATTCTGGGTGTTGCCTGCAACGCCGATGGCGCCGTTGATCTGGATCGAGCCAAAATTGCGCCCAACGCCGATTTCCCCGAGAGCAACCGCCCCGTCGGGCGCCCCGTGATCGTCACGCCCCAGATCTCCGTTGATCCAGGCGATATTGCGCTCTGCCGGCGCACGCCGGTCCAGCGGACGGCTTCCAGCTCCGTTCAACAAGAGACCAAGGCTGTTTATCGTCGTCGCGTTCGTGGCTGCCGCATTGCCCAGTGTCCCGTTCAGATCGGTCAAGGTGATAAGGCCCATGCCGACACCGCCACCTTCGGTGCCTCCATCGACGGTGCCGCCATCATCAGGGCCATTGTCAACGGTGTCGTCATCGACCGTACCCTCCCCATCGGGCACATCGGTGCCGTAGCTGCAGGTTGAAGGTCCCGTGCCGTTGCCACGGGCTATGTAGAGGTCAGACCGGAGGAACGGACCGAAACCCGCCGGGAAAGTTCCACCAACCACCACGCTGCCGTCGCAATTGGTCGCACGCGCGGTGTAGGTGCTGCCGTCAAGAATTGTCACGCCGCTCGTGCGCAACCATTGCTCGACGCTGACAAGGCCGCTGGCCTCGTCCCAGCGGAAGCCGGAGGGTCTGCCGGGGTCGGCAATGTCACCGACCAGAACGTGCCCGTTTCCGGATACTCCGTAAGCGATTGACCCGCGATCTGTCTGGCCGAGTGTCGAGACAACGCCATCAACCCAGCGCACTGCCACCTGGCGATTGTCCATCTGGGAGCTGCCGCCGATTACCCTGCCGTTGTAGGAGACATCGAGAGCATTGGAGCTACCGCCGGCAAGGGTCGGCAGCGCCACCATGCCTGTCCCGTCGGTCCAGGAAAAGGCGCGCGAAATCGTCGGAGCGTTGAAGCCCGAGGAAATGCCGACAGCGAGAGCACCGTCACCCGATGTCGCGTACGTAGACGCCGAGACTTCATCTCCATCAAGTTGCCCCAGGCTCTGCATGCCGTCAGCGCCCGTCCAGCGCATGGCGCGCAATCGCCCGCCGTCATCGTAAGAAGCACCGACAATGACATTTCCATCGGCCGAAATGCCAAGGCTGCTCGAAGTGTTGGAACCCAGAGAACCAAGGTCCTGAAATCCGCCGGTAGCGGTCCAGCGATAGGCCCGGTTGCCGATGATGCTGGAGCCAAGGGTGGTATGGCTCGCGCTGCCAGTGGCAACTGAACCGTCGCCTGAAAGGTCTTGCGTGTCGAGTTTGAACAAAATGCCGCGCGGGACGCCGCCGAGCGGGGTGAACCCGGTGGCTTCGGTCCAGACCATCGCGTGACTGGTGGATCCGCCGTCCAGCGGATCCGTATTGCCGATCACCACCGACCCGTTATCGGAAACGCCTGTGCCTTTCACCCTGGAACCGGTATTCAGATAATCTTGTGCACTTGCGGACACAACAATCAGGCAGGCGGTACCCAGCGCCGTCGCGCTCAGTAATGTTTTCAAGCAAGGTGATGTCATCAATGTTCCCCCATCCGGATTTTTCATCCGAATTGTGCGCATTGTGACACTTTACTGGGGCTGTGCAGGTCATTCTATCACCTGACCGGGTGAGAAGCCTATGATTGCTATAAGAAAGCAATATTCAACTGAAGCGCAGAACCGGTGTTGGATGTGGTTTGCCGGCGTTTCCGCTCGATCCTGCCATTGGAGTTTATCGCTTCATTTGCCATTTATAACTTCAGGATCCGCTAAATACATTGCCGGGCGGGCTGCGAACTGGTTCGCAAGCGGGGAAGATGCCGGCATGAGTGATTTGATTTGGTTTACTGATCAGGTTCGCTGGCGAAAAGCGACCAAACCGAAATGAACATCGCCGCAATCAGCGGGCCGACAATGAAACCGTTGATTCCGAACAGGGCCATTCCGCCGACCGTCGATACCAACACGACATAATCTGGCAGTTTTGCATCCTTGCCGACGAGTGGAGGCCGCAGCAAATTGTCGATCAGACCGATGATCAGCAACCCGACAAGCACCAGGATCACGCCTTTCAGCCATGCACCGCTGAATATCAGAACCAGGGCGGCCGGGCCCCAGACAAATGCGGCGCCAATCGCAGGCAACATGGAAAAGAAGGTCATGACCACCCCCCACAGCAATGCTGCCTCGATTCCCAACGCCCAGAATGTCACGCCACCGATTGTCCCCTGGATAATCGCGATGATGATGTTGCCCCTCACCGTGGCGTTGATGACGGATGTGAATTTCTCCAGAAACTGGCTCGAATAGTCATCGCTGAGCGGCAGCGCTTTCCGGATCGTTGCCACCAGTTTCTCTCCGTCGCGAAACAGGAAGAAGAGCAGATACAGCATCACACCCGAACCGATGAAAAAGCTCAGAGTGGTTTCGCCGACATTGACCACGCGGCCCGCCATCGACTGGCTGGCTTGCACCAGCGCTCCGGAAAACTTGTCCCGCAGGTCGGGAAAATTGCCCAGTTTGATCGGTGTCCACTGTTCGATGAAGCTTGGCACAGCACTCGTGATCTGCGCTACGCGACCACGCAGATCGAACTCCTCGCTGCTGACCTGCTGGTAGAGGCTGGTACCCTCCTGCGCGATGGAGGCAAGGATGATCAGCACCGGAACAATCACCAGACAAATGCACATGACAACGCTCATGAGAGCCGCCACCCCCTGTCGGCCGTTCAGGCGACGAACAAGAAACAGCTGAACCGGATGAAACACGATGGCCAGGATGACTGCCCACAAAATCGCCGTGTAAAACGGAAGCAACAGCAGGCTGAAAGCGACCGTCACCAGCGCCAGCAGCAGATAGAAGCTGGCGCGCTGAACTGAAGTTTTATGCGGTTCCATCACGGATCTTTCACAACATGGAGCTGTTACATCGGAGAAAATTTCATCCTGATTGAGCCAATGTGTAGCCGAGGCGTCACGATTGTCCACACTATCAGCCTGTTGCGCCTCAAGGCAGTCCGGATCGCCAGTCATGGCTTGCGGATTACAGGTGCTTCTCCCTTGTGTAGCTCACTCCAAATTCAAGACAGCGAAATGCGATAGATCAATCTCCAGACGATGCATTTGTTTATAATCCGGAACTGAATTGAGATTTGGGGACAAAGCATGAAGCAGCCCACTCTGAGAGAAGAAATCGCCGGTCTTCGGGCAGAAGTCGAACAACTGCGTCGCAGTTCCGCTCCACCCGGCATAACTCCCGATCCGCCCGATCCGGAACCCGATGAGCAAACCGGCGATGTCGCAAAGCTGCTCGGAGAGCTGGGTGATCTGGTTCAGAGCATGCTCGACGAGGCGGAAGAGAGCTTCACCGAACATCCCGTAGCATCGGTATCCGCCGCCCTGGCGCTCGGCATCGTCATCGGTCGCCTAACAGCAAAGTGATGTCAAACATGTCAGTTCATTCAATCGCCCGCATACTCCGTCTCTATCTTCGTTCCGAATTGCTGGTCGGCGAAATCCGCCTGAAGGTGCAGCTGCGAAAGCTCTCGCTCCTGTTTTTCGCAGCCCTGATCGTTCTGATGGCGCTGGTTTTCCTCAACATCGCTGCTTACCAGTTGATGCTCGCCAGCTGGGGTCCGATCAAGGCGCCATTCATTCTGGCCATCGCCAATATCCTGCTGGCAATCATCCTCGTTGTCATTGCGGCCTTTTCCAGACCCGGTCCGGATCTGGCTGCGGCCAGAGAACTGCGCGACCTGACGTCCGCAACGCTGGAAAGCGAGTTGAAATCCAATCCGGCAACCGCTGCACTGGGCAGCATGGCCGGCATCAACGGGCTCAATGGCTGGGACAGTGCCAGGTTCCTGGTGCCGATCATCTCCTCGATCATCCGCAGTCTGCGCCGTCGTAAGGCGGGGTCGTGACCATGAAATCCCCTGGCTTGCGGCTTGTCGGCTCTCCACTGCCAGCACGGATGAAAGCTTCACCATAACTGGCAAGCAAACAATCCCGTTCCGACGCCAAACCAATCTCCCAAAAACCCCAACCAATCTCCCAGAAACCCCAACCAATCTCCCAGAAACAAGGAAAAATTCCATGTCCGATATCAAGAAGATGACCGAGGATCTCAAGCAAAATTATGACGAGATCAAGCTCAAGGTGCATCTCGGTTCAAAAGAGGCTCAAGACGAATGGACTGAGCTCCAGGAGCGCTGGCATCACTTTGAAAGCCAGGCCAACCTGAAAAAGAGCAAGGAAGATCTCGGCGATGCCTTCGAGATCCTCGGGGCGGAACTCAAGGACGCTTTCGGCCGTATCCGCAAGGCACTTTGACATCATCAGATGGCGCCGAAGCTCTTCGTGACGGGTAAGCTCGGGTTTCATCAGGCTGTGTCAGCTCGAATGCCCGCCGTTCGATCTGTGTGGCTGAGCCATGGGGATCACCTCTGGCCAAATTGCTGATTTGGGGCAGGTCGCGACGGCAGTGAAAACGACATGAATGAAAGGAAACAATGGTTATGACAGGAATCAAGAAAGTTACGGTTCTGGGCACGGGCGTGCTGGGAAGCCAGATTGCATTCCAGACCGCCTATAGCGGATTCGACGTATCGGTCTACGACATCAGCCCGGATATTCTCGATCAGGCGCGCAAACGGTTCGCGGAACTTGCCGCCATCTACGAGAAGGAAGTTCCAGGCGCGACGGGAGGCAAGGCTGCCCAAACGGTTGGTCGCATTGCGCTTTATTCCGACCTTGCCGAGGCGGTTGCTGATGCCGACCTGGTGATCGAAGCTGCTCCCGAAGTTCTGAAGATCAAGCGTGAAATCTATGAAAAACTGGGGCAAATCGCGCCAGCCAAGACCATCTTCGCGACCAATTCGTCGACGCTGTTGCCCAGCGAGATCAAGGATTTTACCGGTCGTCCCGGCCGCTTCGTGGCCCTGCATTTCGCCAACAGCATCTGGAAATTCAACACCGCCGAAGTGATGGGCACAGCCGACACCGATCCGGCCATTTTCGATGCCGTGGTCGGCTTCGCAAGCGACATCGGCATGGTGCCGATCCCGATCCGCAAGGAAAAGGCGGGCTATGTCCTCAACTCTCTTCTGGTTCCATTCCTGAACGCAGCAGCCGATCTTGCTGCCGGCGGTTATGCCGAACCCGAGGACGTCGACAAGGTCTGGCGGATCGCGACCGGGGCGCCGATGGGGCCGTTCCAGATCTACGATATCATTGGCCTCAACACACCCTACAACATTCTCTCCAATGGCGACGCGCACGCGCAGAAAATCGCTGCCTGGATGAAAGAAAACTACATCGACAAGGGCAAGCTCGGTGTTTCCACAGGTGCGGGCTTTTATACCTATCCGAAACCGGATTGAGCCAGCGACTCACCGACAGCGCATTCGGCAGGTCGCGTTGTGTTGATTTCCGCATTCCCCGGACGATGCGCTGACGGCCTCTGATGTTGCCGAAGTCTCGACGTACAAAGGGCCGGCTTGACTGCCGGCCCAATGCTGATCTGTCGGCATCAAGTTTCGCCGTTGTACGGCTTTCCCGGAACAGCCATTCCTACATCGCACAGCACTTTCGGGGCCCTAATCTTCGGGCAGAGCCCCGCCGTCTGCTGTCTTGTCCGCGATGAATTGGGCCAATCGTGCTTGCGCGCCTTCGGCGGTGGGCGGCGGAGTGTAGCTGGCGAGTTTTTCTTGCCAGATGGCGGTGGCGCGCTGGTCTGCGCTGAGAGCTCCCGCGTCGGTCCACGCACCATGATTTCTCAAATCGGCAACGAGCGGTTGGTAGAAGGCGTCCTTGTAGCGGCTCATCGTGTGTTGAGTTGCGAAGAAATGGCCACCGGGCGTCACCTCGGCGATGCTGTCATATCCGATGTCATCGGCACTCGCCGGAGATGGTCGGGCGAGATGGGCGAAGGATTGAAGGGCCTCGACATCCAGAATGAATTTCTCATATCCGAACGTCAGCCCGCCTTCGAGCCATCCCGCCGCGTGCAGCGTCAAGGTGGCCTGGGCAAGCACCGCGCCCCAAAGTGCCATCGTGGTTTCCTGCACGCCCTGACCATCGGCAAGATTTGAAGATGCGCCGGCTGCCGAGCGCCACGGCAGGCCGATCAAACGTGCAAGCTGGCCGGAACCGAGGCTGGCGCGAATATGTTCCGGAGTGCCAAAGGCCGGCGAGCCGGACTTCATATCGACGTTCGAAGCAAAGCCGCCATAGGACACCGGCGCGCCCGGACGGGCCAATTGTGCAAGTGTAATGCCTGCCAGCGCCTCGGCGTGCTGGAGTGCCAGCGCTCCCGATATGGTAACCGGCGCCATCGCTCCGGCAAGGCAGAAAGGCGTGATCACAGACATCTGACCGGCGCGGGCAAAGTCGATGATGGCGCGTGCCATCGGGATATCCAGCTGACGCGGCGAGTTGGAGTTGATGATGGTGATAGCCCAGACGCCGTTTTCAAACTCGGCTTCGTCAATCTGGTGCGCCAGGCGGATCATCTCGAACGATTCCAGGGTCTGGGCGCGGCCCCGCGCATAGACGAACAGCGGCTTGTCTCCGAGGGTGAGCTGGCCTTCCATCATGGCGTAGTGGCGCAGGTTGACCGGCACGTCTTGCGGTTCCGCCGAAGGGCCATGCACGTGAATCACATCGAAGGATTGCTGAAGTTTCAGCGTTTCGCGATACTCAACCAGGCTGCCGGGCCTGCGGCCACGGGTACGGTCAAAGACGTTGGGACACCCCGATCCCGCCTCAAACAGCATGGAACCGGGAGCAAAAGTCTGCTCGCGCATCGAGTTGGCCGCGCGCAGGCGGAAGGATTTGGGGGCGGCAGCCAAAGCGGCCTCCACCATGTCGCGGCCAATGCAGACCATCATGGTCTCGTCATCGACCAGCGCACCACCTGATTTCAGGATGGTTCTGGCTTCGTCCAGCAGTACCCGTATCCCAAGATTTTCAAGGATGCGCAGGGCGGTGTCATGGATCGCGGCGATTTCATCTTCGGAGAAACCGGGCTGTGGATTGAAGGCGTTCTGCAAGTGGGTATATGCAGTGTGGGGAGGGGAAACCTTGCGCGATACACCGCCCTTCCGGCCGCCGCGACGTTGATGTTCAGTCACTTCGACTCCTGCTTTGTTTAGAGTCCCCGTTAGGGGATCCGTAAACCCCTCGCCTTTAGGCGACGGGATGCAGTAGCATCCTTGGATGCAATTCAACAAACGTGGGAGCCATACTGTTTGGGACTGCAAGTACCATTTGGTTTGGACGACGAAGTA
>NZ_JBDWHW010000047.1:0-6815 GCF_039975035.1 Hoeflea sp. | reverse complement strand
GAAGAGGGTGGCCGTCATACGCCGTTCTTCACCAACTACCGTCCGCAGTTCTATTTCCGCACGACCGACGTGACGGGCATCGTGACACTGCCGGAAGGCACCGAAATGGTGATGCCGGGCGACAACATCTCGGCTGAAGTTCAGCTGATCGTGCCGATCGCGATGGAAGAGAAGCTGCGCTTCGCCATCCGCGAAGGCGGTCGCACCGTCGGCGCCGGCATCGTCGCCACGATCATCGAGTAATCGATGATCGCATCGGCGATGGCGCAAGCCTGCCGACGGCACAATTAGGCAATGCAAAACGCGCTTCAGCGCGTTTTGTTTTGGCGGCGCCGGCATCGTCGCCACGATCATCGAGTAATCGATGATCGCATCGGTGATGGCGCAAGCCTGCCGACGGCACAAATGAGCAATGCAAAACGCGCTTCGACGCGTTTTGTTTTGGCGGCGCCGGCATCGTCGCCACGATCATCGAGTAATCGATACTCTGACAGTCGGTGGCCAACATTGCCGCGCGCATTGTGAACACTGAAAACGCGGGCCTTCGGGTCCGCGTTTTTGGTGTGGCTGGGTTCGGGCTGCCCACGCCCGCTTGCGGCATTGACGCTGCCCTCAGGGGCAGCCAGTCGGTGTGTCCGGTTGAAATCCACCCCGGCTGCGGCTAGATCAGTGCCTGTCTGCATAACAATGGTGCAGGCTGAAACCCCCATGGAGGCGACGGTGAACAAGATCCTGTTCTGAAAATCCGGATTTTCTTGTTTCAGATAGAAAGAGCAGAGCCATGGCCCGTCCATTTCTCGATGCAGGCTTGCGTCACCCCATCATCCTGCCCGACGGCAGCCCCCACGCGGGAACCGTTCACCTCAGTCAGGTGATCGATCATCCCAACATCAGCGTTGGCGCCTACAGCTATTATTCCGGGTTTGACGCCCGCACCGATTACGCAGCCGCACTGGCGCCCTATCTGTATCCGGGGGCGCCCGAACATCTCGTCATTGGCAAGTTCTGCCAGATCGCCCATGGCGTTCGCATCATTACCAGTTCCGCCAATCATGCGATGGACGGGTTTTCCACCTATCCCTTTGCCGTGTTCAATCCGGAGCTGATCGGCGGCTACGCTGCCACAATCGACAACCGGCGCGACACCGAAATCGGCAATGATGTCTGGCTCGGCTTCGAATCGGTGGTGATGCCAGGCGTCCGCATCGGCAATGGCGCCATCATCGCCGCACGTGCGGTGGTGACGAGCGATGTTCCCGACTATGCGATCTTCGGCGGCAATCCCGGGCGTGTGCTGCGGCGCCGGTTTCCGGACGATGTTGTGCAGCAGTTGCTTGACCTCGCCTGGTGGGACTGGGATATCGACAGGATCGGACGTCATGTCGACGCCATCACCGGCGCCGATATCAACGCGCTTAAGCAAGTTGCGGATTGACGCCCCGATCGTGCAAACCCTGCTCGGGGAAGGGCAGGCGGCATGGCTCATGCGGGTGTTTCAAGCCCGCCGAACCGGCGTGTCGGGGCGGCAGAATCAGCGCTCAGGGAGAAAAACACCCTACAGCTTGAATTTGCCGTCACTTCTTTGTTGCATTCCCCTTGCATTTGACGCTATCAGGTCCGCCATCAGCCTAGGGGTATAGCTCAGTTGGTAGAGCGACGGTCTCCAAAACCGTAGGTCGCAGGTTCGAGTCCTGCTGCCCCTGCCAGCCGGAATGTCCGGTGCTGGCGGAATTGTGGCTGATACGGACCAAATGGGCCGAGGGCAAGCTTCGGGCCAGATGACCGATTTGCGCATAAAAAAGCTCGTTGCCTCTTGTGGTTTGGCGATTCGGGCTTTATGTAGACGTTAACAGACACGCGGTGTGTGGGGCTGGGAGACTGGCTTTACGCGCCGTATAAGCGTGGACAGACAATGGCATCAAGAACAAATCCGTTTACATTTCTCCAGCAGGTTCGGGCTGAAACTGCGAAAGTGAAGTGGCCGTCACGCCGCGAGACCTCGATTTCGACAGTCATGGTTCTCGTCATGGTGCTGCTCGCCTCCCTTTTCTTTTTTGCGGCCGATCAGGTATTGGGATGGGCGATTTCGTTCATCCTGAATGTCGGCGCTTGAGGCGGGGGAACACATGACTGCACGCTGGTACATCGTCCACGCCTATTCGAATTTCGAAAAGAAGGTTGCCGATTCCATCGAGGAGCAGGCGCGCCAGAAGGGTTTGAGCCATCTCTTTGAAAAAATCCTGGTTCCGGTCGAGAAGGTTGTCGAAGTGCGCCGCGGCCGCAAGGTGGATGCCGAGCGCAAGTTCTTTCCCGGTTATGTGATGGTTCGCGCCGATCTGACCGACGAGGCGTTTCATCTGATCAAGAACACGCCGAAGGTCACCGGCTTTCTGGGCAGTGATTCCAAGCCGGTTCCGATTCCGGACTCCGAAGCCGAGCGCATCCTGACCCAGGTTCAGGAAGGCGTAGAGCGTCCGAAGCCGTCGATTGCTTTCGAAATCGGCGAGCAGGTGAGGGTGTCCGACGGTCCGTTCGCTTCGTTCAACGGAACGGTGCAGGAAGTCGACGAAGAGCGGTCGCGCCTCAAGGTCGAGGTGTCGATCTTTGGTCGGGCCACCCCGGTCGAGCTCGAATACGGTCAGGTCGAAAAGGTCTGACAGGGATTTACCCCGGCCCGCGCTTTCGTGATGAAGGCGGGGGGCGGATTTTTTGCATTGCCGGCAGGGTTGGCGATGTAACCGCGTGGAAGGTGAGTGGGCTGTAGCCGGTCCGTCAAGCCGCACCACGCAACCGCAGCCGCCGGCTCGTCCGGCACCAGATGGCGCAGAAGCGCTGTCGTAGAGAGAGGCAGAGAGACAATGGCTAAGAAAGTTGCAGGCCAACTCAAGCTGCAGGTTCCGGCCGGTTCGGCGACTCCGTCGCCCCCGATCGGTCCGGCACTTGGTCAGCGCGGCATCAATATCATGGAGTTCTGCAAGGCGTTCAATGCCGCCACGCAGGAAATGGAAAAGGGTATGCCGATCCCGGTCGTCATCACCTACTACCAGGACAAATCCTTCACTTTCGCACGGAAGCAGCCTCCTGTGACCTACTTCCTGAAGAAGGAAGCAAAGCTGAAGTCCGGTTCCAAGGCGCCGGGCAAGGAAGTTGCCGGTTCGGTCACGCGTGACCAGGTGCGGGCAATCGCCGAAGCAAAGATGAAGGATCTCAACGCCGCCGATATCGAAGGCGCGATGGCTATGGTCGAGGGCTCCGCCCGCTCCATGGGCCTGGAAGTGACGGGATAAGACCATGGCAAAGATTGCAAAGCGCATACAGAAGATCAACGAGGGCGTTGATCGCAACAAGCTTTATCTGCTGGACGAAGCTGTGTCCTTGATCAAGGAGCGTGCCATCGCCAAGTTCGACGAGACCATTGAAGTCTCGATGAACCTCGGTGTTGACCCGCGCCACGCCGACCAGATGGTTCGCGGCGTTGTCAACCTGCCCAACGGAACAGGACGGACTGTCCGCGTCGCCGTTTTTGCCCGTGGCGACAAGGCTGACGAGGCCCGTGCGGCGGGTGCTGACATTGTCGGCGCCGAAGATCTGGTGGAAATCGTTCAGGGCGGCACTATCGAATTTGACCGGTGCATCGCTACTCCGGACATGATGCCGCTCGTCGGTCGTCTCGGCAAGGTGCTCGGCCCGCGTGGCATGATGCCCAACCCCAAGGTTGGCACCGTGACGACCGATGTGACTGGCGCTGTCAATGCTTCCAAAGGCGGTGCTGTCGAATTCCGCGTTGAAAAGGCTGGCATCGTCCATGCCGGTATCGGCAAGGCCTCGTTCGGCGCTGAACAGGTCCTGGAAAATATCCGGGCGTTCGCCGATGCGGTCATCAAGGCCAAGCCGACAGGCGCCAAGGGCAACTACGTCAAGCGCGTGGCGATTTCCTCGACCATGGGCCCAGGCGTCAAGATCGATCCGTCGTCGCTTAGCGCCGCCTGATTCAAGAGTTTTGAAAACCGGGGCAAGTATCCGGTTTTCATAAGTTTCCGGCCTTTGGGCCGGAAAGGTCAGGGACGAAAGTTCCTGGCTCCCTGTCCGAGATTGCAGGTGGTGAGCTTTTCGGAGCCTGCCTTAATTATGTGACCTGCATGAGACGGGTAAGATCCGTTTTCAGGAGCGACTGCTCCAACGGTTCGAACCTCGCTTGCCTTGTGCCGCACCGTCATTCGGTTCCGGCGTAAGGGGACAGGATCCTCAAGCGTCGCTTGTGGGTTCGTTGAGAATCCCTGGCGGCAAAGGCAAACCCGGCAGGTGGTGCATGCATCATCTGCCAACTGGAGAAACGCAGTGGATAGAGCGGAAAAACGCGAATTCGTCGCGGAACTGAACGGTGTTTTCACCAACGCCGGTTCGGTTGTCGTGGCCCACTACGCCGGTCTTACGGTTGCGCAAATGAACGACCTTCGGTCGCGCATGCGCACAGCCGGAGGCACCGTCAAGGTCGCGAAGAACCGCCTTGCCAAGATCGCTCTTCAGGGCACGGAGTCAGAAGGGGTCGCAGATCTCTTCACGGGTCAGACGCTCATCGCGTATAGCGATGATCCGGTGACCGCTCCGAAGATCGCCGTCGAGTTTACCAAGGTCAGCGACAAGCTGGTCATCCTTGGTGGCGCGATGGGGGCGACAACACTCGACGCCGATGGGATCAAGGCTCTTGCCACGATGCCTTCGCTGGACGAGTTGCGTGCAAAGCTGGTCGGCATGATTCAGACGCCGGCAACACGCATCGCCCAGATCGTCAACGCACCTGGCGGTGCGGTGGCGCGCGTCATTGGCGCCTACGCCCGGAAGGACGAAGCCGCATAAGGCGGAACTTCGCTGTGAATTAGATCAACACCGGTTCGAACCGAATACAAGGAAGTAAGAAAATGGCTGATCTCGCCAAAATCGTGGAAGACCTTTCAAACCTGACTGTCCTGGAAGCTTCCGAGCTGTCCAAGATGCTTGAAGAAAAGTGGGGCGTCTCCGCCGCTGCACCGGTAGCTGTCGCTGCCGCTGGCGGTGCTGCTGCTCCTGCTGAAGCCGCTGAAGAAAAGACTGAATTCGACGTGATCCTGGCCGATGTCGGTGCCAACAAGATCAACGTCATCAAGGAAGTCCGCGCCATCACCGGTCTCGGCCTCAAGGAAGCCATCTCCAAGGGCGAAGCTGACGACATCAAGAAGAAGCTTGAAGACGCCGGCGCCAAGGTTGAAGTCAAGTAAGACGAAATTTGTCTCCGGGGGCGGTTCGCCGTCCCCGGATGCATCTGGCGATGAACGGATTACCCAAAAGCCGAAAACGGCTTTTGGGTAATGGGTTCTTCAAAAGGATAGTCTCGAACCAGACCGCAAGGCACTCCGGCCGCGCTGCTCTGGGAAATGAGACGAGATTGAACGAATTCATTTATATGACGGAGTCGCTTGGCCAGCGGCGTTCGTCTGTTGCAGGCCCGGATGCATATTACAAGGAGCGACGATGGCTCAGACCCTTTCCTTCAACGGTCGTAGGCGCGTACGCAAGTTTTTCGGTAAAATTCCGGAAGTGGCGGAGATGCCGAACCTCATCGAGGTTCAAAAGGCATCCTACGACCAGTTCCTGATGGTGGACGAGCCCGTTGGCGGCCGTTCCGACGAAGGACTGCAGGCAGTTTTCAAATCGGTATTCCCGATTTCCGACTTTTCCGGCAGCGCGATGCTGGAATTTGTGTCCTACGAGTTCGAACATCCCAAGTTCGACACCGAGGAATGCCGTCAGCGCGACCTGACCTATTCCGCTCCGCTGAAGGTGACATTGCGCCTGATCGTGTTTGATATCGACGAAGACACGGGCGCCAAGTCGATCAAGGACATCAAGGAGCAGAACGTCTACATGGGCGATATGCCGCTCATGACCGACAACGGCACCTTTATCGTCAACGGCACCGAGCGCGTCATCGTTTCCCAGATGCACCGTTCGCCAGGCGTGTTCTTCGACCACGACAAGGGCAAGAGCCATTCGTCGGGCAAGCTGCTGTTTGCGGCGCGCGTCATTCCTTACCGCGGTTCCTGGCTCGATATCGAGTTTGACGCCAAGGACATTGTCCACGCCCGCATCGACCGTCGCCGCAAGATCCCGGCCTCGTCGCTGCTGATGGCGCTTGGCATGGATGCTGAAGAAATCCTGTCGACCTTCTACACCCACTCGATCTACGCGCGGGATGGCGAAGGCTGGCGGATTCCGTTCCAGCCCGAGACCCTCAAGGGCCAGAAGGCCATGACCGACCTGGTCGACGCCGATACCGGCGAAGTCGTTGTCGAATCAGGCAAGAAGCTGACCCCGCGGCTGCTCAAGCAGCTTGTGGAAAAGGGCGTCAAGTCGATCAAGGCGACCGACGAAGATCTGATCGGCAGCTATCTGGCCGAAGACATCGTCAATCCGGAGACTGGCGAAGTCTATCTTGAAGCTGGTGACGAGCTTGAATTCGTGGTCGACGCCAAGACCGGTGAGCGCAAGGGCAACCTTGTCGATCTGATTGAGGCCGGTTACGACGACATCAAGATCCTCGACATCGACCACATCAATGTCGGCGCCTATATCCGCAACACGCTTGCCGCCGACAAGAACACCAGTCGTCAGGAAGCGCTGTTCGACATCTACCGCGTGATGCGCCCCGGTGAGCCGCCGACCATCGATTCGGCCGAAGCCATGTTCAATTCGCTGTTCTTCGATTCAGAGCGCTACGACCTGTCGGCTGTTGGCCGCGTGAAGATGAACATGCGTCTTGATCTGGATGCGGAAGACAC
>NZ_JBDWHW010000046.1:0-17731 GCF_039975035.1 Hoeflea sp. | reverse complement strand
GTACCCAATCACCGGTTCATGGCAGTGGGGCGCTGGCTGGCTCAGTGAAGCAGGCTTCTCCGACTTTGCCGGTTCGACGCTGGTTCACTCGGTCGGTGGCTGGGCAGCTCTCGCAGGCGCCATCATCCTCGGCGCACGCCGCGGCAAATATGGTGCGGACGGCAAGGTCAACGCGATGCCGGGTTCCTCGATGGCTCTGGCGACGCTCGGCACCTTCATCCTGTGGCTCGGCTGGTTCGGCTTCAACGGTGCTTCGCAGTTGGCGCTGGGTTCGAATGGCGATGCATCCGACATCAGCCGGATCTTTGCCAACACCAATCTTGCCGCCTGTGGTGGTGTGATTGCAGCGATGATCCTCACTCAGATCATGTACAAGAAGGTCGATGTCACCATGGCGCTCAACGGTGCATTGGCTGGCCTGGTCTCGATTACCGCTGAACCGCTGATGCCTTCGCCGCTGACGGCAATCGTCATCGGCGCCATTGGCGGCGTCATCGTGGTGTTTGCCGTGCCGATGCTCGACAAGCTCAAGATCGATGATGTGGTCGGTGCGATTCCGGTCCACCTTCTGGCCGGTATCTGGGGCACATTCATCGTACCGTTCTCCAACCCGGAGATGTCCTACGGCACCCAGATCCTGGGTATTGTCTCGATCGGCGCCTTTACCTTCGTGGTGTCGGGTGCAGTCTGGTTCATCCTCAAGTCGACCATTGGCATTCGTGCCACGGAAGAACAGGAAATGATGGGTATGGACATGGCCGAAGTCGGTGTCGAAGCCTATCCGGAATTCACCAAGGGCTAAGGATCCTTCCAACGATCCCGTCGGGATGGATGTTCATCCCTGCCTCGGGGCCCGGTTTTCCGGGCCCCTTTTTGTATCGATTTCGGGCCTGGAAGCCGGATCGGGCCTGGCAGCAGGATTGGTGCGCAATGCACCAGTGATGAAATTTACGCCATTCTCTTGGGCGGTAATGCACAAATAATCAACAATTTGCAGTTCAACCGCGCGGTTTGCATGCGGATTCGGCTGTTTTTCCCCAGCAACGCCGTTTGGCACGGCACTTGATAGGGAAAGCTCATGCAGGTCGTCTTGCATGAGCAGGATTGCGCTTCATCAGCGGCGGCATGACCGCGGACAAAAGGATGGGAAACCAGATGAAAATTGTGATGGCCATCATCAAGCCGTTCAAGCTGGACGAAGTGCGTGAAGCGCTCACGGCTATCGGCATCCAGGGCCTGACTGTCAGCGAAGTCAAAGGCTACGGCAGGCAGAAGGGGCACACCGAAATCTATCGCGGGACCGAATACGCGGTGAGCTTTCTGCCCAAGTTGAAGATCGAAATCGCGATCGCCTCGGATGTTGTCGACAAGGCAGTCGAGGCCATCGCGACATCAGCCAAGACCGGCCAGATCGGTGACGGCAAGATCTTCGTTTACTCGATTGACCAGGCCATGCGCATACGCACCGGCGAAACCGACACCGCCGCGTTGTAAGGCAACAGGAGACATTTTCATGACACCTCAGATGTCACTCACATCACCTCTGCGGCTTGGCCTGATGGCCGCCGGCGCACTGGCGACCTTCGCCTTGCCGGCATTCGCCCAGGAGACAACCGAAGCCGCCGCCGCGACAATCAGCAAGGGCGACACCGCCTGGATGATGACCGCGTCACTGCTGGTGCTGTTCATGCTGATCCCCGGCCTGTCGCTGTTTTACGGTGGTCTGGTTCGTACCAAGAATATGCTGTCGGTGCTCATGCAGTGCACCCTGATCGCCGCAGTGGTGATGGTGATCTGGGTGTTTTACGGATACTCCTTTGCCTTCGGCGGCAGCACCTCCGCATTCTGGGGTGGCACCGCAAAGCTGTTTCTTTCCGGCGTAACGCTGGAGTCGACCGCGGCCACCTTCACCGATGGAGTGGTTCTGCCGGAATACGTGTTCATTGCCTTCCAGATGACCTTTGCCTGCATCACGCCTGCGCTGTTTGTCGGCGCATTCGCCGAGCGGATGAAGTTCTCGTCGGTGCTGATGTTCTCGGTGCTCTGGGTCACTTTCGTCTACTTCCCGATCGCGCACATGGTCTGGGACGGTTCCGGCCTGATCTTCAACATGGGCGCCATCGATTTTGCCGGCGGCACCGTGGTGCACATCAATGCCGGCATCGCGGCTCTGGTGGCATCGATCGTGCTGGGACCGCGCATTGGTCTGGGCAAGGACATGATGGCGCCGCATTCGATGACGTTGACCATGGTCGGCGCGGCAATGCTCTGGGTCGGCTGGTTCGGTTTCAACGCCGGATCCAACCTCGAAGCCACCGCCGGCGCCACGCTTGCGATGATGAACACCTTCGTCGCCACCGCCGGTGCGATCATCAGCTGGTGTGCGATTGAAGCGCTGTTCCGCGGCAAGGCATCCGGTCTTGGCGCCGCCTCGGGCATGGTTGCCGGCCTGGTTGCGATCACGCCAGCGTCCGGCACCACCGGCCCGGTCGGCGCCATCGTGCTTGGTCTGCTTGTTTCGCCGGTCTGCTACTTCTTCGTCTCCAAGGTGAAGTCCAGATTCGGTTACGATGACAGCCTCGATGTGTTTGGTGTCCATGGAATCGGCGGAATTGTCGGCGCCATCGGCACCGGCATCCTCTGCGCGCCGTCGCTGGGCGGCACCGGCTTTGTCGTCGAAGCCGGCACCATGGGGGCCCAGCTGATGGCCCAGATCAAGGCAGTGGCGATCACCATCGTGTGGTCGGGTATCGGCTCGCTGATCCTGCTTTACATCGTCAAATCGGTGCTTGGCCTGCGCGTCAGTGTCGAAGACGAACGCCAGGGCCTCGATCTGGCGTCGCACGGTGAAGCTGCCTACCACGGCTGATCAGCTCGCCGGATCTGACACACCAGACGCGGCCCGCAATTTCGGGCCGCGTTTCTGGTTTGAGCGCCTGGCAATTTCTGCATGGTTAATGCCGTATTAACCCGGCTCCGGTTAGGTTTGTGCGAGATGGGTTCGTAAGAGCCCGAAACCCGTTCGGACGTGATCTTACCATGCAGTCAGGCTCTCCCACACTTTCCCCAGGCGTTTCCTCACGCAACACCCTGCTCGGCGACTTGCTGCGGCGGCAGATCCGGTTCGTGATCGGTCTGGCAATCCTGGCGGGTCTGGCGCTTGCGATCGCAGCACTTGCCACCTGGAACGTTGCTGATCCAAGCTTCTCCAACGCCAATGGAGCGGTCCCGCACAACGCGCTTGGATTCAGCGGCGCGGCGTTCGCGGATCTGGTGATGCAGTTCTTCGGGCTTGCGGGTGTCATCGGGCTGCTGCCGGCCCTGTTCTGGGCCATCGGATTGATTCGCAATCATCCTGTTGACCGGATTTCGCGCCGCAGCGCCGCCTGGTTCGGTGGCGCATGGCTGACCGCGGCCCTGTTTGGCCTGATGCCGAGTTCGCAAAGCTGGCCACTGCCCAACGGGCTCGGCGGCGTGCTCGGTGACATGGCGCTGAAGATCCCGTCGGTCTTCACCGGCGGTTTCCCCTCCGGGCTTGTGGCGGTGATTCTGGGGGTGCTGCTGGCGCCGGCTGCCGGCTGGCTGCTGGTTTTTGGCGCGGGACTGACGGGCCGTGCAGCGGTTGCAGGCGCTGCACAGTCGGATCAGGCTGACTCCGAGGATGAAGACGATGTATCATCAAGCGGATCGCTGATGCTCGGCGCACTCACCCACTCCTGGTATACCCTGCGTGGCCGGGTCCGGCGTTTGACCGGTCTGGCCGCCTCGGCCAGGCGGCGGGTCATGCCGGACGGACCGCTCGATCTCAACACCGAATACGACAGCACGGACGATCATGTGTTCGCCGATCCGCGCCCGGCCAGGCAGGAAAGGGTTGAACCCGGCTTCGCCGCCCCGGTGTCGCAGAAGCGCAATGTCAGCATCGACGATGCTCCGCCTTTCGATCTTGACGATGAGGTTCTGCCCGATGGCGTGTTGTCGGGAGAGACAGATGATGACGATCCGGCGGCCGACTGGCGTCCACAGGCGGCGCCCTCAAGGGTGGTGGCGCCCGAACGCCCGGTGACATCGTCACCGCGCATCGCAGCGCCCGCCGAACGGCCCAAGCCCGGCGCCCGGGTGCAGCGCGATGCACAGGGCTCGATGCTCGAGGAGCATGGCTTTTCACTGCCATCGGTGCATCTGCTCGCCGAGGCGCGCAACATGGCCAAGGATGCTTCGCTGTCACCGGAAGCGCTTGAGCAGAATGCCCGCATGCTCGAAGGCGTGCTGGAGGATTTCGGCGTCAAGGGCGAGATCATTCATGTCCGCCCCGGCCCGGTGGTGACGCTTTACGAACTTGAACCGGCGCCGGGCATCAAGTCCTCGCGCGTGATCGGGCTTGCCGATGATATCGCGCGCTCGATGAGCGCCATTGCCGCACGTGTCGCGGTGGTTCCCGGGCGCAACGCCATCGGCATTGAATTGCCCAACCAGAAACGCGAAACCGTGTTTTTGCGCGAACTGATTGCCAGCCGCGATTTCGAGGCCTCGAAGGCCAAGCTCGGGCTGGCGCTGGGCAAGACCATCGGCGGCGAGCCGGTGATCGCCGATCTCGCCAAGATGCCGCACCTGCTGGTTGCGGGAACCACCGGTTCGGGCAAGTCGGTGGCCATCAACACGATGATCCTGTCGATCCTTTACAAGATGGATCCGTCGAAATGCCGGCTGATCATGATCGATCCGAAAATGCTGGAGCTTTCGGTCTATGACGGCATCCCTCATCTGCTCACGCCGGTGGTGACGGATCCGAAAAAAGCGGTCGTGGCGCTCAAATGGACCGTCCGCGAGATGGAAGAGCGCTACAAGAAAATGTCGAAGATCGGCGTGCGCAACATCGACGGCTTCAATGCCCGGGTCGAACAGGCGGCAAGCTCGGGCGAGCCGTTGACCCGCACCGTGCAGACCGGGTTTGACCGGCACACCGGCGAGGCCGTCTACGAAACCGAGGAGTTCGATCTCACACCGCTGCCCTACATCATCGTGTTGATCGACGAGATGGCCGATCTGATGATGGTGGCCGGCAAGGATATCGAGGGCGCGGTGCAGCGGCTGGCGCAGATGGCGCGCGCCGCCGGCATCCATGTGATCATGGCGACGCAGCGGCCTTCGGTCGATGTCATCACCGGTACGATCAAGGCCAACTTCCCGACCCGTATCTCCTTCCAGGTGACATCCAAGATCGATTCGCGCACCATTCTGGGCGAGCAGGGCGGCGAGCAGCTTCTGGGGATGGGCGACATGCTGTTCATGGCCGGCGGCGGACGCATCCAGCGTGTGCACGGCCCGTTCGTCTCGGACAAGGAAGTCGAGGACATTGTCTCCTATCTGAAGACGCAAGGCGTGCCGGAATATCTTGATGCGATCACCGAAGACGATGACGACGGCGATGGTGGCGGCGGACCCGCGGGAACGTCCAATCTCGCGGATTCGGATGATCCCTATGACCAGGCTGTCGCCATCGTGCTGCGCGACGGCAAGGCCTCGACCTCCTACATCCAGCGGCGGCTCGGAATCGGCTATAACCGCGCCGCCTCACTGATCGAGCGGATGGAAAACGAGGGCATCATCAGTGCCGCCAACCATGCGGGCAAGCGTGAAATTCTTGTGCCGACCGAAGACGACATCGATCCGCGGTAACGCAAACGGGTCAGAGAGGCTGTGCGTCATACTGGCGCCGTAGTCTTGGGCGACACGAAGATTGAAACGAAACGGAGACAGAAATGTCGAAACAGACCATTTCCAGCGCGGTTATCAAACACGACCCGGTTCGCAGGGCGCTTCTGGGCGCGGGTTTGGGTTTGGGATTGTCGTTGATGGCGGCAGCGGCCGGACTCGCGGCGTTTACCGGGTCCGCGCGCTCGGCGGAAACGGCGCAGAAGCTCGCTGATCATTTTTCCTCGGTCAAGACCATGACGGGCGAGTTCATCCAGTTCGGCCCGAATGGCGAACAGACCGGCGGCAAGTTCTTTATCGATCGCCCCGGCAAACTGCGCTTCAACTACGAGGAACCTTCGGCGGTCCGGGTCATTGCCGATGGCAAGGCGGTTGTCATCGGCAATCGCAAACTCAAGACCTGGGACCTCTATCCGCTCGACAAGACGCCGCTCAAGCTGCTTTTGTCGGAACGGATCGACCTGTCGGGCGAAACCGTCCAGTCGGTGACGGAGGATCCGGATCTGACCACGATTGTGCTGGGCAACAAGTCGATTTTCGGCGATTCGACCATCAGCCTGATGTTTGATCCGGAATCGTTCGAGCTCAGGCAGTGGACCATCCGCGATGCGCAGGGCAAGGACACCTCGGTGATGATCTTCAACGTCCAGACCGGGGTCAAATTCGCTGACAATGTCTTCCAGGTGCCCTATTCCGAAGTGCACAAGCGGCAGCGCGGCGGCGGCTGAACAGCGCCTTGCGGCAATGCCGCGGGAGTGTCTCCGGATTTTTCCCGCTTGGGGCGATTGGTTGTTGTTTTCCGGCTTTACCGACCAGAGAGCGACGGACTTACGGTCCTGTCTCGCGGCTTGTGTTGGATTGAGTGTGCAAAGAACGCTTTAGCGCTTTGACAAGATGCATCCAGGTTATAGTTCAAAGGAACCCTTTTGAACCCGGCATGCATTACAAGGCGATCCGATTTGGCATTTTCCGTTACCACCTGGAATATCAATTCCGTGCGGCTGAGAATGCCGCTGGTTCAGCATTTTCTTGAAACCGTGCAACCCGATGTCCTGTGTCTGCAGGAGACCAAGTGTCCCAATGACGCGTTCCCCAGCGCGGCATTCCGCAAGCTGGGCTATGAGCATATCGCGATCCACGGGCAGAAAGGCTATCACGGCGTCGCCATCATATCGCGGCTGCCGCTTTCGGGTGACCATCGTCAAACCTATTGCGAGATTGACGATACCCGTAATGTGTCGGCCGTGGTCGAGGCGCCCGGCTCGCGGAAAATCAGGGTGCACAATTTCTATGTGCCGGCGGGCGGCGACGAGCCTGACCGGACGATCAATCCGAAGTTCGGCCACAAGCTCGATTTCATCGAAGAGATGAAATCCCTCCACGCCGAGGCCGGGAAGGCCGAAGGCATCTCCTCGATTCTGGTCGGCGATCTCAATATCGCGCCGCTCGAAACCGATGTCTGGTCGCACAAGCAGCTTCTCAAGGTGGTCAGCCACACCCCGGTGGAAACCGAAAATCTGGTAGCCATGCAACAGGCCGGCGCCTGGGTCGACCTGATCCGGTCGCATATTCCGCCCGAGGAAAAGATCTTCACCTGGTGGAGCTACCGCGCGCGCGAATGGGATACGGCTGACCGTGGCCGGCGGCTCGACCACATCTGGTCGTCAGCCGATCTGCTGCCCTCGCTGTCGCGGATCGACGTGTTGCGCGAAGCCCGCGGTTGGGAACGTCCGTCGGATCATGTTCCCGTGACGGCCCATTTTGATTTCTGATGCATGTCGCACAGGTGTGCAGCGGTTTTTTACGATAACGCCATGCAAAAACCGTGAGATGACGCGGGTCAGGCGCTGAAACGGATCAGCCGGCAAAACGCCCGGCGATCTTGCCCAGACCGGCGCTAAGCACGGCAAGGTTGTCGCTGATGCGCTGCCGGACGATGTCGGCGATGTCTGGGTATTCCTCGAGCATGCGCCGGAACAGCGGCCGGTTGATGCGGATGACTTCGGCGTTATCGGGGGCGATGGCCGTCATCGACCGGTTGATAGCGGTCACCATCGCCAGTTCGCCCAAAAGAGTGCCGCGCTCGGCCATGCCAAGCACCTCGGTATGGCCATCCCGGGTCTTTCGGCTCAGTTCGAACCTTCCATCGGCGACGACAAAGGCGCAATCGGCCGGCGTTCCCTCGCGGAACAGCACCTGGCCCGGCTGCAGCTTGCGCCGTTCGGCGCCGAACGCGATCAGCCGCAATTTGTCTTCGCCGATGTCCTGGAACAGGGAAACCATCGAAAGCAGGGCAATGTCGTCATTCAGCGCCACGGGCGTATTCCTTGAGGGAAAGGGGACAACATTTTACGGAATGATCTTGTAGCCGCCGCTTTCGGTGACCAGGATCTCCGCATTTGACGGATCGGCCTCGATCTTCTGGCGCAGGCGATAGACATGGGTTTCCAGCGTGTGTGTGGTGACGCCGGAATTGTAGCCCCAGACTTCTTCGAGCAGAACATCGCGGGTGACGACCTTCTGATCCGCGCGATACAGATAGCGGATGATCGCTGCTTCCTTCTCTGTCAGGCGGATCTTGCCGCCTTTCTCGTCAAGCAGCAGTTTTTGGCTCGGTTTGAAGGTGTAGGGACCGACCGTAAACGTCGCGTCCTCGCTCTGTTCGTGCTGGCGCAGTTGCGCGCGGATGCGCGCCAGCAGCACGGCAAACCGGAACGGCTTGGTGACATAATCGTTGGCGCCTGCCTCCAGTCCCAGAATCGTGTCCGAATCGGTGTCATGGCCGGTGAGCATGATGATCGGTGATTTGAAGCCGCCCTTGCGCAACAGCTTGACCGCCTCGCGCCCGTCCATGTCCGGTAGGCCGACATCCATGATCAGCAGATCGACATGGTCGGCACGCGCCGCCTGGACGCCCTTGGTTGCGGAAGATTGCTGGGAAATCGCGAATTCCTCATACAGCGAAAGCTGCTCGACAAGGGTTTCCCTCAAATCATCATCGTCATCTACCAGCAGGATCGAGCGAGCGGTCATTGCGGCATTCCTCTTCATATTGACGCGGGCGCAGGTCCGGGCTGACGCACCAGTATGCGCCAACTGACATGTATGTTCCCCTGTTTAGGCACTTTCGAGGCAGCGGCAAAGTGTTAAATAGGATCAGGGATCACAGGTGGAGCACTTGATCGTGAGGTTTTTGTTACAGAAAAGACCGATCAGGGGAAAACCCCCGCGCAATTTTTCTGTGATTCGCTCCATCACAGTGCGAAAAATGCCAGGCGACAGCCTCACGGCGCTGGTCCGTTTCGGGCCGCTGGTTTTTCCTGCGGCACTTGGCCGTGGCGGCATTTCGAGCTTCAAGCGCGAGGGCGACGGGTGCACGCCGCGCACCGTGATGGCAGTACTTGGCGGTTTTCGCCGTGGCGGCATGCTTACGCCCGACCGCTCCGCGACCCGGCTTTTCCGGGCGGGTGATACCGATGGCTGGTGCGACGCGCCAGCGCATGCCGCCTACAACCGGCAGGTCCGGCTGCCGTTTTCTGCCAGCCATGAAACCCTGCTGCGCGATGACGTGCTGTATGATTTTGGCTTCATTCTCGACTGGAACATCCGCTCGCGGCGGCGCGGGGCTGGCAGCGCCATTTTTCTGCATGTCGCGAAACCTGGTTTTCCGCCGACGCAAGGCTGCATCGCTCTCAAACGCCGCGACTTGCAGCGACTGATGCCTTTCCTGCGGCGCGGAACCCTGATCCGCGTGGTCTAGACCTCAGGTATGGCGCTCTGTCAGGTTACACCCCGAACAGGCCAATTGTTGCGCCGATGCCGATCATCACCAGCAGCCAATGCAGACCGTCGATGAGCGTGAGATCCCAGCCAAAGCCCTGATACCGCTGGTTGATGGTCATCGTGGTAAAAATAATGCCCACCCAGATGAACACCCCGGAAACGATGCCGTTGACCAGCGTGACCTGGCCCAGTCCGAGGTGACCGATGATGCCGGAGGTGACGAAGGCCAGAATGAGTTCGAGAATGAAGGTTGTGATCATCAGCGGCGCCATTGCCGGCTTCGCTCCCTCGGGATCCAGCCGTGCTGCTTTCATCCAGGGTTTGCTCAGGGTTGAATAGTAAATGGCGCCGATGACGAAGGCGACGACTGCAGCGACCAGGATCGCCAGGTAGTTCATGCCCGCGAATTGCATTTCACGTCTCCCGTTCAAAATCAGCTGGATCAGGATTTGCCAATCCGCCGGCGAGGTCAAGCCGGATCGTTGCTCATATCACCCGGCAACCCGCCACACCGAGGTGCGCTTGATTTCGCTGTCTTCCAGCGCACGGGTGACCGGCACGTTATAGCTGGCGAGAAGTTCCATTCTGTCGCGCGGACAATAGGCCCTGCCCGGATCGCCCACCAGCACCAGCGCGCCGCGCTGCGCCAAAGCGGTAAACCAGGGCCAGATCAGCCTGGCCATGGCTTGATCGTAAAAAACGTCTCCGGCGAGGATCACGTCCCAGCCTTCGTCAATCCCGATCAGGTCTGTCTGGCGGAAGTCGAAGGCGACACGATTTTCATCTGCGTTGAGCCGGGCCGCGGTTGCGGCCCAGGGATCGATGTCGGCGGCTGTGACCCGTGCAGCGCCGGCTCGTTTGGCGGCAATTGCCACAAGTCCGGATCCGGTGGCGAAATCCAGAACCGATTTGGCTTCGACAAGTCCCGGATTGTCGATGAGATGCCGCGCCAGGCCCTGACCGCCGGCCCAGGCAAAGGCCCAGAACGGCGGCGGCAGGCCGAGTGCATCGAGCTCTTCCTCGGTCTTGAGCCACAATTCATGGGCCTCATTGGCCAGGTACAGCCGGATTTCCGGTACATGCGGCGGCGAGGCAAGCGCGGTGTTGGCGCGGATGAAGATCTCCGGCTCGGTTTTCATCAAGCCGCTCCGCGATCCGGTGTCACTCGGGCGAGCGCGGCGGATTTTCGAGTCCGCCCATCCGGCAGACCTCGAGATACTCCGCCTCGGTCACCGGCTGTACCGACAGCCGCATCGAGGTGACCAGGCTCATCTGCGCCAGCTTCGGATTGGCCTTGACGTCTTTCAGCGTCACCGGCTTGGGCATGTCGCAGACGGCGCGGATGTCGACGCATTCCCAGCGCGGATCGTCGATGGTGGTATCGGGATGAATGAGATTGCAAACCTCGGCTATGCCGACCACTTCAAGGCCTTCATTGGAGTGATAGAAGAACGCCTTGTCGCCCAGCTTCATGGCGCGCATGTTGTTGCGGGCCTGATAATTGCGGATGCCGTCCCATTGCTCGCCAACGTCACCCTTGGCCTTCTGCATTTCCCAGGACCATTTGAACGGCTCGGACTTGAACAGCCAATAGGCCATCTTCACGCCTCCGGATTCTTGAAGACCCAGTTGAAGCCACGAACTTCGACCGATTCGAACAGCCCGGCGACCGCATAGGGATCACGCGCCGCAATTGCCTCCGCCTCGTCCTTGCTGTCGGCGGCAATCACCACCAGGCTGCCGATCGGTTTCTCGTTGTCGCCCAGCAGCGGACCTGCCATTTTCAGGATGCCCTGTGCATCAAGTGCCTTGAGGTGCTCGACATGGGCAGGCCGTTCGGCAAGCCGCTTGTCGAGTGAATTGGGCTTGTCTTTGCACATCAGTGCATAAAGCATGAGAACTCCATCAGGTGAGGCCATCAAGGCGTGTGTGGTCCGGACCGGGGACGCCGATCAGTTTCCGGCGCATTCTATGCCTTGCCCGGACAGCGGATTCAATCCCGCACCGGATTCGGGTCAGGCCTTTGCGCCGCGTTTGCCATGACCAATCACGGTTGTGGCGGTCTGATCGAGCGGCCAGCGCGACCGGGGGGCAAGATTGAGCGCATCGAACGGCAATCCGGCGGCCATCCGCTCGGCGCCGGCCCAGGCGATCATCACCGCATTGTCGGTGCACAGGTTGAGCGGCGGCGCGATAAAACGGAAGCCGGCTCTTGAAGCGCGACTTTCGAGCGTGACACGGATCGACTTGTTGGCGGCAACACCGCCGGCGACCACAAGCGCGGGTTCCGATTCGGTACCGAAACGCTGCGAAAAACGTTCCAGCGCCATCGAAATCCGGTCATCGATGCTGGAGGTGACCGAAATCTGGAAGGCCAGGCACAGATCGGCAATGGTCTGCTGTGACAGCGGTGCCTGCGCTTCGGCCATCTGCCGAACTGCGGTTTTCAGGCCGGAGAAGGAAAAGTCCAGCCGCGGGTCCTTGCGCATTGGCACCGGCAGGCGAAAGCGTCGGGGCGTGCCTGACAGCGCGGCCTGCTCCACCGCCGGGCCGCCGGGATAGCCCAGTCCCAACAGTTTCGCGGTCTTGTCGAAGGCCTCCCCGAGTGCATCGTCAATGGTCGTGCCCCAGCGCTCGTAATCGTTGACGCCCTTGACCAGCACGATCTGGGTGTGGCCGCCTGATACCAGCAGCAGCAGGTAGGGAAACGCCACATTGTCAGTCAGCCGTGCGGTCAGCGCGTGGCCCTCGAGATGATTGATGCCGATGAACGGCTTGCCGGTGGCCATGGCGATGGCCTTTCCGGTCATCAGTCCAACCATCAGGCCGCCAATCAGGCCGGGTCCGGAGGTGACGGCAATCGCGTCCAGTTCGCCGAGCGATACGCCGCTTTCCGTCATTGCCTGGCTGACCAGCCGGTCGAGCGTCGAGACATGCGAGCGGGCAGCGAGTTCCGGCACGACGCCGCCAAACGCTGCATGCAGATCGAGCTGGCTCAGCACCACATCGGACAGGATATCGCCGGTGCCGTCGGCATGGCGGCGAACCACCGAGGCGGCGGTCTCGTCGCAGCTGGTCTCGATCCCCAGAATTGTCAATTCGCCAATGCCCATGATTGTCCCTGATGCCGCGCGGCTCGATGTTGCGCTCGCGGGATGATCCCGATACCTGTTTGTCGGTAACAACGGAACGGATGTCTTGCAAATGAAACCTTACCGCATCGGAACTCGCGGCAGTCCGCTTGCGCTCGCACAGGCCCATGAAACACGCTCCCGGCTGATGGCGGCGCATTCGCTACCCGAAGATGCGTTCGAAATCGTGGTGCTGTCGACCAAGGGTGACCGGGTGACCGACCGGCCATTGTCGGAAATCGGCGGCAAGGGACTGTTCACCGAGGAGATCGAGGAACAGCTCAGCGACGGACGGCTTGATCTGGCGGTGCATTCCTCCAAGGACATGCCGACCGTGCTTCCCGACGGGCTCGGTCTGGTGGCTTTTCTCGAACGTGAAGACGTGCGCGATGCCTTCATTGGCCGCGCCGCGCCGCGGCTTGAGGATTTGCCACTGAATGCCGTGGTCGGGTCTGCCTCGCTGAGGCGCCAGGCGCTGATCCGGCGGTTGCGTCCGGATATCTCGGTGATCACGTTCCGGGGACAGGTGGAAACGCGGTTGCGCAAGCTCGACGAGGGGTTGGCCGATGCCACGCTTCTGGCCCATGCCGGCCTGAAGCGGTTGGGCAATACAAAAGTCATCACCGAGCTTCTCGATCCCGAAAGTTTCCCGCCGGCGCCGGGACAGGGCGCGATCTGCATTGAAGCCCGGCTCAATGACGAGCGGATTGCGGAATTGCTGGCGCCGATCAATCATCCCGCCACCCAGGCTGCGCTGCTGTGCGAGCGGGCGTTTCTGGGCGCGCTCGATGGCTCCTGCCGGACGCCGATTGCCGGGCACGCGACAATAGCCGGAGACCGTTTGACCTTCTTCGGCATGATCCTGACACCCGACGGAACGGTGTGGCACGATATCCGCACGGAGGGACCTGTCGGCGATGCCCCGGTGCTCGGCGCCGACGCCGGTATGGAAGTTCGTGGCAGGGCCGGCAGCAGTTTCTTCGACAGCTGGGTCTGAGGCGAAGCGGATGCGCGTTCTGGTGACACGACCGGAACCCGGTGCTGCCCGAACCACCGCGAGGCTTTCTCGTCTCGGACACGACGCTGTTTGCATGCCGCTGTTTGAAACCACGATTACCGCAGTGGTCGGCGATTTGCCGCCCGCCAGCCGGATCAGCGGATTTATTGCCACCAGCGCCCGCGCATTTGCGTTGTTTGGGGCAGGGAATTCTGCTGACAGATCGATTTTCGATAGTCCGGTTCATGTGGTCGGCCCGGCCACGGCCCAGGCAGCACGGGAAGCGGGATTTGCCACCATCGACGAGGCGGGAGGGGTCGCGCGGGATCTGGCAAGGGCCGTGATCGATCGCCATTCGACTGCTGACAGCGGTGATACCAGGACCGGGTCAGAGGCTGCGCAACGCGGACTCATTTATCTCGCGGGCGTGCCGCGAACCTCCGTGATCGAGGATGCTCTGCGTTCCGCAAGGGTCCGATTTTCCGTGGTTGAATGCTACAAAATGACTGAAATAAGTTATTCGACTGACATTTTAATTTCGGGCATTTTGTCACCTCCGCCCGATGTTGTCCTGCTCTATTCGGGGGGTGCCGTGCGGCGTCTGGTGGACCTTGCAACGGCAGAAGAGGTCGGCAAGACCCTGAATAAGGCACGTTTCGCCTGCCTGTCGCAGGCAATTGCGGCGGAACTGCCCGAACAGTGGAGGGCGCGGGCGGTTGCTGCAGACCACCCCGATGAAGACAGCCTGCTTGCATCACTCGCCGCATTGGGATGATTTGCGCACATGGCGACGGCGATGGTCCGGAGATGTGCCATATATCGCTGACCATCAGTCTCGCGCAAACCAGATCAAGCAGGAAACGCCATGAGCAAGGGCCCTACCCCGCGACATTCCAAATCACCCGAGCCGGTCACCATTGACCTGGACGCAACCGACGTGACGCCGAAGAATGAGGATCTGCGACCAAAGCCGTCAGCGGCCGGTCAGGCCGGTGCGAAAGCCGGCGGGACACCAACTTCGGCCAGGTCCACCCCGTCGTCTGCGAAAGCCGACGTCCCTAAAGCCGATGCCCTCAAAACCGATGGCGGGAAAACCGATGCCGGCAAAACCGGCGACGCAAAGCCAGGCATGGAAAAACCCGGCGCCGGTGCAAAGCCGGCTCAATCCCCGGTCGAGACCAAAGCGCCCGATGCCCACGCCGGCAAGGCCAGGCCGGGTTCGACGGAGGACAAAGCTTCCGCGTCAACCGGCAAGTCCGGCGGCGGGCTCGGCATGGTGGCCTCCGGCCTGATCGGCGCGGTAATCGCGCTTGGCGGCGGCTATGCGTTGCAGATGGGTGGCCTGCTTCCGGCCCCCAATGGTAGCGGCGATCAGGTGCAGGCGGTGTCGGCGAAGCTCGACAGCGTGTCGACAAACGTCGAAACGCTGGCAAGTCAGGTGGCCGAATCGGCCAGCGCCAACGGTGCCGGGATCCCGGCTGAAGTGTCGGCGCGTCTAGATGCTCTGGAGACGGGCCTCGCCCAGGTGGCGGCAGGCGGGGAAACGTCCGATCCCGACGCGATGGCTTCGCTCAATGAAAAAATTGCCGGGCTCGAGGCCAGGCTTGCGGCGCTCGGCGAGAGCAGCGGCAATGGTGCGACTGATCCGGCACTAAGCGCTGACATCAGTGAAATGCGCGCAGCCCAGACCGGGCTGCAGAGCGCAGTCACGGAATTGCAGAGCCAGACATCGGCAAGCATCTCGGAGTTGTCGGAAAAAATCGCCGGGATCGAACAGCGCCAATCCGATCTGGCAAGCCGGCTTGATGAGCCGGGCAGACAGGTCGATCTGGCACGCGCCATCGCCGCCGCCGGGCTCAAGTCGGCGATTGACCGGGGCGGACCATTCATGTCCGAACTCGAGGCCTTCGCCTCCGTGGCTCCCGATGATCCGGCGGTGTCCGAGCTGAGGGATCTGGCCGCGCGCGGCGTGCCAAGCCGGTCGAGGCTGATCGAAGGTTTTCCCGACGCGGCCACCACGGCAATCGCGGCGGCTGAACCCGCCGAACCGGATGCCGGGCTGGTCAACCGGTTGATGTCGAGCGCGCTGTCGGTGGTCAAGGTGCGCAAGGTCGGCGAGATCGAGGGTGACAGCCCCGAGGCAATCACCGCGCGAGCCGAGGCCCGGTTGATGGATGGAAATCTTGATGCGGCGCTGGCTGAGTGGAACAGTCTGCCAGAGGCCTCCCGCGCCGCTGCGTCCGCCTATGGCGATGCGCTTGCCGCGCGCGCCCGCGCCGAAAAGCTGATCGCCGCTTCGTTGGCGCCGGCAGGCACGCCCGCTACGTCCGAAGCCCCGGCCAATTAGGAGACCCGTTATGATCCGGTTGTTAATCTTTGTTGTGCTGGTTCTGGCGCTGGGTTTCGGTTTTGCCTGGCTTGCCGACCGTCCCGGCGATCTGTTTATCGTCTGGCAGGACCGTCGTATCGAAATGTCGCTGATGACGGCGGTCACGGCAATCGCGGCGCTGATTGCGGCGATCATGATCAGCTGGTGGCTGATCCGCGCCATTATTTACTCGCCGCGCACGGTGTCGCGCTATTTCCGGGCCAACAAGCGGGACCGGGGCTATCAGGCGCTGTCGACCGGTCTGCTCGCCGCAGGCGCCGGCGACGCCGCCTTGGCGCGCAAGATGAACAAGCGGACAAAGGGTCTGCTCAAATCCGATCAGGAGCCGCTGATTCATCTTCTCGATGTGCAGGCGGCGTTGATCGAGGGTCGGCATGAGGAAGCCCGCAAGCTTTTCGAGGCGATGGCCGAGGATCCCGAGACCAGGCTTCTTGGCTTGCGCGGGCTGTATCTGGAGGCGCAACGGCAGGGCGCGGACGAGGCGGCGCAGCATTATGCCGAGACCGCCGCGGAGCAGGCGCCGCAATTGCCGTGGGCGGCATCCGCCGCGCTGTCCAACCGGACCCGCGAAGGAAAATGGGACGAGGCGTTGAGCCTGCTCGACCGGCAGCGTCAGGCGGGCACAGTCGAAGGCTCGGTTGCCGACCGGAAGAAAGCGGTCTTGCTCACCGCGCGCGCCCGCGACACCGTCGACAGCGATCCTGCGGCGGCGCGCGACGATGCGCTGGCGGCGCTGAAACTGGCGCCGGCGTTTCCGCCGGCTGCGATTGTCGCAACAAAGGCGCTGCTCAGGCAGGACAATCTGCGCAAGGCCGCAAAGATCCTCGAGACCGCCTGGAAAGCCAATCCGCATCCGGACATAGCCGAGGCTTATGTCAGGGCGCGTATCGGCGACACCGCCGCCGACCGGTTCAAGCGCGCCGAGCGGCTGGAAAAACTCAAGCCCAACAACCCGCAGTCCCTTGAAGCGGTCGCTCGCGCAGCGCTGGACGCCCACGAGTTTGATCTCGCCCGGCAAAAGGCCCAGGCCGCGGCGCGCCTGCAGCCCTGCGAGGGCGTCTATCTGCTGCTTGCAGATATCGAGGAAGCCGAAACCGGCGATCAGGGCCGTGTCCGGCACTGGTTGAGCCAGGCGGTGCGGGCGCCGCGGGATCCGGCCTGGACGGCGGATGGATATGTGTCTGAAACCTGGGAGCCGGTTTCACCGGTGACCGGCGAGCTCGACGCCTTCGAGTGGAAGGTTCCGGTCGAACAACTCGCAGGACCTCATATCGACAACCAGTCGCCGGAGCAGGGATTTGACCGGGCCATGGCAAGTCTGCCGCCGGTTCGCAATCAGCCCGCCAGCGCTGCGGTAACGGCCAGCGCTGCGGCTCCGGTCGCCGAGGCAGGAGCCGTCGTTGCGAAGGCTGCGAGCCCGGCGCCAGCGGACAAGACAGACGCTGCCGCCAAGAAGGTCACGCCCCTCCATGGCGACGTCGAGGAAACGCCAAACCTGGAGCCCGAGCCTGATCAACCGGTTCAGTCCGGCGATGCAAAGGTCGTCGTGCCAGACGCCGATGAGCAGGCGGACAAGGCTGTACCGGCGGCTGCCGGCATGTCAGGCGTAGCCAGCGGCAGCACCGATAGCAGCACGGCTGGCGACACAGCATTGCAGCCGGCCGGTAGTGCAGACAGGGCAAAGGCCGGCAACTCACCGGCTTCTTCGGTCGATCC
>NZ_JBDWHW010000045.1:0-2471 GCF_039975035.1 Hoeflea sp. | reverse complement strand
ATTTGGGGCATATCGTCTAGCAAGGCAAGAACGCACATAAAAGACGCTAACCAACATTTTGGATACTGGGTATATAAAAGGATACTGTGATGGCGCGTGCCAGACACACGAGTTTCGAGTGCAGTCCAGGCTGTGCGGTGGAGGCAACTCTAAGCCTTGTTGACGGCAAGTGGAAAGGTGTCGTGCTGTACCACCTTCTTGAGAGTACTTTGCGGTTCAACGAAATTCGAAAGAAGCTGCCAAGCGTCACACAGCGCATGCTGACCAACCAGTTGCGCTCGCTTGAAGCAGATGGCCTCATTGAGCGCAAGGTCTATCCGGTGATACCGCCAAAGGTCGAATACTCTCTCACACCACGCGGCCGCAGCCTTGAACCGGTTATCAAGGCTCTCAAGGACTGGGGCGACGCCAACAAGGAACTCTGGCCGGAGGAATACGGCAGCCAGAAGACGGTTCGCTGAACCCTGAACTTAGGTTTGCGGACACTTCCGGTTTGCTTCCGGGATGTCGGAGAGCGGTCCCTGTACGTCAATCGGGATTAAATCTGGCCGTCATGGCCGGATTGGCTAGACGCTATGACGTGCTTGTGATTTTGTCCGGGCACGGGGATCGGCGAGGATCCACTGCCTTGTTCCAGCGTGATAACTGATCCGGAGTGTCCCCATGAGCCGCCG
Source organism: Hoeflea sp. (assembly GCF_039975035.1). Taxonomy (GTDB): domain Bacteria; phylum Pseudomonadota; class Alphaproteobacteria; order Rhizobiales; family Rhizobiaceae; genus Hoeflea. The sequence continues at coordinate 1,797 of NZ_JBDWHW010000045.1, read as the reverse complement.
CTTGACTGCATGTCTCTACGCTTTTCTTGTGTCCGTGTTCCTTGCCGGAACAGCCCTTTCCGGGGAGGTCAAGATCGTGGCTGTAGACGCTATCGAGAGCGGCGGTCTGTGGCGCTTCAGCGTCACCCTTGGTCATGAGGATGAAGGCTGGGATCACTACGCGGATTTATGGCAGGTCATGACACCGGATGGAGACATTCTGGGAGAACGGGTACTGGCACATCCGCATGTCAACGAGCAGCCATTCACGCGCAGTCTGGGCGGTGTCATGATACCCGATGACGTCTCAAGGGTGATAATTCGTGCGCGTGACACCGTACACGGCTTCGCCGAGGAAACGTTTGAAGTCACTTTGGCGCGATAGGCGCATGTCAGCCGGACGCAAGCACGAGAACCCCGTCGGCAATGAACTGGATTGAGAGAGCTGCCAGAAGCACCCCGAGCAATCGGGTGATCACCAGCTGAGCCGTGTCGCCCATCAGGCGCTCAAGCTTATCCGCCAGAAGGAAGGCGATCAGGCAGAGCCCGAGGATGGTCGCAATGACGGCCCCAAGCCCGGCATAGGTGAGGGTATCAGGAGCCTGACCGGACAACAGGATGATGGCCGAAATGGCTGCTGGCCCCGCGATCAAGGGGATCGCAAGCGGGAAAATAGCGACCTCGTGAACATCGCCCGGTGGATTGTCCTCTACCGCCTTTTCTGCAGTTTCGGATTTCCGTGCGGCGCGCTTGCCGAAAACCATCTCGATTGCGATCAGGAACAGCAGGACGCCACCCGCCACGCGGAATGCCGAGACCGAGATCCCAAGCACGTTGAGAACCGTCTGACCTGCCACGAAAAACAGCATCAGGATGCCAGCTGCGGTCACCGTCGCCCGAATGGCAACCCGGCGGCGATCATGGGCGGAAAGCCCGGACGTGACTGCAAGGAACATCGGGGCCAGTCCGACCGGATCGATGGTAACGAAAAGCGTGGCAAACGCGTTGATTAAATAGTCGAACATGGCTCACTTGCGCTCCGGAACGGGGGCTTTTGCCGCGCATCTTACAGCTTTGAGGCGCCTTTGATCACCGAAGGAAACCAAATCTATTTTCCAGCCTGTGCATGACGCTTGTAACCTATTGAATACAATAACGTAAACGCGATCTGGAAATGGTCGTCACATTTGGTTCAAATTGATGAATCGGATATAAAAGAAAAAGCAATAACAACGATATGAGTTCAATCCTTGGCTGATCAGGATAACAGCACGTCAGGCGGCGCTTCGCCGTCCGATATCAAGCCGATTTCCATCGTCGACGAAATGAAGCGAAGCTACCTCGATTACGCCATGAGCGTGATCGTGAGCCGCGCGCTGCCCGACGTTCGAGACGGTCTGAAACCGGTGCATCGTCGCATTTTGTATTCGATGCATGAGAACGGCTACGAGTGGAACAAGCCCTATCGCAAGTCTGCCCGCGTGGTCGGGGATGTGATGGGTAAATACCATCCGCACGGTGACAGTGCCATTTACGACGCGCTTGTGCGTATGGCGCAGACCTTTTCATTGCGTCTGCCTTTGATTGACGGCCAGGGAAACTTTGGTTCGATTGACGGCGACCCGGCGGCAGCCATGCGCTACACCGAGTGTCGTTTGCAGAAGGTCGCCCACAAGCTTCTCGACGACATCGACAAGGAGACGGTCGACTTTCAGGAGAACTACGACAACTCCGAAAGCGAACCTGTCGTCCTTCCTGCAAAGTTCCCGAATCTGCTCGTCAATGGCGCCGGCGGTATCGCCGTCGGGATGGCGACCA
>NZ_JBDWHW010000044.1:0-11980 GCF_039975035.1 Hoeflea sp. | reverse complement strand
AGCATGTCGCCCTCGGCCTCGCCGCCGGTGCCGGTGCCGGTGCCCAAATTGATCGTCACGCCTTGCGCCGACTGGCTGTACCGCGCCGTATCGATGCCGCTGCCGCCGATCAGCACATCTGCATCCGCGCCGCCTTCAAGCATGTCGTCTCCGCCATCCCCCGAAAGCACATCCATGCCGGTGAAGCCGAACAGCCGGTCGGCCTCGTCGCCGCCCGAGAGCACATTGGCAAAGCCGTTGCCGTAAAGAATATCGGCCTGGGCCGAGCCCTCGACATTCTCTATGTCGAACAGCATGTCGCCCTCGGCCTCGCCGCCGGTGCCGGTGCCATTACCCAGATTGATCGTCACACCTTGCCCGGACTGGGCATAGATCGCGGTGTCGATGCCCGCCCCGCCGATAAGCACGTCTGCGTCGGCGCCGCCCTCGAGCCGGTCGTTGCCGCCATCGCCCGAAAGCACATCCATGCCAGTGAAGCCGAACAGCCGGTCGGCCGCGTTGCCGCCCGAGAGCACATTGGCAAAGCCGTTGCCGTAAAGAATATCGGCCTGGGCCGAGCCCTCGACATTCTCGATGTCGAAAAGGGTGTCGCCTTGCGCCTCGCCAGCGGTGCCTGTGCCGTTGCCGAGATTGATTGTCACGCCCTGGGCTGACTGGGCATAGATCGCCGTGTCGGTGCCATCGCCGCCGATCAGAATGTCGGCGTCATCCCCGCCTTCAAGCCGGTCATTGCCGCGGTCACCGTAAAGAACGTCCATGCCGGTGAAGCCGAAGAGCGTGTCGGCCTCATCGCCGCCCGAGAGCACATTGGCAAACCCGTTGCCGTAGAGGATATCGGCATAGGGAGAGCCTGTTACATTCTCGATGCTGAACAGCGTATCGCCCTGAGCCTCGCCGCCGGTGCCGGTGCCGTTGCCCATGTTTACGATCACGCCCTGAGCGGAGCGGTAGTAGGTTGCGGTGTCGGTACCTTCACCACCGTTCAGAATATCGGCGCCCAGACGCCCCTCAAGCGTGTCATTGCCTCCGAGACCAAACAGTTCATTGTCAATCTCGTTGCCGGTTACGGTTTCCCCATTGCTCGTTCCGCTGAACTGGACACGATTGGAGATCTGGAAAACCGCTCCGCTGAGCGACGAAACCGTGATGCTCGGATTGCTCAGGACGACTTCGAAACTTTCTGTCGGTTCGACAATGTCGTCGCCCTGGATGGTCAGGGTGATATTGACGGAAGACTGGCCGGCAGCAAAATTCACAGTGCCCGATGGCAGTAGGCCATTGAGAAAATCCGCGGCATCCGCAGCATCGGGAGTGATCCCCTGGACAGCATAGTTGACACTCATGGCATCGGCCGTGTCGCCCGCGCGGACAACAGAGACGGACAATTGGGCCGTGGAGCCGGAATCGCCCTCAAAAACGAAACCATAGAGCGATCCCACACTCAATGCTATGTCGCCGTCATCGATGACGACACCGGACTGAGCCACGCTGGATCCGCTGCGAAACTTGGCGCCCACGCCCAGATCCGCCTGGACCAGAAGTGTCTCGTCTTGCTCGACTTCCTGGTCATTGAGGATCTGAACCGTAAAGCCTGCCGTGGTCTGGCCGGCTGCAATGGTAACCAGTTGATCCGCGCCGGAATAATCCGTTCCGGCTGTCGCCGTCCCGCTGAGGATGCTGAACTGCACATCAACGTTTGAACTGGCGGCCTTGGCAAGGGTAACCGTAAAGGTGGCTTGCCGCGCGACATCCGAGGCTTCCTCATCGATGGTGAAACCGGCCGGAGACAGGGTCGCGAAAATGCTTTCCTGCATCGTCGCCGTATCAATCACGACATCATCGAACTGTATCTGTTCGACATTGATGATGCTGTCGGTTCCAACCTTGACAACGCCGCCGCTTTTGACGACCGAACCGAAACTGGGTCGGCTGCCCGAATAAGTTACAACATCAAGCCCATCGCCACCATCGACAAGGTTGGTGCCGCCGCCGGTCATGGAGATGATGTCATCGCCGCCGAAGGTGAAGATCTGGTCGTTCTGCACGCCGTCGGTGACCTGGTTCGAGACCTCGTTTCCGTTGATGATCGAGTTGAAAGCGCCGAGCACGGAGCCCAGGAATGAGGTCTGCCCGACGGCCAGTTCGACGATCTTCGTGCCGTTGGCGGTCTGCTTGATGATCTCTTCCTGGCCGGTCGTGATCTCCTTGGTAACGGTGCTTGTCGGCCGGCCGTCGTTGAAGACCACGTCAAACGTCACCAGGTTCTTGGCGGTTCTGGTGACTTCAAGTCCGCTAATGGAGCCGGTGATCTGGAGTCCCAGAGGATCCTCGGTAAGCTGGTCGGGAAGAATGGTATCGACCAGAACGCCATCGAGCTTGACCTCAATGCGGTCGATAACGTCCTTGGAAACACCGGCTTTCTTGAACTCGTCAATCAAGTCTGCAGGATCCGTGAGCAGAACGGCATTGTCGCTATCGATGATGTTGAGCGAGTTCAGATCGGCCCCGTTTCCGATACCGTAGGCGCGGACTTCAATACGGGTTCCGTCGTTCAGTTGCTGCAGGTTGGCGCTGGCGCCGGTACCCTGTCCATCCGAGAGGAAGAAGGCGATGTTGATCGCGTTCTGATGATCGGCCTGGCTGTTGAACCAAGTTTCAGCAAGGCTCAATGCCTGGGTAAAGCTGGTCCCGCCACCGGCGCTCAGTGCATTGACCGCGGCAATGGCGCCCTGCGCATCAAGTGTGCCGGAACTCGTGGCGCTGCTGTTAAACGGTACAACGACGAAATCGCTGAAATCCGCCACGCCACGGCTGATCAAATCCTGCGTCAGCGTCTGATAGGCTTGCTGGGCAATTTGAAGATTGCTTCCGGACATCGAACCCGATTTGTCGATGATATAGGCAAAATTGTAGAGCGATCCGATAGCGGAGCCGGAAAGGGTGAACGTGTAGTCGATGTCGCCATCGAACATCCATGCTGGCGCCTCGAGCGTGGCGGCCCCAACCGTTGCGGTCCCGTCCACACTCTTGATGTCACCGGTTTCTCTGGTGTCCGGCCCGTCCTTGATCGGCAGCGGAACGATGAAAACCTCCGTGTCGGACGCGTTTGCCTTTTCAAAGATGGCGAACTCGAAATCCTTGAGGCTGTCGGTTCCCTCGTCCAGTCCGTCGCCGGCATTGCCATCGGCAAATGTGTAGCTGCCATCCGGATTTTCGGTAAACGTGAAGTCCTTGAACTCGCCAGAGAAGATGGCCTGGTCGACACCTGCGCCACCTTCCAGCCGGTCATCGCTGCCGCCACCGCGGATCTGGTCCTCGCCGCCCTGACCGATGATGCGCTCTTTGCGATAGGTGCCCTCGATGACGTCATTTCCGCCCAACGTCAGGAAGGAGTCCGTTCCCACAATGGCGTTTTCCGGCAGGGCCGCCGCGCCGGCCCCGTTGGTGTCAACACGGATGCTCTCCATGAAAGCGTCATAGAGATCCTTGGTTATCAGGACACCTGCATTTACCCCGCCACCGTTTTGAAACACATTGTTGGTGCCCCAGTGGTGGATTGCCGCGACAAGTTCTACATTTTCTCCAAACAGATCGTCGTCATACCAGACCCCGCTCCCGCTTTGGCCGCCTTGCGTGTCGACGCTTTCGTCATAGGTAATGCGAAGATCACCTGACTCCACTCCGTCAACTTTGCCGGTTGCGCTGTACAACGTTCTTGCAGTGTTGTCGTCGGTGCGCCCGTCCTGCGTGCCGTCGGAGAATGTGCCCGGGTATCCGGCTGTGGTAATCGTTTTCCCCTTGATGTCGTCAGCGTCAAGGAAAACGACCAGTCCCATCACGTTCTGCGCAGAGGCAATAGCTGTGTTGGTTTTCAGCAATGCAACGTCAGCCGTCGAAGGCCCGCCAGCTGCGGCATTGTATAGTCTCGGAAAGAAAGGAGCGCTGGTTGCGTTCAGACTTGTTGGTGCCGGAGTGCTGGCACCATTGGCAGTATGAACCACCCTGGGGCCCAAACCCGGAACATTGCTGCTCAGATTCACGCTTGCGCCAGCTGTCACTTCCGTCGCGCCACCGTTGTTCCATGCGACAACATGTGCGGCAGTCAGGAAATGTGATGGTGCGATCGCAATACCCGAGCCGACACCATTAAAGCTTGTGCTTACATAGGTCGAATCGATAGAGACAACGGCGCTATATGAGCCGGAAAAACTTGTTACGATTGTTCTATCTTCGTTGTTCATTTTGAATGCCCACTCTCATAGAAAATCAATTCGACATACGGTAAGCGTAAACAATATTTCCGCTCTTGCTGTCATAAACTGCAGCAAACAGATTTCCGTCATTGACAGCGACAGAAACAGTTTTTGCGCGAAACTGGTCAACCTGCTGATAACTGACCGGCGCTATCAGATCTTGGTAGAAATGCAGCCATGTTTCCGGGTAGGTTTGTGAGTGCCCGCCGAATGGTGACTCTGCGGGCGCAGCCATAACTGCCAAAGCCCCGCCGCTGGCTGCAACCACGCCTCCGGGCGCGATAAATGTCTCAAGCGCCGCTTCGTCATCCTGATCCAGCCGGTAGACTTCGATCGGCTGTTCTTCGCTGGTGCCACTGACAAACAAACGAGGCCAGGTCATGGAAAGCGAATTTACAGCTGGTCCGGCTGCTAACGCTTCCTCTGTGCGTTTCAGAAAAGCCTGTTCCCGGGAATTGAGGTCCTCGATCAATACCTGACCAGCTTTTGGTCCCGACAAAACTGCGACCGACAGATGAGCGGCATCAAGGGTGATTATGCTTCCAAGCCTGCGCGATGAAGCATCATCGAGACCCACGGCCCGCTTGAACCCTGCATCAAGAGAGAAGACGCCGACAGCGCCCATTCCGCGTCGGCTCGGCTCCCAATCCTGCAACCCCGCCGCAATGAATTTGCCATCGGTGGCGATGTTGACGCCGAAAAGATAGCCATCAGAGAGATCCCGCGAAGAAAGCAGGACCGGTCCGGATGCTGCGTCTTGAACGGGCTGGGCATAGATGGCGGACCGGCGAAGGTAGCCATCGTCTCCCGGCACTCGATCGTCGCTCGCCTTTGCGGACAAATGAAAGCCGCCGATCGCAATCAGGTCGCCCTTGACCGCAACGGAATATCCGAAGCCCGGGCGGCCGGGGCCGAACTGGGGGTCGTCCTCCGGCGGTTCGATGACACGCGCCCGCCGCCACTGGCCCTCATCTTGCTGGAACACATGGACCCTGCTGGCTCCGGGTTCGCCGACCACGAGGACATCCGCGTCCGCCGCGATGGCGGCGCCGAACGTCGGGCCGGCATCGGGCGCCAACTTGCCGATGTTCTCACGCTGCATGGCTGCCGCCGAAGCGCAGAGATGAAGAAGAAGCGCTGCAAGCAATGCGCCTGTCGGGGCAGTCCAGGACAACAAACGCCATATACCAATCCCAATCACGGCTCACACGTTCCCCGGAACACAACTCCTAACAAGAAGTAAACAACACCAGAGAATTTGAGGCAAGCAATAATTGCGGATAATTTCTTGTGGCACTCAGGATTGCATCAGCGTTGGGCCGGATTGAGCGGAAACGCTTGCGCCATGTTCTTGGAGATTATGTCCACGCCTTCCCGGCGGTCGGCATCCATAAAATCCGGGCCGTGTTGCTTGAGTTCACGATGCAGGAGGCCATAGCCTGGATGGGAGAGAAACAGCCGGGCATACTCCATCTTGTGGGCCTTGAGGCCTTCAAAGTGATGGTAGGGATTGTGATAGGGAAACGGACTTTGAAAATCGAAAATCACGACATGTCCGCCATCTGCAAGCACGCGGTCGATTTCGGAAACCACACGGAAATGCAGCGACGGGTCAACGAGATACATGCAGAAACCCAGGATCACCATGTCAAAGCTGGCGTCCTTGAACGGCAGGTCGTCGGCGGTGCCCACTTTTAGGTCAAGTCCAGGGAACCGGTTTGTTCCCTCCTCTATCGCCTTGCTCGAGGGGTCGATGCCGCTGCAGGTGGCACCCATTTTCTGTCTAAACCAGGCCAGCCTCCACCCGTTGGCGCTTCCGATCTCAAGAATTCTTGAAGGCTTGATGCCCAGACGCAGGACACTGGTGCACACCACATCCTGGGACGCCTCCTGCAAGGCGGCGGCGTTGCGCTCAAACCATTTGTCGGCCTCGCCTTGCCGAAATGTTTCAGTTTGAAAGCCCGACATCACTATTACCTTTTTGCTGCACTGCCGACGGCTTATACCCTGTCTCGGACGAGGCTGGAACCCCGCAGGTTATCGCGGGCCGGACCGAACTTCACAGGACACAATCGCGAAGCACACAAAAGCCGCACGCGATGTTCGCCAAAGCCCCGGTCTACGTAGGCAATGCGCGGTCTTTACCTTATGTTAATCTTAGGTTTGCGCCTCACAGATATCCTTGCTAACGTAAAATGAGCATTGCTGACGCGTTAAAAGGATAACGGGCTTGTTCAGACCCAGTTGGCGAATCTTGTCGTTCAGAAACATCGCCGAACTCGGAATCCTGTCCCTGTTCCTAAATGCTCTTATGCTTGTCGTTCCGCTCTATATGATCCAGGTCTATGACCGGATAATTCCGTCAAACTCCATGGAGACGCTGATTTACCTGTCGATGATTGCCGGCGTGGCGCTGGCGCTCGCGGGATTTCTTGATTACGCGCGCTTGCGTTATTCGAGCCGCCTGGCCGCGCAACTCGACACCCGCCTCGGGGAGCCCGTATTCATGGCGTCGCTTCGCACTGGAGAGGGCGCTTCAGGCGATGTCCAGCCGCTCAGGGATCTCGCAAGTCTGAAGGCTTTCATCGGGTCGCGCGCCATCGCGATCTTGTTCGACCTGCCGTTCGCGCCACTGTTTCTTGCCGCTCTGTGGCTGATCCACCCGGATTTCTTCCTGATCACCGCGTCGGGCTTGGCTTTTCTGATCGCGATCGCGTTGATCAACCAGCGCCTGTTCTCGCCATCGGGCGCCGAGGCGGCGCGTCTGTCGCGCGATGCCTTCGCCGCGGCTCAGGCCTTCGCCCGCAATACGGAGCTCATCCGCGCCCTGGGGATGAAACGCAATGCGGAAACGATCTGGGGCGACGACCAGGCAAACTCCGCTGCCATCGGCGACAATGCGGCCGGTATAAATTCCGGCTTCGGCGGCTTCTCGAAGGCTCTGCGTTTCGGGTTGCAACTGGCGATCCTCGGCTTCGGGGCCTACCTGGTCCTTCGCCAGGAAATATCGCCGAGCATGATCTTCGCGTCCTCGATCGTGGCGGGACGGGCAATTCAGCCGATCGACCAGCTGATCGGAAGCTGGCCGCAGATAGTTGCTGCGCAGCAGGCCCGGCAGCGTCTGGCCGAGACACTCTCGGCCGATCATCTCGACGAGGAAAAATTCGAACTCGCGCCGCCCCTCGGCACGCTGGCGCTGGAGGACGTCTCCTATGCGGTCGAGACGGGGGGCACACTCAAGTACATTCTCCGGCGCATCACATTCTCGATCAAGGCAGGGTCGGTTCTAGCCGTCATCGGACCCAGCGGATCTGGAAAATCCACGCTGGCCAGGCTCGTTTCGGGCGCCATCGACCCCGCATCCGGGGTTGTGCGGCTGGATGGCAACGATCTGCGCAACATGGACAATGAATTCCGGGGTCTGCACACCGGTTATCTGCCGCAATCGGTCGAACTGCTGCCCGGCACCCTGGCGCAGAACATTTCCCGCTTTGAGCCGGACGCGCCCGCAGAAGAGGTCCGGCGGGCGGCCGTGAACGCGCAGGTCGATTCCCTGATCAAACAGCTTCCGGAAGGCTACGATACCAAGGTTTCCGTCACCGGGAACGAGCTGTCCGGCGGGCAACGCCAACGCATCGGACTTGCGCGCGCTTTTTATCGCAATCCCGCATTGATCGTTCTCGATGAACCCAATTCAAGTCTGGACGAGGAGGGGGACAAGGCGCTTGCGCGTGCGGTGAGCAACGCAAAGAGGTCGGGGGCCACCGTGATCATTGTCACCCAGCGGCTCAGGATTACGTCGCTGGCGGATGAGGTGCTTGAAATCATCGATGGCTCGATTTCGGAAAAGGGCCCGCGTGATGAAGTGCTCGCCCGGATCGCCGAGCGCATGAAAGTACAGGCAGCCAGGCCCGCTCCGTCCGGCAAGAAAACTGAAGCCGCGGAGGCCGCAACTCAGCCTAGGTCCGAGATCGCATGAGCAGGACGATGAGCGACATCGACCCCCAGCCGAATGGTTGCCGCGACGGGTGCCGCAAGGACGCGCCCGCAGCGGGTCTCGATCGGACGTCATCATGAACCGCATGACCGATTTTCCTGGGGACCGACCATCCAACCCGCTTCCAGTTTCGCTCGCAGCCCTCAAGGAAAAACCGGCGCCCTACCCGAAGCCCACATGGCAATCGCGCGTGCCGACATCGACCCGCGGCTTGATGGGTCTGACCGGCATTATCCTTGTTCTGTTCCTCGGCGGGTTCAGCTACTGGGCAGCCTTCGCACCGCTTACATCGGCCGTCATCGCGTCCGGGGTGGTCGCTGCTTCGGGCAGGAACATTCCTGTTCAGCATCTCGAGGGGGGAATCGTCGAGGAAATCATGGTCAGCGAAGGGGACCAGGTTGCCCAGGGACAGGTCCTGTACCGCATGAACACGGTCGCGACCAGCGCGCTCCGCAACCGGCTGGCGAAGCAGATTCTAGATGCGGAGCTTCGCGAGCTGCGCCTGAAGGCGGAAAGGGACGACGCCGAAACCCTGAACGTGCCCGAGGATCTTCGCCGCCGGGCCGAAGAAGAGGGCTTGCTGGAACTGGCGAACGAGCAAGTCCGGGAGTTCAATATCCGGCTGGAGCGATATCTCTCGGAGACGCTGATCCTCAAACAGCGGGTGCAGATCCAGGAAGAAGCCATCGCGGGCCTGATGGCGGAGAAGTCGTCCCTGGACATCCGGATCGAGCTTTTGTCCGATGAACTCAAGGACAAACGCGGCCTGCTCGCGCAGGGGCTGACCAATCGCTCGGATGTCAACCGGCTCGCTCAGGATGAGGCGGAACTGATCGGTCAGGCCGGCATGATCGATTCGCAGATCACGGTTGCCCGGAGCAAGATCATCGAGGCGCGCGAGCAGGTGAGCTTCGCCCGCACCCAGAGGCTGGAAACGGCCATAACGGAGCTTGCCGAGTTGCGCAGGGTCAAGGAAGACCTTACTGAGCAGTTCCGCGCCAGCCAGGACACGCTTGCACGCGGCATCGTCACGGCGCCAGAGGATGGCGTTGTTCTCGAAGTCCGTGTAAACAACACCCCCGGAAGCGTGGTTGAGCCGGCGGCTGTCCTGCTCGTGCTCCTGCCAACCAGCAAGAGCTTGCTTGTCGATGCGCGGGTCAGCCCCGGCGATATTGATTCTGTCCATCTTGCCCAGGAGGCAAGGTTGAGATTTGTCACAGCCGGAAATGGCGAAACACCCGCGGTCGAAGCAAATGTGGCCTATATATCGGCGGACAAGTTCATCGACGCCACCACCAACACCAGCTTCTACGCGGTCAGGCTGGCAGTGCCCGAAGAGCTTCCGGAAGAGATGAAGGCGACGGGCGTGCTCCCCGGCATGCCGGTCGAGGTCTTCATCGAGACGGGCGAGCGAACATTCCTGCAGTATTTGATGCGCCGGCTGGTGGATTCCACGCAGCGGGCTTTCCTTCAGGAATGAGGCACTTCCCAGGAGACAAGCCGCGAGACCGGTAATTTCTCTGGGGTCGGACACGGGTTGTTGGGCTCGATCAGTCCATCACCATCGTTTTGATAGGAGACAAAGCGATGGCGGTGGAATGGACGATCACGATTGAGGGGAAGAACGAGTTCGGCGACGTTTGCCGGAAGGCGGTCCGTATCGACAAGAGTTGAGAACGTCTGCTTGACGGCGACATTGGCCTGTCGATTGAGGACGGCAAGACAATTATGACGGCGCTGCAAAGCGCAGTCAGCCCATGAGGCGGAGACCTACTCCCTCTTCCGTCGGGTCTGCCCGGACTGCCACACGTTCCGGCCGGTCAAGGACTACACATCACGCCGGATCCGAACCGTCTTCGGCACGGTGGAGGTCCGTAATCCTCGCTGGATGCTGTGCCAGGATTGCCATCCAAGCATGGACGGCGCCTTCGCGCCGCTGAAGGAAATCTGCCCCGATCGAGCGACGTCCGAACTGATGGAGCTGACTGCCCGTTTGGGAAGCATGGTTCCCTATCGGCAGGCGGCCAAGGTACTGGCCGAGTTCCTGCCAATTGAACCCACCGAGACGTACGCGACCGTACGCAAGCGGACCATCAGGATCGGCGAACGACTCGACGACCAGATTGTACGGGAAACATGGAAAGCGAGAGCTCAAGCGGATGACCGTCGCCAGCTTGAGATGCAGCTTTCCGGCGATCGCCGCAAGGAATTCGTCATCAGCATCAATACCGCTCAAGTTCGCAGCGCCGAGCCCAATGCAGCGCGAAACTTCGAGCTCGTCGTTGCCCGATGCGGCCGCGGAGGACGAGGCGAACCAGGTGGCCGCTATTTCGTCACCGGCAGCACCGCCCAGCAGGCAATTCACGATCGCGCCCTCCACGCGCTTGAAGGAGTCGGATATCGCGGCTTTGGCGATGTGACGGTGATTTCGGACGGCGCAGAAATTCTCAAGCGGGTGTCCCGCGCCATGCCGAAGCCGACAACCCACATCATCGACTGGTTCCACATCGCCATGAAAATCCAGCCCATGCAGCAGATTGCCGATCAAAACGCGCGATCGCAGCCCAGCCCCATTGAAGCGCTTCCAACCATCGATAGAGATATCAGAGCCGTGAAATGGCGTTTGTGGCACGGCCGCGTGGATCGCGCGATCCGGGACCTGGAGCGGCTCCTGGCGAAGCTGCAGGGATCACGGGAAGTAAGCGAGTTCTCGATCGCACGGCTGCACAGCCTCGGCGTTCAACTCCTGGCCTATATCCGCTCGAACCGTGGTGCGATTGTCGACTATGGAAAGCGTTACCGAGCCGGGCTCCGCGTCGCCACGACACTCGCCGAGTCGGCAGTGAATTCCCTTGTCGGCAAGCGGATGGTGAAGAGGTTCTGCCTCACTTTGTGTGATTCATCGGCTGTTAGCGACAATGTCGCTATGGGCGGGCATGCAAAAGAAATCGAAATGGTCGCCCGGCCCAGGGGTTAAGATTCTGGGTGTCACGCTCACTGTTGACGACGGGTGGGTTGTTTCCGCTGCTGGATCCGCGATCGGTGTCTGTCCCGATTGTGGCCTGCGAAGCCGAAGTAGGCATGGTTGGGCCCGCCGCAACCTCCAGGAACTGCCGGTCCAGGGCAAGCCGGTGACAGTGGAGCTGCTGCTGAGCCGCTGGCGATGTGCACATCGGGAATGCTCACGAAGAACGTTCACCGACCGACTGCCAACGGTAGCTGATCCATACGCGCGTCGGACGAGAAGGGTCGGAGAGATTGTCGGACTGCTCGGCCATAGCGCCGGCGGCCGTCCTGGCGAGCGATTAATGCAGCGGCTCGGCATGCCGGTCAGTGATGACCCCATCCTGAGGCAGTTGAAGCGGGATGCCGAGGTTGCTCATTGCAATTCCGAGATACGGGTGGTCGGAATCGATGATTGGAGTTGGCGGCGGGCGACGAGCTACGGAACCATCATGGTTGACCTGGAGCGACGCTCGGTTGTCGACATTCTGGATGACCGTAGCGTCGAGAGTGCGGCCAAGTGGCTGCGTGACCGTCCTTCCATCGAAATTGTCAGTCGGGACCGCTGCGGCCTGTATGCGCAGGCGGCTCGTGAAGGCGCACCGCAGGCCCAACAGGTCGCCGATCGGTTTCATCTGGTCCAGAACCTTCGCTCGGCCATCGAAGAACAGATGAGCCTTTCCGGGCGCGCCACCGGGAGGGCCATTCTTTCGGAGGACGCATTTGT
>NZ_JBDWHW010000043.1:0-8521 GCF_039975035.1 Hoeflea sp. | reverse complement strand
CGAGAAAGGCGGCCGCAATGTCCGGGAATGGTTTGCAGCCAGAAACCAGTTTGCTATCATGTTCGGGGAGCGCTTCAACGCGTGACCGTATCTGAAACCCGCATGGGCCAGGCCAGATACACAGAGTTCATGACACTCCCTCGGCGTAACGTGCAGCAAGTTCTTCGAAGACATCTTCGCTTTCACGAACATCAAACCCCTGAAGCTCAAGGCCATCAACTATCTCATCGCGCAACCGGTCCAGCGCCTGGCGTTGTCCTAGATGGTGCTTCTCGGCACTCATGATCATTTTCCACAGCAGCATGCGGGCCAGATCATCTCGCGACGGCCGACAGCGAAAACGGGCCTCATCTCTCACTCTCTGCTGGCGGGCACGCTGCTTGGCATTTCTGTCCCCATTTGTTTTTCTTGTCATCCTGATCTCCCTGTTCATCGCGGAAATCCAGTCTGATGGCCGGCGATGCAAGCAACAAACGTCGTTTGCCTCCCAATGTTGACAATCTGGAAGGGGGGTGGTCCGCGGGCTTGGTTTCTATGTCTCCAACCCCATTGCCACAAACGGCGTACTAAGAGGAATCGCGGTTTCCCGGTTTCGAATCGGCAAGACCGACTCAAGAATCGCGGCAGGATAAATTGAGATGACTTGTTTCGAGTCGCCCGCACGTCATTGCGGATTGCGCTGACGTCGCGATGACTTGAATCGGGTCACCTGCACGTTGCTTTAATGGATATCAAATTGCGGCGCGTTGTTTGCTGGTTTCCCTGCCGCCGCCACTTGCCGTTGCCAGAATCCACGGGACTGAATTACCGTTGGCGTCAACGGCTGATGCGGGGCTGCATCCATTTGGGTTCATCGCCCGAGACCTTACGGATTGTCCGTGCCAGAGCATCGCTCAGGTCAACGACTGCATTGTAATGTTCGGACTGGGGCTTCAGTTCGCAAAGCAGCGGGACAAGGTCTTTATGCAAGTCTGTCGTCCAGGCGACGAGGTCATCGATCTGTGCAGACGTCAGTTCGGGTTTCCGCTTGTGCCTTTTTGTCATCATGAGCCTTCCTGAACGAGGGCCCGCCCTGCCTCTGGGTTAGCTGATTCACGCCTTCACGCAAATCATGATCGTGAAGGCCGCTGATCGTCTGAAGTGAATCGCAGATTCCTAGGTTGGAAACGGCTGCGCTGAAGTCGGAATCACCAAGGCTGAATCTGGCAACGCGGGGACTGATTTCCGAAACGTCGAATCCTGGGTCGGACTCGCCGTTTCAGCATTCAGAATCGCGAAGGCCTACTTTGGAATCGCGGGCGCCGAGTTTGGTAACGCGGAAGCCGAATTCTGAATCGCAGTTTCAAGGCGCCGCTTTTTTGGAGCCCGTTGCGGTGGCATTCATTTCCTGAGCAAGCAGTGCTCTCACTTCGCCGCCATCAAGGGTCTTTGCTTCTGCAAGGCGGGTTGCCAGTGCTAACAATGCATCGTGATGCCGAGATAGCAGTTCGAGAGCCATCCTCTCTGAAGCTTCAAGCCGGTCATGAACATGCTGCGCAAGCTGCCGATCAAGTGAGAGCATTGATGGCTGTTCTTCCAATGATCGATAGAGCAACGGCTGAGCCCTGCCGAAACCTACGTTCGTTTCAGCGTCAGTCGCAAACCTTGTCGCTCGCGCAAGATCAGACCTTTCACTTCCACCAGCGCCAACACCAGCTTCGCCAAAGATGAGCTTTTCCGCTGCTTGTCCGGCAAGTGCGCAAGCAATCATCTGATTGAGCCAGGTTTGAGTCTGGACAACACCCCGTCGCATTTCGCTTTCGACGTAGCCGCCAGACCCGTTTCCAACGGTCACGGTAGAAACGGTTGCGATGTCGAATGCAGTCCACGCCAGCGCATGGCCAGCTTCGTGAACAGCAATGCGCCAGATCAGCTCCGGTGGCATTGCCATCTGGCCTGCGGTGAGCGCTGCATGGATGTCGCTGTAAGTGAGCTGCCGCTTTTCTCGACGGGCTTTCTGGCGTGCTTCGCGGACCAGACGCTCGACGTCTGCACCTGTGCTACCAGCGGCAGCCAACGCCAAAGGCAAGAGTGCTGAGTTCAAATCGGGCACTGCGACAGAGATATGAGATTTATCCATTGATGAGTACTCCTTCCTTGCTGTCGTGGAGTTGACCACTGCCGTTGCCGACAATGGTGGTGTGGCTGTGTTCGGGCAAAGCCCTAGCCGAACTGATGCGACCGATGGAGCTGCCGACCTCACTGCTGTTCAAGACCGCATCGAGATCACTTCCCAAATGATGCGCGATGATTGTCACCAGGGCCGCCGTATCTGGCTGCGGGATGACGATGTGCTTCTCAAGCCGACCAGAGCGCAAGAGCGCAGGGTCGATCTTGTCGGGCCTGTTTGTCGCGCCAACGACAATGACGCCCTCGGTTTTCGAGGCACCATCAAGCAATTCGAGTACGCGGTTCACAAGACTCGACCAGTAGTCATCGTAAGGCCGGTCACTGCTTCCGCGGTTTCCAATGTTGTCCATTTCATCGATAAACAGGATGCAAGGAGCGTTGTGAGTGGCATGCTCGAAAGTGGCGTTCATAGCTGCCAGAACATCGCCAAGGTTCGACGCTTCCAGCCATCTCGCCACAGACGTCGCGATCAAAGGGACACCCAGAGTGTTGCAAAGTGCCCGGGCAAAAGTCGTTTTGCCAGTGCCGGGCGGCCCAGAGAGCAGCAGCCGTGAGCTGAGGTCAGACCACTCCACTTCACCGTTCCTGAACTCGTCAAGGTCAGTCTTGAGGTCAAGCGCCCACTGCTGGGCATCGCCATATCCGGCGAGCCGTTCAACGAACAAGTGATCCTTTCCCGTGGACGGTTTGGCAGATTGTTTCGCCGTCTGCCCTTTGCCTGCTTCTGGCGCGGCCAGTTCTTTGACTGGCTCGATGATGTCGAAGCAGCCCGAATATTTTTCGCGCTTCTTTGCATCAGAGCGTTTTAGCAAAGCGCCCAATCGGCCCTCCTTGTCTTCGTCCTCTTTGGCTTCGGCCACGGCGCGGTTTTCGGCTTCAAGCGTCGAGAGAATTGCCATGATCTTGGTCAGCGACCGACCAGGACGAATGGCGATCGCGAGATCATCAGTGCCGAGATGTTGTGGTTGGAAGTCGAGCTCGTTCATCAGGAACCATGAGCGACCGATCGGAATTTTGTGGCAGATCGCAAGAACATCAGCGATCAAGCTTGCATCGATGTTGTTTCCCGTGATCACCATGTCCGCGACAGTGACAAGCCGTGCTGGCAGTGGCCGATCGCGCTCATCGCAGATGATGAGAGGTTTGAATGCAGTCAAAATCCTCTTTGAGACGATCGTGCGAAGTTCGTCATCATCGCTGTAACGTTTCAAGGAAGCGCTCCCGAAACAGCTGAAGGATTTCCGCGGCGTTGCGTCGGCGAGCGCCTTGAAGCGTCCGGTCAGAGTAGGGCCTTCGGCGATCGGTTCGAGCGACACATGAAACGGCAACGCCAAGCCATCTTCGAGCAGATAGCCGAAGTGTCGTTCGAAGTCCCTGACTGGGACCTGGACAGCAACAATGGATTTCTTCCGTTTCATAATCGAGAGCAGTCGATCGACTGCATGCTCATCCTGCTCAATTGCCCGTGCGAGCAGCAGCGCCGCAGAGACTTCTTGAACCTTCAACGCAAACGCAAAGCCCGCCACAATCGACAGGACATGATCCCGAAGTGCTGCCATGTCCTGGAAAGGCAAATTGGTCGCCGTACCCTTTCCCGTCATCGGTCCGTTTACTTTGGACGTCATGTTTGAGGACAGCGCACTTTCACCGCCAGCTTGAGGTAGCGTGTCGGAATGTCCTGCAGCATTTCCAGTGGAGGTGTCGGATGCGTCGACAGTTTCGTCAGCGCAATCTTCTTCATCCAGATTGAATGCATCGAACTCGCCAGATTCGATCCGTCTCTCGATCTGCTTCCTGTTTCGCGAAGATTCCTTCAGAAGGGACTGGACCAGTCCCCGGTCCTGATCGACATCACCGGAAAACAGCGCTGCATTGTCGGCCACAAGGTTCCAGACCACCCCACTGTGCTCGCTGTTGGCTAGCGGCTGACTTTCAAGAATGCCGGCGTCCATGGCACGGCCGAAGGCTTCCAGCCGTGCTGCGCGCTTCAGGCGAGCAACGAGATATTTGGAGGCGCGTTTGCTGATCTTGCTCATCACTCTTGCTCCTCGGCGCATGTGGAAAAGTCTGCAATTGTCTGGATGTTGGCAGGCAGGAACCGTCTGTTTCCATCGAGCCAGTCTTTCAGGATCAGGGCGGCGGGATGCTTGAAGCGGCACATCAGATCAAGCCGCCGCTTCAGATGTTTGGGTAGCTCGGCCTTTCCGGTATCAACTGACCCGGCGCAGCGAAGGATGTTGCGGACAAGCCCCGGAGCCAGCTCGTCGATCAGCTCAGGCGTCGGGTTGCCTTTCATTGTCCGGATTTCAATTCGTCGGCGATGTCGGTGCAGCGCGTCATTTGCGGTGCATGCGTGAAGCGGAGGTCGGAACTCGGGTGAGGGTTTGCTCTGCCGCCGCTTGGACGTGCGCGTAAGAGGTTTTTGAGGGTGGACCGAGGTAGCGGAAGGATGCTTCCGCTGCTGCTTTGGAAACGCGATGACATTGCTTTTGGTGGTGGGATCGGATTTACGCATGACAGATTTCTCCTACGCCGGATCGTTGGGATCGGCGGGTGTCGTGAACAAAAAGGTTGTTGAGTGAGTGGAACCAGGTGTCCGTCAGTGACGGGTGGGCGCTTGAGCGAAGCCCAGTTTGATCAGCTGCGCATTGCCGCTGGCGTCCATGACGTCGGCGTCGTCAGAAGACTGATTATCCTCGTCATCAGTCTCCACCTCATAGAACGTGCCCTCGGACTTACCCGGGGGTGCTATCGGCGAATGACAGGCCTGGGCGAAAGCCGCGCACGCCTGTTTCCAGTGTTCGTCAACACGAGAGCGAAACTCTGCCTGCAAAGATGCGATCGCTGCGCCAGCACCTTCAACTTGAACCAGGTGGTCCAGCTGCGAGAGATGCCAGATACCTCCGTTCAGGTCCGTCTTCCGATTGTCAGCCGTCAGGATGACGACCCTGACTTCTTTGACGTTCAGGCGTCGATGTTCTTTGTAGAGGAAATCCGGCAGGATTAGGCCTGCTGCTTTCATCCGATTTTGCAAGTCGTCAAGCCGCAGGCGGTCATAGGTGTAGACACTGCGCTTTGCGTCCACGACATGCGCCGTGTTTGTGCGCTGATTGAGAATGACAAAGTCGGGCGTGTAAGTCTTGCGACCGACTGAATCTGCATCGAACGTCAACGCCCTGAAATTCTCGGCGTCATTCATCTCCACGAGTTGCAGCGCCGCTGGCGACACTGGTAGTCGCAGGTTCTGCGTCAGCACCTTCAGGTCCGGATTGCATCTGGCCACAGCGGCGATTCCAAGTTCGATCAGCCTGCCCTCAAGTACTGGCAGTGGCCGAAGTACAGTGGCAAGGTCATCAATGCCGCTAGATAGTGCTTGTGCCATGGCGTCTGCCGAGAGTGAGGGGTCGATAAGTTCCTGAATGAATGCGTCGAACTGCTGCTTCAGTTCCGGAGAGTCAGCGCAATGCGCATACACGGGTACGGTGGTTGTCTTAAGTGTGATCTTGGTCATGGAAATCTCCTGTTGGACAGCGATGACGGCAGCATCCAGGCAGGCACAGCGGTGCAGAAGCGGAAATAATTTCCGCATTGGCTACCCCGAACGGGCAGTTGTACCGCTGATGTCGGCGAAGAACCGGGCGTGATCGCTGTGATGTGAAACGATCAGTTGCGCGAAGAAGAAACGGGTGACGGCGATAGATCGCCGGTCATCATCAAGCATCGCCGCGATCGGGCATCAACAGGAGAGAAATGCGATTGGTCTTCCCCATCGGGGGAGATAGCGATAAAGGTCAACATAGCCTTGGGCCTTTCGAGAGAAGGTTGCGGGTCAGGCCCTCGTTCGATGTTGTCGCATCGGCGGGGGCCGTTAAGTCGCTGCAGAAATACATTTAATTGCGACAATCAACAGATAGTCCGGAGTTGCTTATCCGGCAAGGCAAAAAGAACGTATCCGGAACAAGAGCTCCGGGATGGTTAACAAGCGACGCGGGTATTTTGAGAGAACAGCGAAAGAATAGTCCACATGACACTGATCATTTGGGATGAATTGTTCGCCGCGACAGGATCGCTTTTGAAGAAGCCGTCGCTGCATTTTGTAGCTCAAGTGCCGTGGAAATTTGCCGGCAGTGGATTAAAAGTGGTTCCGTTCAGAAAGTAAGTTGAGGTGGCCTGAACTGACAATCGTTACCCCTCATCAATGACAGCTTTGCGCCCCCATGGCGGACGTTCGGCCTGCTCCTATACTATCTGGAAGCTGCCGTTTGCCCAGTCAGAAAAGATGTCTAACTTGGGTGGTTTGCTGCCCGACCGCGTCTGAGTGCGAAGCAGACAGTGCGGACGTCAGGATAGCCAATGCCCAGAGTGCGCACGCAGTCATCTAGCAGTCCAAGGCGCGCACCTTTTAGCTTGGAACACCTTTTAAAACACCAGATCCAAATGTGAATCCTTCACTTGCCCCTCACGCGCGTGCTGATAGGTTGCCGAGGGGGGTAGTGATATGAACGGCGAAGCTAAGACCACGATTGAAGATCTATTTGACCTCAAGGGTGCCGACCGCGAGGCGAAGGCGTATGCATTTCTCTATGCCGCGTTCAAGCGCACCGAGATCAGTTCAAACCCGGTTCGTGACGCGCTAGATTGCCTTGTCCCCTTCATAGCGCCCTACACAAACCAAATTGCAGGAAGGCAAGTCACCTCTGACGGCATTCAATCTTATCTCAAAGCGAGCTTCGGTTTCGAGATTCCGCTCTACGCTATCGATCAGCTTGTTGAGGCCCTGCAACAGCAGAAGTTCGTGGAGTATCGTAAGAACGTCCGAGCACATTTCGCTGTTTCTCACGGAGGCAAGTTCGACGTTGTAAAATCGGAGATCGAGACGGAATTTGACGATATCGTATCTCTGTTGGAGGACCACGCGCGCAAAGTGGGTTTCACTGTACCCCCACCCTCGGGCAACTGGGGAAACGCACTCATCGCATTCCTGCGAGTTCGCACGGACAAATCAAGTAGCCGAATTGTTAAAATAAAAAACGCTCTGTTAGACCCCACGTCGATTGAGATAGCCGTTGTTGGTGCGTTCATCCGTAAGCTTCACGACGAGAGTGACGACAACCATTTCAATAAGATACTGAATATCTTTATGGGTGTCCTGATCGAGGACTTCATTTCTTCGGTTGCTGCCATCGGGCAGATCGACTTGCAGAAGCCAGTTACGGTATTATACGACACAGCTGTTCTGCTGAGGCAGCTCGGGTGCTCGGGTAAGATGCTCCGTACCGCAACGGAGGAGCTAACCCGCTATCTTCAGGATTTAGGTTTCCAAATACGCTACTTCTCCGGAAACGAAGCTGAGGTCAGTGGCATTATAGACACCATCGTCTATATCAAAGACACTGGTAGGGAGCTTGAAGGTGAAACCGCTGCGGCGATAGCGGCCGGAGAGGTTAGTACTACCGACCTGCGGATGCTTCAGAACGCCTTTCCCGAGCGGCTCGCTGCGTTTAATATTTTCCCTGCTGGCGATCTCGAAAAGGATGCGCTGGCGAACGCTCGATTTCAAATCGACGAACGTGGTTTTTCGGAATTCTTGTTCGCAGGATCGCATGCTTCGGGACGTCCTTATAGCCAACAAAATCGACAGAATGACGCCGGTTTCTTGGCTTCGGTAATGCGATTGAGGCGGGGCAACAGGGCTCGTGATCTGGCAGATTGTGGGTTCGTGTTTGTTACATCGAACCGTTTCCTCGCATCCGCTTCAAGGCGATATTTGATTGAACAACGGTCGTTGGGCCACAACAGTTTTCCGCCTATTGTTGCGCTCGGCCAGATCGCCACCATAGCGTGGCTTTTAAAGGACCAGTCTATACCTCCTGAAAAAGCGGGTCGCGAGCTTCTTACGAACTGCTTCGCGGCAGTGAAACCAGACGCTGAGTGGTTCGGTTTTTTCCGGGAGGGCATGGAGAAGGTCGCTGGCCCCCTTGAGGACTTTACAATGCAGGGCAAGAACGCGCTAACACTTCAAGCTGCCAGACGTATTGCTCAGGATGAAAGCTTCGGAAACTCTGCAATCGTGAAACAGTTGAACATGGCTGAAATATTAAGCCGTGCGGAACAGGAGCAGAACCGGGCTGACGAAGTGCGAGACGCTGCAAGTGCGGCGGAAAAATTGCGGAACGAGGAGGAGCGTGCAGCCATTCTAGCCGCATCTGAAGTCCAACTCGCTAAGACCGTCGAACAGGCGGAGGCCGACCAGCGTAAAGCCGTCAGGCTTGCGAGGGAGGAAGCCCAGGCAGAGTTTAAGAGCCCGATTCAAAAGTTCGTCATTGATCGCAAAGCCTTGCCAACCGCCGCA
>NZ_JBDWHW010000042.1:0-119770 GCF_039975035.1 Hoeflea sp. | reverse complement strand
GAGCCGCCGATGCCGATATTGACAATATCGGTGAAGGCCTTGCCGGTGGCGCCGCAAATCGAGCCGTCGCGGATCCCGTTCGAAAAAGCGCCCATTGCATCAAGCACCGCATGGACGCCGGGAATCACGTTTTCGCCATCCACCCGGATGTCACCATCCGGCGCAGCGCGCAGCGCGGTGTGCAGCACCGCCCGGCCTTCGGTGATGTTGATCGGTTCGCCAGCGAACATCCGGTCGCGCTTTATTTCGACATCCGCCGCGACGGCAAGTGCCTCCAAAAGCCCGAGCGTGTCCTCGGCAATCGCGCATTTGGAAAAATCCATACGCAGGTCATCGAACCCGATTGTATAGCGCCGGGCACGATCAGCATCGGTTTGAAACGCCGCACGCAGATTGCTGACGGCGCCGTTTTCATGATGGGTTTTAAGGCGGGACAGAGCCAGATCAACGGTGTTCGACAAGGGGCGGGCCTCCATGTTGGGTTGCCCACCTATGCGGCGGAAGCCGCGGAAAATCAAGTTTCCCGCGGCTTCCGGGTCTCGCTGGAAGCAGTCTGACCGGTCGGCTGTGCGAGCTTTGCAAAGCCGCGGCACAACCGCACCGGTTCACAGATCGCGCAGTTCCCGGCGCAGAATCTTGCCGACATTGGTTTTTGGCAGGTCGTCCTTGAACACGATGACCTTGGGGCGCTTGTAGTTGGTAAGCCCGGTGGCGCAATGTGCCTTGACGTCGGCCTCGGTCAGGTTCGGGTCCTTGCGGACAATGAACAGCTTCACCGCCTCTCCGGAATTCTCATCCGGGATGGCGATTGCCGCTGCTTCGGCGATGCCTGGATGCGCCACCGCCACTTCTTCGATCTCATTGGGATAGACGTTGAAACCGGAGACCAGAATCATGTCCTTCTTGCGGTCGACGATCTTGGTGAAACCCTTGTCATCCATGAAGCCCATATCGCCGGAGCGGAAATACCCGTCGGCGGACATCGCCTGCTGGGTCTCTTCGGGCCGGTTCCAGTACCCCGCCATCACCTGGGGTCCCTTGATGCAGATCTCGCCCACTTCGCCGAGCGGCACCGAATTGCCGTCTTCGTCACGGATGTCGATATAGGTCGAGGGCAGCGGGAGGCCGATGGTGCCGGTGAACTCGGTGGCGTCAAACCGGTTGGCTGTCGCCACCGGGGAGGTTTCCGACAGGCCGTAGCCTTCCGAGATAACGCAGCCGGTCAGTTCCTTCCATCGATCGGCCACCGGACGCTGAACCGCCATTCCGCCGCCCAGGGTCAGCAGCAGGGGTTTGAAATTGAGCTGCTGGAAAGCCTCGTTGTTCAGCAATCCGTTGAACAGGGTGTTGAGTCCGGGGAAAACGTGGAACTCGAATTTCTGCAGTTCCTTGACGAAGCCGGGGATGTCGCGCGGGTTGGGGATCAGGATGTTGTGGGCGCCCTGGGACATGCCCATCAGCGCGTTCACCGTCAGGGCAAAGATATGGTAAAGCGGCAGGGCACAGACATAGACAAGAACTTCCGGCCTTGGCTTGTTGATGAAGGCTGCCGGAAGCCACATGTTGTTCTGCGCCGCATTCGCCAGCACGTTGGAGTTGATCAACGTTGCACCCTTGGATACCCCCGTGGTTCCGCCGGTATATTGCAGAAACGCCACGTCATCAGGTCTGGAGTCTGCCGGCTTGAGGGTTTTGCCCTCGCCCGACGACAGCGCTGCCTTGAAACTCACATGGCCGGGAAGTGACCAGTCGGGCACCATTTTCTTGATCTTGCGGACCACGAAATTGACCAGATGGCCCTTCAATCCGAGCAGATCCCCCATGGTCGCGACGCAGACGTGCTTGACGCCTGTGCGGGCGACAACCTGTTGCAGGGTAATGGCGAAGTTCTCGAGAATGATGATCGCCTTGGCGCCTGAATCCGTGAGCTGGTGCTCGAGTTCGCGCGGCGTGTAGAGCGGGTTGACATTGACCACCGCGTAGCCGGCGCGCAGCACGGCCGCCATCGCCACCGGCATCTGCAGGATGTTGGGCATCATCAGCGCGACCCGGTCGCCCTTCTCCAGCCCCAGAGACTGCAGCCAGGCTCCGATCGAAGAGGAGAGTTTCTCCATCTCGGCATAGGTGATGGACTTGCCCATGCAGGTGAATGCCGGCCGGCCGGGATATTTTCTGAACGAATCCTCGATCAATGCACCCACGGAGGGATAAGACAGCGGCCCGATCTCGGCGGGCGTATCAGGTGGGTAGGATTGCAGCCAGATGCGGTCGTCGGCAGCAGTGTTTGTCATGTTTTTCACTCCCTCGCTTTGCGGACACGGACGCGGATCATCATTTTGCCGCGGGGCTCCTCTTCCCTGCGTCCCTCATGATAGAAGATTTAGAGCGGCGGCGTTCCGGTTGCAATGCCTTCCTTTGACGTAAACGTCACTTTTCGCGCGGAAAACGGTCGCCCATGTGCCTGTTTTTCAACTTCTGCAGATGCGTCATTCCCGCGACAGGGACGCCCGAACCTGCCGCGTCCGGAATGACCATCGGTCGTCTCAGCGGTTGACCGCTCCGGGGCCGGAGCTGACGATGTCCTCGTCGATATCGCCAATCGCGCCCTTGTCCTTGCCGGTGTAGGGAAGTTCGCTCAAGATCGTGCGGATCACATTGAGGCGGGCGCGGCGCTTGTCATTGGCGCGCACCACGGTCCACGGCGCATAACTGGAATGGGTTTCCTTCAGCATCACGTCGCGCTTTTCGGTGTAGTCATCCCACTTGTTCAGGCTGGCAATATCCATCGGCGACAATTTCCAGGACTTGAGCTTGCTGTGGCGGCGGTCGTGAAACCGCTTGAGCTGCATTTCGCGGCCGATATTGAGCCAGAACTTGAAAAGATAGATTCCCTCCTTCACCGGCATCCGCTCGAAATTCGGGGTCTCCTCGAGAAAATGCAGATACTGCTCCGGAGTGCAAAACCCCATCACCGGCTCGACACCGGCGCGATTGTACCAGGAGCGGTCAAACATGACGAATTCGCCGGAAGTGGGGAAGTGATCGACATAGCGCTGGTAATACCATTGTCCGCGCTCGGTTTCGGTTGGCTTGGGCAGGGCGACAATACGCGCCGCGCGCGGGTTCATGTATGCCCGTGTTGCTCCGATGGATCCGCCTTTGCCGGCGGCGTCACGGCCTTCGAAAACCGAGATGATGCGTTTGCCGGTTTCGCCGAGCCAGCTTTGGACCTTGACCAGCTCGATCTGCAGGGCCTCCAGCTCCTTTTCATACTCGTCCCAGTCAAGTTTCTTCTTGTAGGGGTAGTCATCCGAGGAAAATGCTTCGTCCTTCACCCATCCCGGCAGCTTCGGATTGTCGATGTCGAAAACCCGCTCCTTGCCGTCGATGGTCAACTCGACTGCCCTGTCGCTTTTGTCTTTTCCCACGGACTTTTCCTTTGTTCTGTTTTCGCTTTGAAATGAGAAAGGGCCACATCGTCATTGTGATTTCAAGCAGCGCAGGTAAACAAGTTACCAAATCAGCGATTGCACGACACCGAGGGCGCACTGGCAGATGAGCGATATCAGGCAAGAAGAGGACGGCTTTCCCGCCCGGGCACGGGTGTTGGTGCGCCCGTTGGGGGTCGGAGCCGCAGTTGCGGTTGCTGCTGTTCCCGCAGGGCTGCAACCCTGGCAAGCGATTGCCGGATATGGCATTTTTGCAGCGGCTCTTCTGCTCTGGCCTTCGAACCGGCAGGATGCCAAGGTCAGGCGCAAGAACGGTGCGGCTCGCGCGATCCATCCTGATTTTATGGTGATTGAAGCGTTGGATCTGCCGACGATCGTGTTCGACCGCGAAACACAGGTTGTGCGCCAGAATTCGGCGGCCCAGGCGCTTGTCGGCGCCTATCCCGAGCGGGCATCGCTGTCGGCGCGCATCAGGTCGCCGGCCATTCTCGACCTGGTCTCCCGTGTCATCGCCGATGGTGTGCCGGAAAGCGTTGAGCATTCCGAACGCGTCCCCTCGGAGCGCTGGCATGACGTGCGGGTGGCGCCGGTTGGCGAAGCCCCGGCAAGAGCAGCGGAGATTACGGACCGGCTTTATGTAATGACATTCCGGGATCTGACCGAAGCCCGCCGAATGGACCGGATGCGCACCGACTTTGTCGCCAACGCCAGCCACGAACTCAGAACTCCGCTTGCCTCGCTGATGGGCTTTATCGAAACCATGCAGGGGCCGGCGCGCAATGACGAGGCCGCGCGCACCCGGTTCTTTGGCATCATGCTGGAACAGGCCCAGCGAATGGCCCGCCTGATCGATGACCTTCTGTCCCTGTCTCGGCTGGAGATGCGGGCTCATGTCGCGCCCGAAGGCCAGGTGGATCTGGGCAAGACCATCACGCACGTGGTCGATACCTTGAGGCCGATGGCCAAGGATCTCGGCGTCGAGGTCGATCTGGCCTTGCCGTCCGCCCCCTTGATAGTGACCGGGGATGTGGATGAGCTGATCCAGGTCTTTTCCAACCTGATCGAGAATGCCTGCAAATACGGCCAGACCGGCCAGCGAGTTCAGATTGCTGTCGCGGGTTCCGACGTGGACGGCGCGCAGGTTTCCGTACGGGATTTCGGTCCGGGCATCGCCAAGGAGCATGTGCCGCGTCTGACTGAGCGGTTCTACCGCGTCGATGTGGAAACAAGCAGGACCAAGAAGGGGACAGGATTGGGATTGGCCATCGTCAAGCACATCCTCACCCGGCACCGCGCCCGGCTGGTGGTCAAGTCGGTTCTTGGCGAGGGATCGGTCTTCACTGTCAAATTCAGCCCGGTTGAACCGGGCATTAAACCAGCAAGTAACGAGATATATAAGTAATAACAATTACATAGTGTGTCATAAAACAGTGATGCTACTGTCATAAAACGGAATCTTGAAAGGCCTAGAAAGGGCCAGCCTTAGACGGCTGACCCGAAGCCCTGCCACAGGGCCTAGCCACCTTTACCCACAACGGGAGATTCTCATGTACGCACTCAAATTCGCTGCTGCCGCACTCGTGGCGTCCACGGCCTTCGCTGGCGCCGCTGTTGCCCGCGATCAAGTCAAGGTTGTCGGTTCGTCAACCGTATTTCCCTATTCTCAGGCTGCTGCTGAGGAATATGCCAACAAGACAGGAAACCCTGCTCCGGTTGTTGAGTCGACCGGCACCGGCGGTGGCTTCAAGGTATTCTGCGGCGGCATCGGCCCGGACTTCGCAGACATCACCGGCGCTTCGCGTGCGATCAAGGATTCGGAAGCCGAGCTTTGCGCCAGCAATGGCGTGACCGACATTTCCGAAGCCCTTATCGGTTACGACGGTCTTTCGATCGCTCATGCCCGTTCGGCTCCTGAGATGGATCTGACCGAAGAGCAGATCTTCAAGGCACTTGCTGCCGAACTTCCGGATGGCAATGGCGGTTTCGTCGCCAACCCGAACAAGAAGTGGTCGGACATCGACGCTTCGTTGCCTGATTTTGACATCATTGCTTTCGGTCCTCCCCCGACATCAGGCACTCGTGACGCTTTCGTTGAACTCGTCATGCATGACGGTTGTTCGGAACTTCCTGGCATGGCAGATCTGAAGAAGTCTGACGGAGACAAGTGGGAAGAAGTCTGCTCGCGTATGCGTCAGGACGGTCCTTTCGTCGAAGCTGGTGAAAACGACAACCTGATCGTGCAGCGCCTTGAGGCCGACGCCAATGCGGTCGGTATCTTCGGCTACTCGTTCCTGTATGAAAACAACGACAAGTTGAAGGCTGTTCTGGTCAACGGTGTTGAGCCGACGTTCGACACGATCGCTGACTTCTCATACCCGGTTGCGCGTCCGATCTACTTCTACGTCAAGAACGCGCACCGCGATGTGATCCCGGGCATGAAGGAGTTCCTCGCCGAGTATCTCTCGGACTCCGCTCTTTCTTCCGACGGTTACCTTCCTGAGCGTGGCCTCACTCCGCTTTCCGACGAGAAGCGCATGGAAGTCCAGAAGAACGTTGCCGAAGGCAAGAAGCTCGGCTCGTAATCGCCACTGGCGAGATGGTCGTCCCTCCTGGTGAGGGGCGACCTTGTTTGATACAGGGGCAAGCGGGACAATGGTGAGCTATCTAATTATTATTTTGCTGGTGGCGTCGATCGCTGCAGCAATGGCGGGACTTATCCGCGCGCGCAAGCAGCGCGAACTCGCGACAGTCAAGGTTCATTCGCGACCTATTTATCACGCCCTTAACGCCGCCATCTGGACCGGCGTGCCAGCGCTCATCTTCCTGATTTTGTGGTCGATGAGTGAATCAAGCTTTCAAGACATGCTTGTCCTTTCCAGTTTCCCCGGCGCGGATCAAATGACCGGCGCAGAGCGGAACCTGTTGATTAGCGAGATCCGGCAGGTTCGTGCTGGAAACCTGTTCACCGAACCGTCGCCGGAGGTGCTGGTAGGGGTCGAGCATCTAAGGTCGCTCGAGTTCATTTTCCGCTGGGCAATGGTTGCCGTGGCGGCCTCTCTGGCCAGCATCGGGGCTTTCTTCGGCTTCCGTATCATCCAGCATCGCTACCAGGCGCGCTACAGCGTCGAGCGGTCTGTGACCTGGTTCATGATTTTTTCCTCGATCGTCGCCATCGTCACGACGCTTGGCATCGTGTCCTCGCTGGTTTACGAAGCGGCCCAGTTTTTTGCCAAGGTTCCGTTTACGGAATTCTTCTTCGGCCTGCGCTGGGAGCCGCAGATCGCCATCCGCGCCGACCAGGTGGCAGGGCAGGGTGCATTCGGCATGATCCCGGTGCTTTTCGGCACCATGGTGATCTCGCTGCTTGCCATGCTGGTTGCCATCCCGACCGGCATTTTCTCGGCGATCTATCTGACCGAATATGCCAACAGCCGTTTCCGTTCGGTGGTCAAGCCTCTGCTCGAAATTCTGGCGGGGATCCCGACCATCGTCTACGGCTTCTTCGCGGTGTTGACGGTCGCTCCGGCAATCCGCAATCTGGCGATGTCACTTGGCATTGACGCCTCGCCCAACAGCGCACTGGCAGCAGGTGGTGTGATGGGAGTGATGCTCATTCCATTCATCTCGTCGCTCTCCGACGATGCTTTTGCTGCGGTGCCACGGGCGATGCGGGACGGCTCCTATGCACTTGGTGCAACAAAGGGCGAAACGATCCGCAAGGTCTTATTGCCGGCGGCCTTGCCGGGCATCATCGGTGGCGTGCTGCTGGCTTTGAGCCGCGCTATTGGCGAGACGATGATCGTGGTCATGGCCGCAGGGCTTATTGCCAAGATGACGCTCAACCCGTTTGAATCGGTCACCACCGTGACCGTCCAGATCGTCACCTTGTTGATTGGTGACAGCGAGTTCGACAATCCGAAAACCCTTGCAGCCTTCGCGCTGGGTCTGGTGCTCTTCACCATCACCCTTGGCTTGAACCTCATCGCACTCCACACCGTGCGCAAATACCGGGAGAAGTACTGATGAGTAACACAGCTTCGTCACTTGGTGCTCTGGCCGGGGGCAAGACCCGCACTGTCGATTGGCAGTCGCCCGCTATGGCTGCGCGCCGCAAGGCGCGCTATGCTGCAGACCGTCGCCTCCAGGCCTACGGAATGCTGGCGATTTTCTTCGCTCTCGGGTTCCTTCTGATCCTCGTCAGCACGCTGACATTTACCGGTTACCGGGCTTTCGTTCAGACAATGGCCACGGTCGAAATCGATCTTGCGGGAGCAGATATCGACCCTGAAAACCTCATGGCGGCGAATTGGCGTGGTGTTGTGCGCGATTCTTTGCGTAACCAGGTTGCCGAGTTGCCGCGTTCCAACGAGAGGGAATTTTTCAACATATTCACCTCTTCCGCGCACTTCATTGTCAGGGACCAGGTGATCAAGAACCCGGAACTTCTGGGGAAAGCTTCGCTGTTTTCCATCCCGTTGTCTGACCCGCTCGATCAGCTTGCCAAGGGGCAGATCAATCCGGACCTGCCTGAAAATCAACGTCGGGTCAGTGACGTCCAGATCAAGTATTACAATCAGCTCGAAGCAGCAGGCGCCCTCTCGCAGCCTTTCAACTGGGGCCTGTTCTTCAACTCGGACAGCCGCTTCCCCGAACTTGCCGGTCTCGCCGGTGCGATTTCGGGATCCTTCTGGGTGTTGCTGGTCTGTTTCCTGATCTCCTTCCCGATAGGTATCGCGGCTGCAATCTACCTTGAGGAGTTCGCTCCCAAAAACCGCTTCACCGACGTGATCGAGGTCAACATCAACAACCTTGCTGCAGTTCCATCGGTGGTGTTCGGTCTTCTCGGTCTGGCGGTCTTCCTTGGCTGGTTCGGCCTTCCCCGTTCAGCACCGCTGGTTGGAGGCATGGTTCTCGCCCTGATGACCCTGCCCACGCTGATCATCGTCACGCGAGCCTCGCTCAAGTCTGTTCCGTCCTCCATCAAGGAGGCGGCTCTGGGCATCGGAGCATCCAAGCATGAAACCATCCTGCACCACATCCTGCCGCTTTCGATGCCGACGATCATGACCGGTACCATCATCGGCCTGGCTCAGGCGCTGGGTGAGACGGCACCGTTGCTTCTGATTGGTATGAACGCCTTCATCACCAGCCCGCCCGATGGTGTGCTTGAGGCTTCCACCGCGCTGCCGACCCAGATCTACATCTGGGCCGACAGCCCGGAACGTGGCTTTGTCGCCAGAACGTCCGCAGCTATTCTGGTGCTGCTCGGCTTCCTCGTCTTAATGAACTCAATTGCAATTTTCCTCAGGCAGCGCTTCGAGCGTCGTTGGTAAAAAGGTAAAAGGACATGAATATGCTCACCGACACGACAATCGAGAACAAGCTAACCGCCATGACCAAAGAGCCAAATATAAAGATGCGCGGCGAAAAGGTCGACGTGTTCTACGGCGAAAAGCAGGCCCTGTTCGGCGTGGACCTCAAGGTTCCCGAACACCAGGTGATGGCGCTTATCGGACCTTCAGGGTGCGGAAAGTCTACATTCCTGCGCTGCTTGAACAGGATGAACGACACCATTGATATCTGCCGCATCAAAGGCAATATCACGCTCGACAATGAAGACATCTACGATCCGAAGATCGATGTCGTAGAGTTGCGGGCAAGGGTCGGCATGGTGTTCCAGAAGCCTAACCCTTTTCCGAAGTCGATCTACGAGAATATCTCGTACGGACCGCGCATTCATGGTTTGACCAAGTCGAAACAGGAGCTTGACGAGATCGTTGAATCCAGCCTTCGCAAGGCTGCGATCTGGGAAGAAGTCAAGGATCGCCTCGATGAGCCTGGAACCGGTCTTTCCGGTGGCCAGCAACAGCGGCTTTGCATTGCGCGCGCCATCGCTGTCAGCCCTGAAGTCATTTTGATGGACGAGCCATGCTCGGCGCTTGACCCGATCGCCACCGCAAAGGTCGAGGAACTGATCGACGAACTGCGTGCCAATTTCACCATCGTCATCGTCACCCACTCGATGCAGCAGGCCGCCCGCGTCTCGCAGCGCACTGCCATGTTCCATCTGGGAAATCTTGTCGAGGAAGGTCCCACCGAAAAGATGTTCACCAATCCGGACAACAAGCTGACCCAGGACTACATCACCGGCCGCTTCGGCTAATGCGATCACTTATTGCATCATGACGACAGAATTGAAGGATCAAGCCATGCCCGAAGCTCATACCGTCACCTCCTATGATGACGAACTCCGCTTCCTTGTACGCCGCCTGTCGGAAATGGGCGGGATCGCCGAGCGTATGGTCGCCGACGCCGTTGCCGCCCTGGTCAATGCCGACACGGCCTCCGCCCAGCGGGTAATCTCGGAAGATCTCCTGCTCGATAATGGCGAGCGCGAGATCTACGACAAAGCCGTCATCCTGATCGCCAAGCGCCAGCCGATGGCGTCCGATCTGCGCGAGGTTATCGGATCGATCCGGATCGCCTCCGATCTGGAACGCGTTGGCGACCTGGGCAAGAACATTGCCAAACGGGTGATCGCCGTGCACACCATGGCGCAACCGCGCAAGCTGGTGCGCGGGCTCGAGCACCTGGCCGAACTGGCGCTGACCCAGCTCAAGGAAGTGCTTGACGCCTTCGCCACACGCTCACCCGAACTGGCCAATTCCATCCGCGAACGCGACGAGGAAATCGATGCAATCTACACTTCGCTTTTCCGCGAATTGCTGACCTACATGATGGAAGACCCACGCAACATCACCGCCTGTACCCACCTGCTGTTCTGCGCCAAGAACATCGAGCGCATCGGCGATCACGCCACCAACATCGCCGAGACGGTCTATTATGTCGCCACCGGCGAGCAATTGTCGGCCGACCGTCCGAAAGATGATGATACCGCCAGCATGGTCGCGCCCGCACCGGGTTCGGCGTGATCGCGTCACGGAGTGCATAAAACATGGCGATGAGTCCGCGAATAACAGTGGTTGAAGACGAAGAGGCGCTCTCGGTGCTGCTTCGCTACAATCTCGAAGCAGAAGGCTACGACGTTGACACGGTGCTGCGTGGCGACGAAGCGGAAATCCGGTTGCAGGAGCGTGTTCCGGATCTGTTGATCCTCGACTGGATGCTGCCCGGCATTTCCGGTATCGAACTGTGCCGGCGTCTGCGCGCCCGGCCGGAGACCGAACGGTTGCCGATCATCATGCTCACTGCCCGCGGCGAGGAAAGCGAACGGGTTCGCGGTCTGGCCACCGGCGCTGACGATTACGTCGTCAAGCCGTTTTCCACCCCTGAGCTTCTGGCCCGGGTCAGGGCCATGCTGCGGCGCGCCCGGCCCGAAGTGATTTCCAGCCTGCTCAAGGTTGGCGATGTCGAACTCGATCGCGAAACCCATCGGGTGCGCAGGCGTGGCCGTGACGTCAAGTTGGGGCCGACGGAATTCCGCCTGCTCGAATACCTGATGAGTTCACCCAGCCGGGTCTACTCGCGCGCGCAGTTGCTCGATGGTGTCTGGGGCCACGATGTCTATGTCGATGAACGTACAGTCGATGTGCATGTCGGCAGGTTGCGCAAGGCGGTCAATCTCTCCGGGATGCGCGACATCATCCGCACCGTCCGCGGCGCCGGCTACTCGATCGAGAGCTGAGGCGGCGCAGGAGCATCCCGACAACAAAAACAAAGCCCGGCTCGTTGGACACGATCCGGGCTTTTGTGTTGCGTCCATCCAGCTTTTTTAGCGGGCGCGCTTGCGCTCGCTTGAGGGCTGGAAAGCCAGTTTGGCGTGATAACCGCAATAGGGTGACGCTTCGCCTGAATCATTGCCGCAAAAATGGAAACCTTCCTGCAGCGGGTCGCCGATCGGCCATTTGCAGGTCCGTTCGGACAGTTCCACCAGGGTGAGCCGCCGGGAAATCGGCACAACCACATCTTCCAGCGGCCGCGTGTCGAGATCTTCCACCGCAACAACGTCGAGATCCTGCTTCAACTGCGCGCTGCCGCCGCTTGCGCGGCTGACTGTGCGGGTTGTCTGTGTCGCCGTACGTCCGGCGTAATTGGGTGCGCGGGGCGCGGCTGTCGTGCGCTTGGTCCGCACTGACGCCTGTCCGCCGCTCTTGGCCCGGCCAGGAAGGTTGAGCCGGTGCACCTTGCCGATCACCGCATTGCGGCTGACGCCGCCCAATTGCGCGGCGATCTGGCTCGCGCTGAGCCCGTCCGCCCAGAGTTTCTTGAGTCTTTCAACCCGTTCATCAGTCCAGTTCATGCCTTGCTCTCCCTGTATCCCGTAGCCCGGGATGGCAGAATCCCTCACCTAGGCCCCGGATGACCGGAGCTCAAACGCTCGGTTACTGTGAGGTAAATAGTGTCCGCCGCGAACGCCTATTTCATGGGTTTAACGTAGTGGTCGGCTGACTCCATGACAAGAGTCAGCCGAATCATGGTGATTCCTTTTCTCGGTTTTCCCCAACTTACGGGCGTGGGTTGTGTTCTTGCTGCACCACTTTTCCCGCACAGCGGGCCAGATCGTGACAGTGGCCCTGCAAGGCGGCGGAATTGCCGGCGCGCCGGGGACGCAGCTTGTCTCATTGACAGGCCAGACTGAAATGTAAATAGTGCCCTCGCCGCCCCGGAAGGGCGGCATTTTGGTTTTCCGGCACAGGGTTGCTCGACGGGTTCCAATGGCGCCCGTCAAGCTTCGTTCAATGCGCCCGTGTGGTTTGTTAAAGGGGAGAAGAGCGCCATGGCCGAGGCCAAGCCGCTTTACGATACATATAATCGCGCGCCGATGGTCTTCGAGCGCGGCCATGGCGTCTGGCTGGAGACCCCGACCGGCGAACGCTATCTCGATTTCGCCGCAGGCATTGCGGTCAATTCGCTCGGCCATACCCATCCCCATCTTGTGGAGACGTTGAAGAGCCAGGCCGACAAATTATGGCATCTGTCTAACGTCTATGAAATGCCCGATCAGACGCGTCTGGCCAAGCGGCTTTGCGAAGTGACCTTCGCCGACAAGGTGTTCTTCACCAATTCCGGTGCGGAGGCGCTTGAATGCGCGATCAAGACCGCGCGTCGTCATTTCTTCGTCAATGAACAGCCCGGACGCTACCGCATCATCACCATGGAAGGCGCGTTTCATGGCCGCACGCTGGCGACCATCGCTGCTGGCGGTCAGGCCAAGTATCTTGAGGGCTTCGGTCCGAAGGTCGAGGGCTTCGACCAGGTGCCGTTCGGCGACCTGGAGGCTTTGAAGGCAGTAATCTGCGAGGAAACGGCCGCCATTCTGGTCGAGCCGGTGCAGGGCGAGGGCGGTATCCGCGCGCTATCCAGGCAATGGATGCGCGACTTGCGCGACCTGTGTGACGAAGAGGGGATTCTGCTTGTCCTCGATGAGGTGCAATCCGGTGTCGGTCGCACAGGCAAACTGTTCGCCCACGAATGGGCAGGTATCACCCCCGATATCATGGCGGTTGCCAAGGGCATTGGCGGCGGCTTCCCGTTTGGCGCCTGCCTGGCCACAGCGGACGCCGCTGACGGCATGACCGCCGGCACGCATGGCACCACCTATGGCGGCAATCCGCTGGCCATGGCGGTTGGAAACGCAGTGCTTGACGTCGTGCTCGCAGACGGCTTCCTTACCCACGTCAACGATATCGCCCTGGTTCTGAACCAGGGTCTGGCGTCGCTCAAGGACCGCTATCCCGACTTGATCGAAGACATCCGCGGAACCGGTCTGATGCTCGGCATCAAATGTGCCAAGCCCAATGCCGAGCTGGTCATGGCGATGCGCAACGAGCATCTGCTGGCAGTGCCGGCGGGTGACAATGTGGTGCGGTTGCTGCCGCCTCTGATCGTGACCGCGGAAGAAGCCCGTGACGCCCTCTCCAGGATCGAGGCGGCGCTCGACACGCTGTCTCGCAAAGCCAATTAACCGGATCGGACGCTATGACACAGACCAAATCCGTCGGCACCAGCCATTTTCTCGATCTCTCCGCAGTCAGCGCGAGCGATTTGCGCGCCATGCTTGATGCGGCGCGTGCAGCCAAGACCGCCGCAGAGACCGATCGCCCGCTCGAAGGCAAGATGCTGGCGATGATTTTCGAAAAACCCTCGACCCGCACCCGCGTGTCGTTTGATGTCGGCATGCGCCAGCTCGGCGGAGAAACGCTGTTCCTGTCGGGCACCGAGATGCAGCTTGGCCGGGCCGAAACCATTGCCGACACCGCCAAGGTGCTGTCGCGCTATGTCGACCTGATCATGATCCGCACGCTTGACCATTCCCGCATGCTGGAACTGGCCGAACATGCAACCGTGCCCGTTATCAACGCTCTTACCGATGATACCCATCCCTGCCAGATCATGGCCGATATTCTCACTTTTGAGGAACATCGCGGCCCGGTCAAAGGCAAGACGCTGGCATGGACCGGCGACGGCAACAATGTGCTTCATTCGCTGATCGAAGGCGCGGCGCAATTCGGCTACCGCATGCAGATCGCCACGCCCGAAGGCTCTGAGCCGGATGCGAAGTTCGTCGACTGGGCTCGCAAACAGGGTGCCGAGATAGATATCAGTGCCGATCCCGACCGCGCGGTCGAGGGTGCCGATTGCGTGATCACCGATACCTGGGTGTCGATGAACCAGGAACACAAAGCCCGCGGCCACAATATTTTTGTTCCCTATCAGGTCAATGAAACACTGATGGCCAAGGCCAATCCGGACGCTCTCTTCATGCATTGCCTGCCTGCCCATCGTGGCGAGGAAGTCACGGACGAAGTGATGGACGGGCCGCGTTCAGTGGTGTTTGACGAAGCCGAAAACCGTCTGCATGCGCAAAAGGCGGTGATGCGCTGGTGCATGGGCGTTCTCTGACGCCTCTGACGCCTCTGGCGGTTCGGCCGGTCAATACCTATATGCGCGGTTTGAAATGTGGACGCGGTTCGCGCCTGGCCTTGTGACGGCCGAACGCGCCTCTTGAAACAATCGGGAATGATGATGGAAACCGATATCCAAACCCACGGCGAACCGGGTTTCGCCGGTGACGACCGTGTTCTGCCGTTCGAGGTGGATGGTCTCGACGTGCGTGGACGCGCCGTGCAGCTTGGTCCGATGATTGACGGCATTCTTGGCCGTCATGATTACCCCGAGCCGGTGGCGCGATTGCTCGCCGAAGCCATCGCATTGACCGTATTGCTCGGAACCTCGCTCAAATTCGAAGGCAAGCTGATCATCCAGACCAAGGGTGACGGCCCGGTGGATCTGCTTGTCGCGGACTTTTCTGCGCCGGGAAACCTGCGCGCCTATGCCCGTTTTGATGCCGACCGCCTTGCCGCGGCGCAGGCCAGTGGTGCTGTAAGCCCGACCGATCTGCTTGGTCGCGGTGTGTTGGCGTTCACCATCGACCAGGGCGAATACATGCAGCGCTACCAGGGGATCGTCGAAATGAACGGCGAAAGCCTGCAGGAAATGGCGGAAACCTATTTCCGGCAATCCGAGCAGATCCCGACCATTGTCCGGTTGGCCGTGGCAGAACTGATTGACCGCGACAGCGACGGAAACCCGCGCCACAGCTGGCGCGCCGGCGGCGTTGTCGTTCAGTTTCTGCCGCATGCGCCTGAGCGGATGCGCCAGCCGGACCTGCCCGGCGGCGATGCCCCGGACGACATCGATGACATCCTGCATGACGATGACGACAGTTGGGCCGAAGCAAAGGCGCTTGTCAGTACCGTGCAGCCGGGCGAATTGACCGATCCGGAGGTTGGCTCCGAACGCCTGCTATACCGGCTGTTTCACGAGCGTGGCGCGAAAATCTATTCGCCGGTTCCGGTGTTTGATCAGTGCAGCTGCTCGCGCGAACGCCTGGGCGAAGTTCTGAGCGGATTTTCCGCCGAGGAGATTCGCGACAGTGTTGAAGACGGCGCGATCACCGTGCAGTGCGAATTCTGTTCGACCGCCTATCGTTTTGATCCGTCAGAGTTCGACGCCTGACGCCTGACCCCCGTCGCCCGGTTTGCCGGGCGGCAGGCAACCTGCATTGGCTCGACATCGGTGCGGCGCGCCGGGCCTCGGTTCACAATCCTGCGCCGGGCGTGGGTGAAACATGACCAAACTTTAATTTGCCATGCGGCGGCATTGCGTTACCTGTTGTGTCTCAACGGAGTGACCCAATGCTCGACAGGGCCGACAACCGTGTGAATTTACAGGCGGGACCCGAAAGCGGACTGAAGTCTTCGGCAAGGCACGGCTTTTTGCGGGCCGTGGTGCAATTCGCGCTGATGGCGCTGGTGCTGGGTGGCGCCTGGATTGCCATGGAGCGCCTGGCTGCTTCCAGGGTGGAACGCTCGCCCCGCGCCTTCACCCCAACAGTCTACACCGTTGACATGATCACCGCGAAACGCGCAGACAACAGGCCCGAAATCCGCCTTTACGGGCAGGTCGATACCGGCCGCAGTGTTGATCTGCGCACCGTCGTGAGCGGCGACGTGATCGAGATCCACCCGGACCTCGTCGCCGGCCGCCGCGTCACCGCGGGCGTGGTGTTGATGCGTATCGATCCTTTCGCCTATGAGGGCGCGCTTCTTGAAGCCCGCGCCAACCTCTCGGCCGTGCAAGGTTCGATTGCGGAAATCGACGCCCGGCTTGCCTCCGAACGCGAGCAGCTTGAGGCAGCCACCGCCCAGTTGCAGCTGGCAAGCGCCGATCTCGACCGCGCGCTGTCGCTGGAAAAGTCCGGTGCACTGACAGGCAAGGAAGTTGACGCCCGGCGTCTGGTCCTCTCCCAGCGGCAACAGGCATTGAGCCAGTCGCGCAACAACATCCTCAT
This sequence comes from Hoeflea sp., assembly GCF_039975035.1. Taxonomy (GTDB): domain Bacteria; phylum Pseudomonadota; class Alphaproteobacteria; order Rhizobiales; family Rhizobiaceae; genus Hoeflea. The sequence continues at coordinate 103,507 of NZ_JBDWHW010000042.1, read as the reverse complement.
TGCCGAAGCACAGCGTATCCAGCAGGAGGCCAATGCCGAGCGATTGGAGTGGAAAGTCCGCGAGGCTGAACGCAAGCTTGCCGATACCGCGCTGATCGCGCCTTTTGACGGCATCATTTCCGACGAGACCGTGGAAGCTGGCCGGTCGGTCAGCAGCAATGAAGTGGTGGCCTCGATCTATGACGATACCGCGCTGGAAGTCCGTTTTACTCTGACAAATGCGCAATATGGCCGCATGGCGACCGATGCCGACCCGCTTGTCGGCCGTCAGGTCGAACTGACGTGGCGTGTCGGAGGCATGGGCTATGTCTGGCCGGCAGTCATCGACCGCATCGGCGCGCGGGTGACAGCCGAACGCGGTGGGGTCGAGGTCCTCGCGCGTATCGATCCGGCGGACAATCCGGTGCAGTTGCGTCCCGGCGCCTTTGTTGCGCTGACAGTGCCCGACAGGAACTGGCCGGGGACCTTCCGACTGCCCGAGACCGCTCTGAGATCAGGCGATCACGTCTTTATCGTGGTCGACGGCAAGCTGCGGCGGCGCGATGTCCGCCTGATCGCCTGGGATGGCGAAGACGCCATCCTTGACGGTGACCTTGTGGATGGGGACCGGATCCTGGTCACACGGCTGACCGAAGCCTCCGAAGGCGTCAGGGTCCGCAATCCGTCAGGCGTTCCCGCTGCGTCGCCCGATGCGCAGCAATTGCCGGCCGCCGGCAAGGATACCGGCCGATGAGCAACGGCGGTTTTCCCGGAGTGGGGCGGGAGGGCGGGTTTGTCAGCACCTTCATCCGGCATCCCAACGCGGCCAATCTGCTGATGGTGCTGATGATCCTGTTCGGCGCGTTTTCGGTCGCCCGCATCAACACACAATTCTTTCCCTCCATTGACCGGCCGACGATCACCATCGGTGTCACTTGGTCAGGCGCCAGCGCCGAGGATGTGGAGACCAACATTCTGGTGCTGATCGAACCAGCCGTGCGTTATATCTCCGGCGTTGACCGGATGACATCGACGGCGGCGGAGGGCACTGCCACGGTGCGGCTCGAATTTGAAGACGGCACCGACATGAGCCAGGCCCTGACCGATGTCGAAACCTCCGTCAAGGCTGTCAGCAATCTGCCCGAGGATGCCGAAGAACCGACGATCGCGCGCTCGGTGTTTTTCGATACGGTCGCCAAACTCGCGGTTTTCGGCACCGCTGATGAGGCGATCAAGCGGGTCTGGGCCAAGCGAATCCGCGACGACCTGATCGACCGCGGCATCGACAAGATCGATTTCACCGGCCTGCGCGATGCGGAAATCCGTATCGAGGTGCCCGAAATCGAACTCCGGCGTCTCGGCATGAAAATATCCGATGTCTCGAGCGCGATTGCCGCCAACAGCCGCGACCTGCCATCGGGGACTGTCGAGGGTGCGGTTGAACGCCAGTTGCGCACTCTTGCCGATGCCCAGGGCGCACGGCAACTGGCCGATGTCGAGGTCAAATCCTTCACCGGTGGTGAAAAGGTGCTGCTCGGCGATATCTCACGCATAAGCGATGGTTTCGATGTCGATGATACCCGCGGGCTTGCCGGCGGATCGCCAGCCATCGAGCTTGATATCCGTCGCGCGCCGACTGCCGACACACTCGAGACCGCATCGATCCTGTCCGCCTATATGGAGGAGATCACGCCGCAACTGCCGCCGGGCATCGAGCTTGCAACCTATGAAGTGGCGTCCGATGCGCTTGCCGCGCGAATATGGCTGCTGGTCAAGAACGGGCTTGGGGGCCTGCTGGTGGTCGTCTCGATCCTTTTCCTGTTCCTCAACGCCCGCATTGCCTTCTGGGTCGCGGCCGGCATTCCCGTCGCCATGCTCGCCACCATCGGTTTCATGTTCATCTCCGGGCAAACCATCAACATGATGTCGCTGTTCTCGCTGATCATGATGCTCGGCATCATTGTCGATGACGCGATTGTCGTGGGCGAACATACCGCGACCAGGCTGGAGATGGGCGACAGTCCGCAACTGGCGGCGGAGAATGGCGTGAGCATGATGTTCACGCCGGTGATGGCGGCGATGTCGACGACGCTTGCGGCATTCGCCCCGATCCTGCTGATCGGCGACACCATCGGCCAGATGATGGCGGTGTTGCCGATGGTGGTGATCGCGGTTCTGGTTGCAAGCCTGCTTGAGTGCTTTCTGGTTCTGCCCGGCCATCTGGCCAGTTCGCTTGGTGAACGCAAGCCGGCGGGCTGGTCCTGGTGGCGTCAGTTTCTGATCGCGCTTGTGCTGATGGTCTTTCTCTCCGGCCTCGCCGGGCGGTTGGCTGTCGATCTTGCGCCGGGTGCGGGCGAAAGCGGTGTGCGCGCCGCTGCCGGTGATTTCGCCGGATGGCCCTCATCCGCACGCGCCGCGGTCGTAGTGGCAGTATCGCTGGCGCTGGCAAGCGCTGTTGAGTGGGGCCTGCTGGTAGTGCGCAGGCGCAACAGCCGGGCCGCCGGGTCTCCGATTGGCGTTGGCGACAGTCGCTTCCGCCGCGCCTTCGATCATGGGTTTGACCTGTTCCGGGATGGTCCGTTCCAGAGGCTGGTGCAACTCGCCTGGGACTGGCGCTATGTGACGTTGGCGATTGCCATTGCCATGGCGATGGTTCTCGCTGTCGGTCTGGCGCGGTCGGGCCGCGTCGAATTCGTGTTCTTCCCGTCGCCGGAAGCCGAGAATATTCACGGCACCATTGTTTTCAACGCAGGTCTGCCCGAAGAGACCGCGCTCACGGCAATTGCTGCGCATGAGAAGGCACTGCGTGATGCCGATAAGGCGCTTTCGGGCTCTGGTCCGTCTTCGATCCGGGCGGTCTTCACCACCTTCGGGGCCTCAAGTCGCAGCGGTAGCGCCACTGCGCGGATACGGGTGCAACTGACCACATCGGAAGAACGTGACGTGCGCACCCCCGATATGGTCAATGCCTGGCGCCAGGCGGCGCCGGATATCTCCGGTGTCAGCCGTTTCACAATCGCCCAATCCCGTGGCGGACCTCCGGGCCGCGACATTGAAGTGCGGCTTCAGGGCGAGCGCGTGGCGGCGCTCAAATCCGCCGCCGCCGACGTTGTGGCCTTGCTTTCCGGCGTCAGTGGAATCAGCGGACTGGATGACAATCTGCCGTGGGGCAAACCGGAACTGGTCATGGAGTTGACCCCGCACGGCGCGGCGATGGGGTTCTCCATTGAAGATGTCGGCCGTCAGATCCGCAACGCTTTCGATGGTGCGATTCCCTTCCGGTTTCCGCGCGGCGATGACGAGGTCACCGTGCGCCTGGTTCAGTCTCCTGCCTCGCCGGGTTCCCAGGCGTTGCGCGACTTTGATCTCAGAAGTCCCTCCGGTGCCTTCGTGCCGCTGTCGGAAGTTGTCGACACGACCGAGCGTCAGGGCTTTTCCGCGATCCAGCGCCGCGACGGAAAGAGCACCATTTCGGTGTCCGGCGACATTGATACCGCAGTCACCACCACCGGAGCGGTGGTCGAGCAACTGACTGCGGGAGGCGGGCTTGATCTGATCACCGCCCGCCATGGCGTCAGCTATTCCTTCGGCGGCCGCTCCGAGGAGCAGGAGAACGCGTTTGCTGATCTCAAGCTTGGAGTGGCCGTCGCACTGAGCGTCATCTACATCATTCTGGCCTGGGTCTTTGCCAGCTACTGGCGGCCGGTCGCGGTCCTGCTGATTATCCCGTTTGGCGTCGTGGGCGCGATCTTCGGCCATTGGGTGCTCGGCTATCAGCTGACGATCCTGTCGTTTATCGGACTGCTTGGCCTGGCCGGGATCCTGGTCAATGATTCGATCATTCTGGTTGCCCGGCTGGAGGAACGCCGTGCGGCGGGCGACAGTCTCGCCGAGGCCGCTGTCGGTGCAAGCCGTGACCGTTTTCGCGCGGTTCTTCTCACTTCGCTGACCACCATCGGCGGGCTGTTGCCACTGCTGTATGAGACAAGCCTTCAGGCACAATTCCTGTTGCCAATGGCGATCACCATTGTCTTCGGCCTTGCCATGACCACGCTGCTGGTGCTGTTTCTCGTGCCCGCTCTTGTCGGCATCGGCGATGACTTTGCCCGTGTCCTGTCCCTGCTCTATGGCCGCCGCCAGATCGTGCGTCAGTCCTGAAACCACACTCAGCACATGGCTGGCGGCAATCAGGATCGCCAGAAGCGCGGCAGGAACAGCACCAGCACGGTAAACAGCTCAAGCCTGCCAAGCAGCATGCCGCCGGCCAGCAACCATTTCTGCGTGTCGGTCAGCGATTGGAAATTGCCGGACGGGCCGATGATATCGCCCAGTCCCGGCCCGACATTGGAGAGCGCTGTTCCCGCGCCGGACAGCGCCGTGATCGTATCGAGGCCGGATAATCTGAGCAGGATCGACAGCACCACGAAAGATGTCATGAAAAGAAAGAAGAAGCTCATCACCGAGGAAACGACGCGATCCTGGATCGGTTTTCCGTTGAAGTGGGCGCGGAATACCCCGTTGGGGTACATGACCTGCGATATATGTTGTCTCACCGCCTCGAACAGAACCTGGAAGCGAAAGATCTTGATGCCGCACGAGGTGGAGCCGGCACAGCCGCCGGCAAACATGATGATGAAGAAAAACGCCGTTGCGTGCGATCCCCACAGCCCATAATCGGTCGAGGCATATCCGGTTCCCGTGACGATAGAGACCACATTAAAGGCTGAGTGTCGCAAGCCTTCCAGGCCGATGTGATACTCGCTGAAATGGGCCATCATCCAGCCGGCAAGGATGGCGACGGCGAGAAAGCCGGTGAATGCCTTGACCTGGTCATCGGCCAGGATTGTGCGGAACCGCCCCTGCATCATCTGCACATACAGCAGGAAGGGGATCGAACCCAGAAACATGAATATGATCGCGATCCATTCGACGGCGGGGTTGTTGAAGAAGCCGATGGAGTCGTCCTTGGTCGAAAACCCTCCGGTGGCGACCGTGGTCATGGCATGGATCACTGCGTCGTCGGCCGCCATGCCCACCGCCATGTAGGCAATCGCGCAGATCCCGGTCATGGCAATGAAAACCAGCGTGATGGATGTCGAAATCTGGGTGGCGCGCGGCAGGATTTTCTCGGCTGTGTCGAAGGCTTCGGCCTTGAACAATTGCATCCCGCCGATCTGCAGCATCGGCAGCACGGCGATCGCCATGACGATGATCCCGAGGCCGCCGAGCCATTGCAGCAGGCCACGCCAGAACAGGAGCCCCGGCGGTGCGGTGTCGAGACCGGTGATCACGGTTGCGCCGGTGGTGGTCAATCCCGACATCGATTCAAAAAAGGCGTCCGTATAGGTCGGCACAATGCCCGACCAGTGAAATGGCAATGCCCCGAAGGCCACAAGCGCCACCCAGGAAATCACTGTCATCAGCATCGCCTGCCGGGTGGACAGTCCCTTCGGTGCACCGCGATTGGCGCCAAACAGCCCCAGGCCGAACAGCATTGTCACCATCGCCGCGCTGGTAAAGATCATCCAGTCGTCATTGTTGGCCGCCAGGTCAACCAGGGCCGGCAACAGCATGGCTGCGCCGAGTGTGGCGACCAGGGCGCCGGTCACCAGCATGACAGGCCGAAATTCGGTGAGGTCGGTCAATTCAGGGTTCTTGCGAGGCCCGGCAGGTCAAGCGAAAACGCCGGGATCTCGACATCGAAAAACTCGCCGGCCGCGGATTGCATCTGATAGGACCCAACCATCACCCCCGACGGTGTATCCAGCGGGCAACCGGAGGAGTATTCATAGGTGTCCCCGGGGCCAAGCACCGGCTGTTCGCCCACCACACCGGGACCGCGAACCTCGTCGACAAGACCGTTCTCGTCGGTGATTTTCCAGTGCCGGCTTCGAAGCTGGACAATCTGGTCGGAGTGGTTGGCGATCACGACGCGGTAGCCCCACACATAGCGCCCGTCCTCGGGGTCCGATTGGTCCTCGAGATAATACGGATCCACGGTTACTTCTATGTCACGGGTCAGCGCGCGGTACATCTGCCACTCCTTACGATACTCATTGTACAGCGCCGTGCTTGCGTCAAGCATTTCGACGCCGGCAAACCGGACGATCCATCAATTTGGGTTGACCTTATTGTGATGGCTGGGAACCGGCAGAGGGCGTGACGGATGCGAAACGTCGCGTTATCACGAAGCTTGAAAAAGGAGTTCCCGGCATGATTGACGGAACCGCGCGTCAAATGATTGAGCCAAGCCTGGACCGGACCGGATTGTGGCTCGCCCGGCATGGTGTGAAAGCCGATCATGTCACAGTGGTCGCCTGCCTTCTCGGCCTTGCTGCAGGATGGTTGATCGTATCGGGGTATATGATGACCGGCCTCTTGGTGATCATCATCAGCCGGATCGGTGACGGACTTGACGGGTCGGTGGCCAGGGCAACCGAAAAGACCGACTTCGGCGGTTTTCTGGATATCACACTGGATTTCGTGTTCTACGGCGCCATTCCGCTCAGCTTCGTCATCCACGATCCTGCCGCCAATGGACTGGCCGGCGCGGCGCTGATCTTTTCGTTCTACATCAATGGCGCAAGTTTTCTTGCCTATGCGATCATGGCCGAAAAACACGGGCTGTCCACGACGCAACGCGGCGTCAAATCGATCTACTTCACCACCGGTCTCGCCGAAGCCGGCGAAACCTTTGTCGTGTTCGCGATATTCTGCATTTGGCCGGCATGGTTCTCGCCGGTAGCCTGGGTGTTCGCCGCAATCTGCCTCTATACAGCGCTCTCGCGCATCGTCCAGGCACGGGCCGAGTTTCCGAACTGAAGCGCGCCGCGTACACTCAAGCCCACGTGGCGGGTTTGCGAAGCCGTCCCTTGATACAAGAATTCAGCGGGCGGAACCTGTCCGGGCCACCCCGCCGGAAACTGAAGCTTCAGAGAGCCGCCAGCGCCCGCTCGAAATCCTCGACCAGATCCGCGACATCCTCGATGCCGGCCGAAAACCTGACCATGCCGGGGCCGATGCCAAGTTCGTCCCGCGCTTCATCGGGAAGGTTCTTGTGGGTGGTCGTCGCCGGATGGGTGATCAGGCTTTTTGAATCGCCGAGATTGTTCGAGATCTTGACCACCTCGAGGGCATTTTGCATGGCAAATGCAGCGTCTTTGCCCCCCTTGAGATCGAAGGCCACCATGGTTGATCCGCCCTTCATCTGGCGTGCGCAGATCTCCGCCTGCGGGTGATCGGCCCGCCCGGGATAAATCACCCGTGCGACCGCCGGATGATCCGCCAGGAAGTCGGCGATCCTGCCGGCGTTTTCGGTCTGCTGGCGAACCCTCAGCGGCAAGGTTTCAAGACCCTTGAGCAGTGTCCATGCGTTGAACGGTGATAGCGATGGCCCGGTGTGGCGGAAATAATCCTGCAGGTGTTCGTCAATCCAGTCCTTGTCAGACAGGATCACGCCGCCGAGGCAGCGGCCCTGGCCATCGATGTGCTTGGTCGCCGAATAGGCCACCACATGCGCGCCGAGTTCCAGCGGTTTCTGCAGCAAGGGTGTGGCGAACACGTTGTCGACCACGAGTTTTGCGCCGATCTGGTTGGCAAGCCTGGCAACGCCCGCAATGTCGACCACCTCAAGCGTCGGGTTGGTCGGACTCTCGAGAAAGAACACTTTGGTATTGGGACGGATGGCGGTCTCGAAATTCAGGAGATCGCGGCCATCGACCAGCGTCGACTCGATGCCGTATTGAGGCAGCAGTTTTTCCACGATCCAGCGGCAGGAACCGAAAAGCGCGCGCGCTGCAACCACATGATCGCCAGCCGTGAGCTGGCACAACATTGCCGCGGAAACGGCGGCCATGCCCGACGCGGTGGCGCGGGCGTCTTCAGCACCTTCCATCAGACACATGCGTTTTTCGAACATGTCGTTAGTCGGGTTGGCGTAACGCGAATAGATGAAACCGGGATCTTCGCCCTTGAAGCGCGCTTCAGCGGCTTCCGAGCTGTCATAGACAAACCCCTGGGTCAGGTAAATTGCTTCGGAAGTCTCGCCAAACCCGGAGCGGGTGGTTCCGCCATGCACGAGCTGGGTGGCGGGGCGGAATTGTCGGTTGCTTGTCATTGTCGAGGTCCAACACAAAAAAAACCGGCTCGCCAAGTCGCCAGCCGGTTTTGCAACCCGACCTTTTTAGCGACTTGTTTAACGTGGCTGCAAGCCGGTCGGCCAAATCACCACGGGATAACGTGTCTTTTAGTGTGTCACCGCGCTTGCGTCAATCGTCTCACCTTGCCATCAAGGCATGGGTGAAATGGAGCACGCAGAAATTGGGCGCCGGTATTCTTTCGGACCGCGCTATTCGGGCGCTTTTTGATGGTGGGAAGCTTGCTTCCGGCCGGTCGCTTGATGCTGACCAGATCCAGCCGGCCAGCCTCGATCTCCGGCTCGGCGCGCGCGCCTACCGGGTTCGCGCCAGTTTCCTTCCCGGCCCGTCCGCCAGGGTTGAGGACAAACTCAAGCGGCTCAGCATGCACGAGATTGATCTCTCGGCCGGTGCCGTGCTGGAAACCGGCTGCGTCTACATCGTGCCTTTGCTTGAAAGCCTGGCTTTGCCCGAAGGGATATCGGCCTCGGCCAATCCCAAAAGCTCGACCGGCAGGCTCGATATTTTCACGCGTGTGATGACCGACTATGGTCAGGAATTTGACAAGATCGTTTCCGGCTACAACGGCCCGCTGTGGCTCGAGGTCAGCCCTCGGACCTTTCCGATCGTGGCGCGAACCGGATCGAGGCTGTCGCAGATCCGCTTCAGACAGGGCCACGCGGTGCTTGGCGAAGAGGAATTGTCGCGCCTCCACCGGGACGAAACCCTCGTCGCGTCCGATACGCCAAATGTGTCGGGCGGCGGTATTGCCTTGTCGATCGACCTGATGGGACACGGCACCGATGGCCTTGTGGGGTATCGTGGCAAGCACCACACCGGGGTTATCGATGTCGACAAGCGCGCGGTTCATGACATTTTCGATTTCTGGGAACCGCTTCACAATCGCGGTTCCGCCGACCTGATCCTCGACCCGGATGAATTCTACATTCTGGCCAGCCGTGAATCGGTACATGTGCCGCCGCTCTATGCCGCCGAGATGACGCCGTTCGATCCGCTCGTCGGCGAATTCCGGGTGCATTATGCCGGCTTCTTCGATCCCGGTTTCGGACACACCGAGGCTGGCGGTGCGGGCAGCCGCGCGGTGCTTGAGGTGCGCAGCCACGAAGTTCCGTTTATCCTGGAGCACGGCCAGATTGTCGGCAGGCTGGTCTATGAACACATGCTCGAACGTCCCGCCGCACTCTACGGCTCCGGGCTGGGATCGAATTACCAGGCGCAGGGCCTGAAGCTGTCCAAGCACTTTCGCGGCTGACCGCAGTCAGGGTTCCGGCGGGCGCCTGCGCTATTCCGATGCCGTGGCCTTCTCTTTCGCGGTTGTGCGCAGTTCGGCGAGTTCCCTGCGGATCGCCTTGAGCTCCCTGAGCATCTCGCCCTGTTCTGTTGCCATCGCTTCCCGGTCGGCGGAGGCTTCGACTTCATGCTCTTCCTGCATGGCCGAGACGATGATGCCGATGAACAGGTTGAGCACGGTGAATGTCGTGCACAGGATGAACGGCAGGAAAAACGCCCAGGCCATCGGGTGCACCTCCATGACCGGCCGGACAATCCCCATCGACCAGCTTTCCAGCGTCATGATCTGAAACAGCGAATAGGCCGAGGCCGGGATCGATCCGAACCATTCGGGGAAGGTTTCCGCGTAGAGTTTCGTCGCCATCACCGAGAAGACGTAAAACACCAGCGTCAGCAGCAGCATGATCGATCCCATGCCGGGCAGAGCGCCGACAAGGCCGCCCACCACACGCTTGAGCGAGGGCACCATGCTGATCATCCGCAGCACCCTGAGCACACGCAGCGCCCGCAAGACGGAAAGACTGCCGGTCGCGGGGATCAGCGCCACACCAACCACCAGAAGATCGAAGATACGCCAGGGATCACGGAAGAAATCGAGCCGCCAGGCTGCCAGCCGGGCCGCCACTTCGAGCACGAAGACAACGAGAATGGCCCGGTCGAGCACATTCAGCAGACCACCGAACCGCTCGGTTGCCTGAGGCACGGTTTCAAGCCCGAGCGTTATGGCATTGACGATGATCAGCGCGGTGATGAATGTTTCAAACCGGCGCGAGGTAAGAAAGGCCTGGAGTGTAATCATAAAAAGCCATCGGGTTCACGTGCAAACCGTTGTCATATGAGGTCGCGCCCTTGCCTGGTCAAGCCGGTTTCGTCCATTGTTGGCGCTTGACAGTTTGACCGGTGAACGCCATGGATCGTTCTTGCGCGCGGGTGTAGCTCAATGGCAGAGCAGAAGCTTCCCAAGCTTACGACGAGGGTTCGATTCCCTTCACCCGCTCCATTGGAATCTAATTTCCCAAATAGCTGAAATTACAGAATACAATTCTCTTAATCAAATAATCAGCGGAATTTATTCTAAGATATTCCCGATTTTTAGCTTATCCTACTCCCTATGAATCTCATTCGTCGGTACTCGTGACGGTATCGTAGAGCGTACCGTCCCCGATACCGTCAGACCTGATTTTTGCAGCGTCCCAACTCATTGATTTTGTTGGGCGCTGCTTTGCTATGCCTGCTAGTTCGATTCCTGAAGGCGACGAGGGTTAGGTTCTAAAGACGGGAATCGAACTACTAATCAACATAGGCAAATTGAATCAGAATAATTCTCAAATAAATCATTGAACCTTATCAGCGAATCCCGCTACATGTATTCAACATATTGTTGATTAGACTGCTAGCGGATGGGATTATAATTTGAACGAATTTGGAGACGGTAATTCTGATTCTCTTGCTGTATTGGTAGGTGACTGCGTGGATCAAGCACGGGCGCAAAGCGATCCTATGCGAGCTTAATCCTGAGTGCGCGGCCTTGGTGCCAGCGCGAATTGCGGCGATAGCTGGCTCAGAACCAATTGCTCTACCTACGCCTGTGAATGATAATCACCACTGCTCCGCTTCACCGTGGGAGCATTTCGTCAAGCGTTGCATGGAGCGATAGGGTGTGAATCAACATGAAGAAGTTTCCTGACAACCTTTCACTGCTCCATTCAGGCGAGGAGACTCTTCGCCTGAAATCTATTGAGATAATTGAAGCTGATGCCGACCTGCTGCGCCACATTGCGATGGTCGAGACCTGTATGGATATGCTTCAATACGTTCGTCAGAACACTCCTAAGATGTCGGACGACCAACTGGTCATCGCCCTGCTCGGTGCCAGCGTGTTCAACTCGATAGGCTCGGCCCTGAAGCTGCTGCTCGGCGGCTACTACCAATCATCCGGCCTACAGATACGTTACATCCTCGAAACAGGTTGGTTGATCGACTATCTAAAAATGGACCCTGCGCATGTGCAAGCTTGGAAGCTCATTCCCGAAAGTGAGCGCGAAAAGAAGTTCAAACCATGGATAATCCGCAACGCACTAGACAAGCGCGATGGCTTTGTTGAGCAGAAGCGGGCTGCACATTATAAGCGCCTCTGCGTCCTATGTGGCCATCCTACTTTCGCCAGCTTCACCATGCTTCGACCAGACCCAAACGCCGACGCACACATGGGTCCGTTCCTCGTCCAATCATTGTTGGAAGGTTGTGTGCAAGAATTGGTCCAATGCACGATAATCGCATGGATGGCCGTCATGCGTTTCTTCCCGCCAGTTACGCTGCCGGACTATAGGGCGAGAGTGATCTACCTCGAAACCCACGGCGAGTGGATGGAGGAGGTCTTTGGTAAAAAGCCAGACCCAACTCTTTTGAACGAAATCAAAACGCACATCGCTGCACTGGAACGCAAAGCCTGATCACCTAAGACTGGGGATGAATCAGCCTCGCGGTCTTCCGCGAGGACGCTTGTTGTGTGACAAGAGCGTTGCTCAATGTGTCTCAAAAGGACGCATTTAGGCTCTCTGCGTCTCACCTTTCTGACGGTATCGGTGACGGTATCGAGAAAATGGAAAGCGAAAAACGCCGCGAAAACAATGACTTAGCGTTGAATTTGATTCCCTTCACCCGCTCCATCCTCCCATTTGCCCGGTCCCCTGTGTGTGTCAGGCCCCTGATCGTGCTGACGGGGGCAGGCGATGGCCCGGCCTTATGAAGTGGGGTGATGCGGCGTCTTTTCCCACAAATGCGTATTGGTCATCAGTTGGCCCAGCGCGCGCCAGCCTGAAAATGACATCAGCAGCCAGTAGACGGGTGTCAGCATCAGCCATCGTTTCCGGATCCTGGTGCGCTCGTGTTTGGTGAAGCCCCGAAAGCCCAAGGCGATGAAGGCCAGGTAGCTTCCGCTGATATTGATGAAATCGGCCCACATCAGGATGTTGTACAAAGTCGGGTCTGCCGTCATCGTGCCGCTGACAAGCCAAATCAGCGTCAGTCCGATGAAAACAAACATCAAGGGATGGGCCAGCGCGGAAACCAGCATGCCGGCGATCATCAGCTGGAAAACCAGGAAGCCGACCGGTCCCAGCGCGCGAAAGGTGCGCATCGGACGCCGCATCACCACCAGCCAGGTCTGTGTCCATCCCTTGAGCCATCTGGTTCGCTGCCGGATCCAGACATCGAGCGAGACCGGCGCTGTTTCAACTGTGGCGCTTCTGAGTGTGCCGGTGCGGTAGCCATGCGCATAAAGCCGCATGCCGAGATCAGCGTCTTCGGTCACATTGTGCGGATCCCATCCGCCAACCGCGTCGAGCGCTGACCGCCTGAAATGATTTGACGTGCCGCCCAGCGGGATGGGCATGCCCGCGCGAGCCAGGAAAGGGATCAGGACGCGGAACAATCCGCTGTATTCGAGAGCAAACAGCCCCGAGATCCAGTTTGAACGCAGATTGGCGATCGCCAGCGGCGCTTGCAGACAGCCAAGGCGTGCATCGCCGTGAAAGAATGCGGACCAGGCCTCAAGCAATTGACCGGGTGCGGGCTTGTCCTCCGCGTCATAGACCGCGATCAGCGAGCCGCGCGCGCCCTGCAGCGCGTATTGCAGCGCCTTGGGCTTTGTGCGTGGTCCGAATCCCGGCGTGCGGACGATCTCGGATTGTGGTCCGAGATTCTGGGCCAGCAAGGCAGAAATGGTGGCCACGTCATCAGCCTCGCACACATATTTGATATCCAGACGGCTTTTGGGCCAACGCAGCGCCGAAATCCGTGAAACCAGTGCAGGCACCATCGCGGCTTCGTCGTGCAAGGCGACCAGCACTGTGTAGACGGGAAGTCGGACGCCATCGGTAATGTCGGCCTGACACAGCTTTTGGGGCATCAATCCGGAAGCGATCAGAGCCGTCAGGCGCAACAGGATGCAGCCGGAGAAAAACAGCGTTAGCACCAGATGCAGCATGGTGAAGGCAAGGAACGGCCACAGCAAAATTCCGGTCATGCTGAAAAACAGCACCAACCCCAGTAAAAACCCCTGGGCGGCGGTCATGACCCGGCGGGCGCTGGTGTCGCGATGATCCTGATCCAGTTGAAACGTTGTCTGCCTCACCCTGTCGCCGGCGCCTGCCTGCCACACGGCTTCGCGGATGATCGCGGGTGATGCGCAGGCCAGGTCGCCCTGCAATCCGGGTCGTGCTCTTATCTGCGCCTTATGCTCTTCGAGCCGGCGGGCTTCGGGGGCGATCACCGTGATTTGTCGGTCCTGGCGCGACAATCTGATCGGTCCGTCACTGCGCAGCAGCACGTCCATACTCGGCAGTCGAACCACTTCTGCGGGGTCGATGTGGTCGATGTGCTGGAGCCCGAGTTCACCTGCCAGCCAACGATAATAGAGTTTCGGCTCAATCAGGCCTTCGGCTATCAGCTCTCTTTCGATGGTGGTCGCGTTGATCCGCGCGGCCCTTGTCGCGGCGTCGACATGCGGTTTGCCGATGCCACACCTGAGGAAAAACTGTGCCTCGTCGCGACCGTCTCCACCCAGCTTGCCCGGTTTCGCGGAGGCCATCGGGTCCGCGCTGCGGTGCTTGCCGCCAACCAGTCTCAATCCTGGCCATGTATTGCCGGAGATAGGCTGATCGATGGTTTTGCTTGGGGCCATGACTCTGATAATCATATAGCGGTGACACTGGGATACTAAATCTATGGTAGTGAAAATGCGCAGTAATACACCCCTAACAATTAAGGGTATTTCCCGCATTGCTTGCGCTTTGGTTGTTTTTTTGGGTGTTGCGTTGCCGGTGGCGAGCGCCAGCGAGATTCTTGTTCCCAACTACATCGAACCGCGCGAACGCATTCCGGTTCCTGATCTGCAGGCCGTCAGCCGCATCCGCTTCGTGACCACCGTAGATTTCCCGCCGTTCAATTTTCTCGACCAAACCAGCCGCCTTGCCGGCTTTCATGTCGATCTCGCTCGGGCGATCTGCGCTGAACTGAATGTCCTGCCGAAATGCCAGATCCAGGCACTGCCATGGAACGAACTTGATGGCGCGCTATCGTCAGGACAGGCCGAAGCGCTGATTTCCGGACTGGCGATCACGCCTGAGACACGGGCCAACCACCGGTTCACCCGTCCTTATCTGGCCTTGCCGGCGCGCTTCGCCCTGCGCAAGGACGCCGCTATAGGCGGTCCTGGCGCCGGTGCGCTTCAGGCGCGGCGGGTCGGCGTGATGGATGGCACCGCGCATGAAGCCATGCTGCGCGACTGGTTTCCCGACATCAAGCCGGTCACGTTTTCCCGCCAGGATTGGATGTTCGATGCGCTTAAAGCCAACCAGATCGATGCGGTGTTCGGCGATGGATTGCAATTGTCGTTCTGGCTTTCAAGCCAGGCCGCAGACGCCTGTTGCCGGTTCTTTGACGGACCGTATTTTTCTCAGGCCTACCTGGGGGAAGGGCTGGCGATAGCGGTCAACCCGCGCAACGCCGACCTGGTCACGGCCTTTGATCAGGCCATTGCCGCTCTGACCAGAAACGGCCGCTTCACCGAACTCTATTTGCGCTGGTTTCCCAACGGGCTTTATTGATCCGTCTTGGGCTCAGGTCGCGTCTTCGGCGGAAACCGGAAGGGCAGAGCGAGTGCCCAGCCAAGATTGGCCGTCTGCCCATCGCGCCATTCCGCCAGTCCAATCTCGATACCGGTGTCACCGCGCCGCGGAACATGGGTATAGGTTGAGAAAATCCGGTCCCATATCGCCAGGTTGAACCCGTAATTCGAATCGGTTTCGCGGTGGTCGGTTGAATGATGGATTCTGTGCATGTCAGGCGTTACGATGAGCAGCCGCAATACGGCGTCCACGGCCTTGGGGAGCTTTATGTTGGCGTGATTGAACATGGCGGCGCCATTGAGCACGATTTCAAAGACAAGAACCGCTACCGGTGGCGCTCCGAGCGCGACGATCACCGCCGCTTTCCAGACCATAGACAGCACGATTTCGAGCGGATGAAACCGCAACGCTGTTGTCAGGTCGAATCCTGTATCGGCGTGATGCATGCGGTGGATGCGCCACAGCCAGGGCCATTTGTGGCTCACCACATGCTCGAGCCAGACCGCGAAATCCAGAACGATGAAAGCCATGATGCCCGCTACCCAGAGCGGAAGTCCGAGAAACGGAAACAGGCCATATCCGGATGATTGCGCCCAGACAGCGGTGCCCACGGCGGCAAGCGGAAAGACGATCCTCAGCGCCACTGACGACAGCACGACCATGGCAAGGTTCGTCACCCATCGGCGGGATTTGAACGCGCCACGCATCTCGTCACGCTCAAGCCGTGGCGCCAGCAATTCGATGGCGGCGAGTGCGATAAAAATGGTTGAAAACGCCAGCAGCCGGATCACCGGCTCGGACAGGCTAAACAGTGTCATTCCGCGCCTCCGTTTCGTGGTAGGACGCTCTCATGCCACAGCTTGCGACTGCTGGCGAAACACGTTCAGGTGAATGGCTGCGACACGATGGCGCGGACCTACCCGGTCAGGCGCTTCTGAACCGGGCAATGGCGCTGCGTTCGATCGCCGCGCAAGTAAGCTTATCAAGGCCGAGACGGTCGCGGATCATCTGCAACAGCCGGATTTCTTCCTGCTGGATATTGTAGTCGGCAGAGGCGATCTCCACCGCCAGCGCATAGGCGGTGTCGTAGAATTTGTGCGGAACGGTGTCGCGCAACACTTCAAGCACGATGTCGAGCCCTTCCGGCCCGTTGAGCAGTTCTGCCGCGGCACGGGTGACTTCCACCAGCCGCTCCTCGTCAAATCCGTCAAACACCGGCAGAAAGGTGACCAACCGCCCGATACGCGCCAGTTCGGCATCGTTCATCGCCTTGTCGACGGCGGACATGGTGACCATGAGATAGATGAGAGCGTCGTGGGTGGAGATATGCGAAGACATGGATCGAAATTCCTCTTGATTTGGCGCGACAATAAGAACTCGGGTCCGGCTTCACAAGTTGCGCATGCTGCATTTAGGTATTCTGCAGCAGCACTTCAAACCCGAGCGCCGGCTCCTACTGGCTTGCCCAGATGATGCGCGCCATCCAGTCGACATCGCTCAACTCGAAACTGCGGTTGGGATGATCGGGGTTGAGCGAGACAAGCTCGATGGATTTGGCGCTTTGCCGGTTGAGCACCTTGGCCATCACCTCGCCTTCGCGCGAGCGCAGCACCACCCGGTCGCCCCGGCGGATCTGCGCCCCGGGTTCGACAACAAGGATATCGCCATCGCGATAGAGCGGCAGCATGCTGTCACCCTGGACTTCAAGCGCGTAGACGCCGGGTCTTTCGGATGGCTGGGCGGGAAAATCCACCATGTCCCAGCCTTGTCCGGCGGGAAAGCCGCCATCATCGAAGAACCCGCCCGAGCCTGCCTGGGCAAATCCCAAAAGCGGAATAGATCCGGTCTGGGGTGGGAAAGCCCCGTCGGGAAAAAGCGCTTCGCCCTGTGCCTGTTCGCCCCGCACAAGGCTCATGAAATCCTCAAGCGAGGAGCCGGTGGCGTCGAGCACCTTTGCAAGGGATTCAGTCGAGGGCCAGCGGTCGCGGCCATCTGCCCCGCACCGCTTGGACTTGTTGAATGCGGTGGGATCCAGCCCGGCGCGGCGGGCCAGCCCCGAGGCAGAAAGCCCGTGACGTTCGGCGAGCGCGTCGAGCGCTGACCAGATGCGTTCATGCGAGAGCATGGTCGAGGTTCCCGCTGTTTCAGGACAAATCCGGGCACGCACTGGCATGCCCGGGCGATGCATTTCTACATGATCAGCCGGGGTCGAGTAAAGCCGGTTAGGAAAAATATCCTCACTCGCGCATGTGCCTTCTCAACCAACCGGTCTCGATCACTTCGGGTGAAACGGCTTTCGGCCTGTCGTCAGCGCCTCATCGAGCAATTCTATGCGGTCCTGACCCCAGAAGGCTTCGCCATTGAGCACATAGGTGGGAACTCCCACGGCGTCGGCGGCGATGGCATCTTGTGAATTCCGGTCCCGGATGGCGGCAACCACGCTGGTTTTTGCATCTGTCAGCGCCGGCAGGGCATCAAGCCCGACCTGCGACAGGTACGATGTCAGCACGGCCTCGTCGGCGATGTTGTCGTCATTGGCCCATACGCCCGAAAGAACCTTGCTCATGAAATAGCGCGGGTCATGTCCCGCCTCGACCAGCGCGATGATGACGCGATCGGCCAGTGCCGCGTCAACCGGCCAGTGCTTCGGCTCCGTCTTGATCGGCAGGCCGCGCCAGGCGGCAAGCCGCTGCAGTTCAACCAGGCGCTGCCGTTGCCGCACCGGCGGACGCTGCCCCGGCGGCACCGCGCCGGAAACATCCCAGATCGCGTGCAAATTGACCGGCTTGTAGTTCAGCGTCGCCTTGTGGCGCTCCGCCACTTCGCAAATCTTGTTGTGCCCTAGATAGGTAAACGGTGACGCACAGTAGAAGTAGTAGTCGATTTCAGCCATTGGACGATTCTCCTCGTCCCGACATTGGAGAAGAGCGGGCATTCCGGCAAGGTTTTTCAGCGCGCCTCCGTCCTATTGGCATTTTCAGACCATGGGCGACATCGTCACCGGGTGCGTAAGTGCAGGATTGCAAATCGTGGAGTTGGTGGAATATCCGCATTCCAACCGCGAGGTGGAGTACAGCATCTATGAAGGCAACGCCGCACAATTGCCGCTGTGCTACACACTGGTTGCGGCAAAACCCTGACATGAAAACGGGCCCGAAGGCCCGTTTGAAACTGCATGGGTGCGGGCCGTGCCTTACGCCGCAGCCTTGTCCTCGCGGTAGGGATTGAACCGCTCGTAGAAGGTCTCGCCTTTCTCGGCCATGTCGATCAGCAGCTTCGGTGCACGGAACTGCTTGCCGTATTTGCGCGCAAGACCCTTGCACATGTCGACAAAGGCCTTCGCGCCCATGCTGTCGATGTAGCTCAGAGCACCGCCGGTGTAGGGCGCAAACCCGAAGCCCAGAATGGTGCCCAGATCGGCCTCGCGCGGGTCGGTGACAATGCCTTCCTCGACCGTGCGGGCGGCTTCCAGCGCAATCACCGCGAGGTAGCGGTTCTTCAACTCCTGCACATCGACCTTGGCCGGATCAAGCTGCGGGTAGAGCGTCTTCAGGCCAGGCCAGAGATGCTTCTTGGCAGGCTTGGCCGGATAATCGTAAAAGCCCTTGCCATTCTTGCGGCCGAGCCGGCCTTCCTTTTCGACCAGGCGTTCGACCAGCGCCAGATGACGCGGATCAACTGCCTTTTCGCCCAGATCGGTCACGGTCGCCCGCAGGATCTTCAAAGACAGGTCGATCGCCACTTCGTCGTTGAGCGCCAGCGGGCCGACCGGCATGCCGGCCATTTTCGCCGCATTCTCGATCATCGCCGGCGGCACGCCTTCTGCCAGCATGTTGTAGCTCTCGTTCATGTAGCGAAGCACGCAGCGATTGACGAAGAAGCCACGGGTGTCGTTGACCACGATCGGGGTCTTCTTGATCGCGGCGACATAATCGAGTGCCACGGCCAGCGCCTTGTCCGAGGTCTTGCGGCCCAGGATGATCTCCACCAGCAACATCTTGTCGACGGGCGAGAAGAAGTGGATGCCGATGAAGTTTTTCGGCCGCTTCGAGTTCTTGGCAAGTCCGGTGATCGGCAGCGTCGAGGTGTTGGACGCATAGACTGTGGTCGGCCGGATCTGCTCTTCGATGGATTCAGTCACCGCCTTCTTGACGTCGCGGTCCTCAAACACCGCTTCGATCACCAGATCGGCGTCAGCCAGATCGGCGTGATCGGCTGAGGTGGTGATCAGCGAGAGCAGCTTTTCGCCTACCTCCTTGGTGGTCTTGCCTTTCTGAAGGCCTTTCTTGACCAGATCCTCGGAATAGGCCTTGCCCTTGGCGGCTGCTTCCAGGTCGCGGTCGATCAGCACCACCGGGATGCCGGCCTTGGCTGTCACATAGGCAATACCCGCGCCCATGAAACCGGCGCCGACAACGCCGATCTTGCGGAATTTGGTCGGCTTGATGCCCTCGGGACGGCGAGCCCCCTTGTTGATTTCCTGCAGCGAGACAAACAGCGAGCGGATCATCGACTGCGCTTCAGGTGTCTGCAGGATATGGCTGAAATAGCGTTGCTCGATGCGCAGTCCGGTATCGAACGGCACCTGCAGGCCTTCGAACACGCTTTGCAGGATCGCCTTTGCGGCGGGGTAGTTGTCCTGGGTTTCACGGCGCAGGATCGCCGAGGCAGCGGGCCAGAGCTGCGCGCCCTGCACCGACCAGACCTTGCCGCCGGGGAGCTTGAAGCCCTTGACGTCCCAGGGAGCAACCGGGGAAAGCCCGCCCTTGATCATCGCCTTGGCGGCGGCAACCAGCTTCTTGGGCTCCACCACTTCGTGCACCAGGCCCATCGCCTTGGCGCGCGCCGGTGACAGCGACTGTCCGGTGGTCATCATCTGCAGCGCGTCCTGCGCATTGGTCAGCCGCGGCACGCGCTGGGTGCCGCCGGCGCCCGGGAAAATCCCGACCTTGACTTCGGGCAGCGCCAGCTTGACTGCGGGCGAATCCGCGACCACCCGACCATGGCAGGCCAGCGACAGTTCGAATGCGCCGCCCATGCACACACCGTTGATTGCCGAGACCCACGGCTTGCCGCAGGTTTCGATCTTGCGGAACAGCCAGCTCATCCTGCCGACCATATCGAACAGCAGTTTTTGTGCGTTGTCCGGGTTGTTGCGCTTTTCATCCGCCATGCTGGTCAGCATGGTCTTCATCATGGTCAGGTCGGCGCCGCCGGAAAAGGATGATTTGCCGGAGGTGAAGACAACGCCCTTGACGGCGTCATCGGCGATGAAGCGGTCAACCAGCCCGTCAAGCTCTTCAAGCGCTGCCTGCGTGAACACGTTCATCGACCGGCCGACCATGTCCCAGGTGACAAGCGCGATGCCGTCATTGTCGATATCGACTGTGAAAATCTCACTGCTCATAATAATTCTCCAAAATCAGACGCGTTCGATGATCGTCGCGGTGCCCATGCCGGCGCCGATGCACAGCGTTACAAGGGCGGTGTTGAGGTCGCGGCGTTCGAGTTCGTCGAGTACCGTGCCCAGGATCATCGCGCCGGTGGCTCCGAGCGGATGTCCCAGGGCAATGGCGCCGCCATTGACGTTGATCTTGTCGGACGGAATGTCAAAGGCCTGCTGGAAGCGCAGCACCACCGCGGCGAAGGCCTCGTTGAGTTCAAACAGATCGATGTCCGAGATCTTCATCTTGGCGCGCTTGAGAAGTTTCTCGGTCACATCGACCGGGCCGGTCAGCATCAGCGCCGGGTCGGAGCCGATATTGGCGAACGCGCGGATCTTGGCGCGGGGCTCGAGACCCATTGTCTTTCCGCCGCGCTTGGAGCCAAGCAGCACCAGGCTGGCGCCATCGACGATACCCGACGAATTGCCGGCGTGATGAACGTGGTTGATGCTCTCGATTTCCGGATGCGCCTGAATGGCGACGGCGCCGAACCCGCCCATATCGGCCATCATGCCGAACGATGCGTTGAGGCTGGCGAGCGCCTGCATGTCCGTACCCGGCCGCATGTGCTCGTCACGGTCGAGAATGGTCAGGCCGTTGATGTCCTTGACCGGCACCACCGACTTGTCGAAATAGCCCTTTTCCCATGAATGGGCGGCGCGCTTCTGGCTTTCCATGGCATAGGCATCGACATCATCGCGCGAGAAGCCGTATTTGGTGGCGATCAGGTCGGCCGACACGCCCTGCGGCATGAAATAGGCCGGAATGTTGACCGAGGGATCCATAAACCAGGCGCCGCCCTGCGCGCCGATGCCGATGCGCGACATCGATTCCACGCCGCCGGCAATGACGATATCGTCGGCGCCATAGGCGATCTTGCCGGCGCCCATGTTGATTGCATCAAGCCCGGAGGAGCAGAACCGGTTGATCTGGATGCCGGGTGCTTCGGTGGCGTATCCGGCTTCGAATGTCGCGGCGCGGGCGACATCGCCGCCGGCCTCTCCGATGGCATCGACGCAGCCCATGATGATGTCATCGACCTTGCCGGTGTCGAGCCCGTTGCGGTCGCGCAGCGCCTTGAGCATGTGCGAGGCCAGCCGCACCGACGGCACTTCGTGCAGGCTTCCGTCTTTCTTGCCGCGTCCCCGCGGGGTGCGAACGTGATCATATACAAATACATCAGCCATTGCGGTGATCTCCAGGTTTAACGTGTTCGTGTCAGGCCGTTGCCGTGGCGGGATCCATTCCGCTCGGCATCAGTTCTTCGGGGCGCTTGTAGCCGGGCAGGGCGGCAATCCGGTCCAGCCAGGCGGCAATTGACGGGTACTGGGACATGTCCATGCCGATCTCATCGGGCCAGAACAGATATCCGCACAACGATAGATCAGCGATCGTCGGATGGCCGGTGGCGACAAAGTCGCGGGATTTAAGATGTGCGTCCAGAACTTTCCAGGCGTTGGTTGCGCGGGCCGCGAGAAACAGCGTGACCGGATCGTCGGTCTTTTTCTGGAAGTGGCTCATAAACCGCGCGGTTGCGGTGTAGCTGGTCAGCTTGTGATTGTCCCACAGGATCCAGCGGAGAATTTCCCGGCGCTCGTCCTCGTTGGCGGGTCCGAACCGGTCGAACTCGCGTGACAGGTAGTCGAGAATGCTGCCTGACTGGCTCAGCACCACATCGCCGTCGACCTTGTGATGGGTCATGACCGGCACTTCACCCATGATGTTGAGCGCCCGGAATTCGTCGGAGCGTGTCTGGCCTGTGAAGAAGGCGACACGCCGGGGCGCCCAGCCGGCGCCGCACAGCTCAAGCATCAACGCCGCCTTGTAGGCATTGCCGCTTTCTAAAAAGCAATCCAGCGTAAAATCGGTCATCGGTTCACAGGCTCCTTGCGATCAACAGCTTCATGATCTCATTGGTTCCACCATAAATTCGCTGCACCCGGGCATCGCGGAACATCCGCGCCACCGGATATTCGTTCATGTAGCCATAGCCGCCATGCAGCTGAACGCACTCGTCCACCACCTTGCATTGCAGGTCGGAGACCAGGTACTTGGCCATCGACGCCGTGGTGGTGGACAACTGGCCCTTGAGGTGCTCGCCGATGCAATGATTGACAAACACCCGTGCCATCACCGCTTCCGATTTCAGCTCGGCAAGTTTGAACTGGGTATTCTGGAAATCGATGATCGCCTTGCCGAACGCCTTGCGTTCCTTGACATAGTCGATGGTGATCGCCAGCGCCCGCTCGATCATCGAGATCCCCTGATTGGCGATCAGCAATCGTTCCTGCGGCAATTCGGTCATCAGTTGTACAAAGCCCTGGCCTTCTTCCGTGCCAAGCATGTTGGCGGTGGGAATGCGCACATTGTCAAAGAACAGTTCCGACGTGTCGTTGGATTTGAGCCCGACCTTGTCGAGATTGCGGCCCCGGCGGAAACCTTCGACGCCATCGGTTTCAACCACCATCAGCGAGACGCCCTTGGCGCCCTTGGACGGATCCGTCTTGCTCACCACGATGATCAGGTTGGCGTGCTGGCCGTTGGTGATGAATGTTTTCGAACCGTTGATGACGTAATGATTGCCGTCTTTCCGGGCCGTGGTCTTGATGCCCTGCAGGTCGGAGCCTGCGCCCGGTTCGGTCATGGCGATGGCGCCGATCAGTTCGCCCGACGCCATTTTCGGCAGCCATTTCTGCTTCTGCTCTTCCGAGCCGAAATGCAGGATGTAGGGTGCGACGATGGCATTGTGCAGGGCGATGCCGAAGCCGTCGGTGCCGGTGCGTCCGAGCGCCTCGGCAATTACCGCCTCATGCGCGTACGTGCCACCCGAACCGCCGTATTCCTCCGGCATCGAGGCGCAGAGCAGACCGGCGGCGCCTGCGCCTTCCCAGGCGCTGCGGTCAACCATCTCCTGCTTCTCGTAACGGTCGTAGTGCGGCGCCACCTCGGCTTCCAGCCAGCGGTAGGCCATGTCCTCCAGCATCGAGACGTCGTCATCCATCCAGTCCGGACGCGGCACTCCAAGAACTTCCGACGGCAAAGTCGCCATGTCTTTCTCCCACCCGATTTGGCGGGCGAAGGAATTCGCTCGCCGCAAAACCTGACTGCGAAACTGGTCTAGAATGCAGCTTCTGAAAGCTCCATCATGGTGTCGCTGCCGGTCTCGATCCGTGTCTTGCGCAGTGCCGTTTCCGGCATGATACGCTCCATGTAGAACTTGCCGACCAGCAGCTTCGACGCCAGGAATTCTTCCTTGCCATCGGCTCCGCTGGCGCGCTTTTCGATTGCGGCTTTCGCCATCAGCGCCCACATGTAGCCAAGCGACACCAGGCCAAACAGATGCATGTAATCCGTCGAGGCAGCGCCGGCATTGTCGGGCTTTTCCATGGCGTTCTGCATCAGCCACATGGTCGAGGCCTGCAGATCGCCAAGCCCCTTCTTGAGCGCCTTGGTATAGAGCGCCAGTTCCTCGTTGGAGCGGTTTTCCTCGCAGAAGTCGCCGACTTCCTTAAAGAACGCCATCACGGCGCGGCCGCCATTCAATCCGAGCTTGCGACCGACCAGGTCGAGCGCCTGAATGCCGTTGGCGCCTTCATAGATCATCGCGATACGGGCATCGCGGACATATTGGCTCATGCCCCATTCCTCGATGTAGCCGTGGCCGCCGAACATTTGTTGCGCCATTACTGCGTGATCGAACCCTTTGTCGGTCAGCACCCCCTTGACCACCGGAGTAACCAGGCTGAGCAGGTCGTCGGCTTCCTGAACGTCGCTTTCGACTTCGGACTTGTGCGCCACATCGGATTTCAGCGCGGTCCACAGCATGAAGGCGCGTCCGGCTTCGTTGAAGGCGCGGATGGTCAGCAGCGTGCGGCGCACGTCGGGGTGCACGATGATCGGGTCGGCCTTCTTGTCGGGGTACTTGGCGCCGGACAGCGACCGGCCCTGCAGCCGTTCCCGCGCGTAAGCCACGGCATTCTGATAGGCGATCTCGCCCATCGCCTGACCCTGCAGGCCAACGCCGAGGCGCGCCTCGTTCATCATCACGAACATCGCCTTGAGACCGGCGTTCTCCGCACCGATCAGATAACCGGTGGCCTCGTCGTAGTTCATCACGCAAGTGGCGTTGCCGTGAATGCCCATCTTCTCTTCGAGAGATCCGCAGGTCACCGGGTTGCGATCACCCAGCGAGCCGTCATCGCCGACCATGAACTTCGGTACGATGAACAGCGAGATGCCCTTGACCCCTTCCGGAGCGCCTTCGATGCGCGCCAGAACCAAGTGGATGATGTTGTCGGACATGTCGTGTTCGCCGGCCGAGATGAAGATTTTCTGGCCGGAAATCTTGTAGCTGCCATCGTCTTGCGGCACTGCCTTGGTGCGCAGCAGACCCAGATCCGTTCCGCAATGCGGTTCGGTCAGGTTCATTGTGCCGGTCCAGATACCCTCGATCATCTTCGGCAGGTATTTGGTCTTTTGCTCGTCGGTGCCATGTTCGTTGATCGCGGCGACGGCGCCCTGGGTCAGCCCGGGATACATCAACAGCGACAGGTTGGCCGAGATCATGTATTCCGAGACAGCGGTGTGCAGCGTGTAGGGCAGGCCCTGGCCGCCATATTCGGTGGGCGCCGCAAGGCCGAGCCAACCGCCTTCGCAATATTGCTGGTAGGCCTGCTTGAAGCCCTTCGGTGTCGATACGGTCCCGTCGTCATGACGGGTGCAGCCTTCCTGATCGCCGATCTGGTTGAGCGGCAGCATCACCTCTTCGGAAATTCGCGCGCCTTCCTGCAGGATGGCCTCGACAATGTCCGGGCTTGCATCGGCAAACCCGGGCAAATTCATGTAGCGCTCGTATCCGAGCACATCGTTGAGAATGAAAAGCGTATCATCGACCGGCGCCTTGAAGACTGGCATGGATCCTCATCCCTTGTACGTTTGTCGCATCGGGCACAATAACCCGGCGATCCTCGCTTGATTGCTTACTCAATTTTGACGTTCGCGTAAACGTAAAAATATGGAGAAATGCAGAGAGAACAACCACCAAAGCCAAAAAAGTGGCCGAAAAGCGATAATATTCAACGTCTGCGTCGAAAAAAATCGAAAAAATTGGCTCCCGGTTTTTCGGAAGAGTCAAATTCACGTGCCATTCCAGCCTGTTGACGCGCGGCGAACAGCAAAAACCCACCTTGCGGGCGGGCTGGGGTCTTGATGGCTGTTTTAGTGATGGCGCTGACGTCTATTCCGCTTCGTGCAGCATGCCCCTGACCACCGCGATGGTCTGGTCAAGTTCCGTGATCGCGGTGTTGATGCTGGCGCGCTGTTCCTCAAGCACACGCATCTGCGCCTCACCCTTCGACAGCGCCACTTTCAACTGGGCCACATTCTTTCCGCGCGGGTCATAAAGGTCGATCATTCGCTTGACTTCGGTCAGCGAGAACCCGACGCGCTTGCCAAGCAGGATGAGCTTGAGCCTGGCCCGGTCGCGCTTGGTAAACAGTCGCGTCACCCCGGCGCGGGTCGGTTTGAGCAGGCCCTTGTCTTCATAAAACCGAAGGGTTCTCAGAGTGACGCCGAACTCATCCGCCAGGTCGCCGATCTTGTAGATCGGCTCGTCGTGGCCCTCGCTTGTGTCGGTCATGTCATTCATCGCTAGCTAAACCGTCATTCTTCTGTTTTGCCCCAAATGAGGACCGGGGTGTGACATTAAACCTTTCGAAACGTCAAGTCGCGGCAAATTACAGGCGTTGCGGAGAAGAAAAGTAACCTTGGTTAACGGGTTGTTTACCACGTTTCGCGGAATGTGCGGGTTACGAGCAGTAAGCCTGGATTCCCTGTATCTTGTTTTTTCCGGTTTGAAGTCTGGCTCTTTGACGTGTGGCGATATCGCGCCATCCATCGAAGAGAGGTGCGGATTGACTGCGGATGGGGGCGGAGCCGAGAGCTCCTGGCAACAACGCGAAGCGGAAACGACAATGAACGGATCGCGATCTTATTCAAACCGGCCTGGTGCGGGCGAATCCTCTCTGGATGCGCTCAATCGCACAATAGAGGGTCTGGAAGCGCGAATTGAAGACATCCTCGGCCGCGGAGGCAATGCCGCCGCAGGCAGGTATCCGCCGACATCGCGACAGTCTCAGCCCGAAGGCGCTGGCGCCGATCTTCTTGACGGTATCCGCGCGCGCCAAAGAGTGCTTGAGGGCGCCCGTCGCGCTCCCGCACCCGCTTCCATGACGAGTTCGGACATCAATGCTCCCGGGGTTGACCAGCAAGCCCGGCGGTATCCCGCCCAGGCAGCCGCAGCCCGGACTGTTGCCCCCGAAGCGCAAGCTGCGCCGGAGCAGCAGCCGAACACGGACATCAGCCAGGTCCTGATCAAGGAAATGGCCGCCCTGCGCCGCGAGATGGGTGAATTGCGGGCCGAAGCCCGCGACCAGGCGCTGCCGCAGGAATTGCGCCGCGATCTGGCCGGCATTTCGGCCTCGATTGATGCGCTGGGAACCCATGATGGTGGCGCTGATGCGCTGCGGCTGGAACTCGATTCAATGCGCGCTATGGTCGATCGGCTGGCGCGCGAAGACAGCGTTCAGGCGCTGGAGTCCCGCTGGCAGTCGATGGAGGAGCAGGTCTCCAGCCTCGACATGACGGGCCTGCGTGACGAACTCGTAAATCTGGCCTACCGCGTCGACGACATTCGCGAAGTCCTGGGCACCATGCCGGCCAACAATCAGGCCAGGGCGATTGAAGACAAGATCGCCGAGCTGTCCCAGTCCATCGAAGCGATGACGCGGCAGCCGGATACAGCAGCCCGGCAGCTGCCGCACCAGTTTGATCTGCTCGGCGCGCGTCTTGATGAAATCACCCGCGCCATTGCGGCGATGCCTGCTCCCGTTGCTCCGCCGGTCGACAATGCCCCGTTTGAGCGGCTGGAAGCTCGTCTGGCGTCTGTCGCCCGCAAGATCGACGACATGGAGCCCGCATCGGTCCAGTTCGACATTGGTGATCGTATAGAAAGCCTGGCCGCACGCGTCGCGCAACTGGCCGACGAGGAAGCCGTCGCCCGTCTGGATGCCCGGATCGAACGTCTGCAGGCTCTGATCGAGGATGGTGCTCACGGCGGCCGCATGCCGGAACTGACGGATTACCTGACCGACATTTCTGGCAAGATCGAGGCTCTTGATGCGCGCGGCGTTGACGAGACGCTGATTGCACGGCTTGACCAGTTGGCCCATCAGATCGACAGCCTGTCGGTTCCCGCGCATGAGTCCTCCGGCATGCCGGAGGCTGTCATAGGCCGCCTCGAAGCGCTGATCGGCCGTGCCGAAGCCACCGCCTCGCGCACGGTTGACCCGCTGCCGGGGCTGGAAACCCTGGACGCCAAGCTGGCTGATATTTCATCCAAGCTTCAACAGGCTGAATTGACCGCCGCCGGTATTGCCATGCAGCCGATGAGCGGGCTTGAAAATGTCGAGGCCCAACTGGCCGACATTTCCGCCAGGCTTGATCGCCCCGCCCCCGACCAGTCGGCCATGATGATCCCGGGTATCGAGGGTCTCGAAGCCAGGCTCGCCGACATCGCCAATCGTCTGGACATGTCCAGCAATACCCAGGTCGGTCCCAGCGATGATGCGCTGCGCGGCCTTGAAGACCAGATCGCCAACCTGTCGCGTCTTGTCAGTTCGGCGCCTCAGGGCGCCAGCTTCGAGGCGTTCGATGAAAGGTTCTCCTCCATCGAGGAGCATCTGGCGACAAGCGACGAGTTTGTTGTCGAAGCCGCGCGACAGGCTGCCGAAGCAGCCTTGAGTGCCTATTCCGGTCAGATTGGCGGCGGCGCGCAGTCTCCTCAATCGATTGCCAATATTGAAATCATCACCGCGCTGGCCGATGATCTCAAGGCACTCGAAAGCCTCAGCCGCAAAACCGATGACCGGACCATGCGCGCCTTTGAAGCGGTGCAGGATACGCTGTTGAAGATCGCCGGTCGCCTGGAGCGCCTCGATGTCACCCCGTCATCGCTGCATCAGGCTGGACTGAATGACATGCGCGATGCGGTCGCCGATGCGCGCAGCGCCATCGAAACGGCAATGCCCCAGGCTTCAACCGCCGAAATTGACGATGTGCTGGAGCCGCGCGACGAGTACCTCGCCGAGGCGACGCACACGGACCGGAGCCGTCCGGGCCAGCATGGTCAGCCGGCGCGGACACCGTCAGAGGCTGCAGCACTTGCCGCAGCATTTGCGTCCAGCCAGGAAGCCGGGGCGGAGAGTGACGAGGCCCAGCTGCCCCCGGACAGCACAACCGAAAAATCGTTCCTGTCGGGACTGGCTGCCCGCATTCGGCCGGGCTGGGAAACGTCAAAGTCCTCGGCCGAACCTCAGTTCACCGAAGATGATTCGCCGCCGCTCGATCCCTCCATGCAGATGGATCCGGAAACCGCGAACATGCCGCTCGAACCGGGCTCCGGCGCGCCTGATATCAATCGCATCTTGCAAAAGGTGCGCGAGGCGCAGGCCGCTGAACGCCAGCGTGGCGGCAAGCCGGCTGAAGACGGATCGGAAAAGGCGGAGTTCCTTGCCTCCGCGCGCCGTGCCGCGATGGCCGCCGCCGCCGAAGTGGAAACGATCGGCAAGAGCCGCAAAAGCGGCGGCAGCGGTTTGCTGGAGGTTCTCAAATCGCGCCGGCGTCCGATTCTGATGGCGGCTGGCGCGGTCTTGCTGGCGATCATGTCGTTCCCGCTTGTTACTGGCCTGCTGTCGGGAGGCAGTGAAGACTTGGCCGCTACTGAACCGGCAATTGTCGAGCCTGCTCCCGTGCTTGAGCAAACCGCTACGCCCGCCACCGACAACACGACCGTGCTGGATGCACAGGATCAGGAAGTCGCCAACGAAGTGCGCTTGCCGGCAGTCCGGGTGATCGAGCCGGGCGCGGATGGACCGGTGACGGAGGCGCAATCGACATTCGCTTCGACCGACGATGCTTCTGTCGCCATGTCCGATATGGGTCCGGTGGTCACGTCGCCAGAAGAAACCTCGGCCATCACGGCCACTGAACCGGCGCCGCCGATCAGCGGCTCGCTCGCCAGCGAGCTTGATGCGCTGCCCAACGGTGCGGCCTCCGGTGCACTCAAGGCCGCCGCCGCTGCAGGCAATCCGCTGGCCTTCTACGAGATCGGCGCACGCTTCACCGAGGGACGTGGCGTACCGGTTGATCTTGAGGTAGCGTCGACCTGGTATCAGCGCGCCGCAGATCTCGGACATGCTCCTTCGCAATATCGGGTCGCGAATTTTTATGAAAAGGGCAGCGGGGTCGAACGCGATCTGGATGCCGCAAAGAAATGGTATCAAATGGCTGCCGAGCAGGGCAACGCCAGCGCCATGCACAATCTTGCCGTGCTTTATGCCACGGCCGGGCCGGCGCCCGATTTCGACAACGCTGCAGAATGGTTCATCCACGCGGCAGAAGTGGGCGTCCGCGACAGCCAGGTCAATCTCGCCATCCTCTATGCTCGCGGCGACGGTGTCCCGCGGGATCTCGAGCAATCCTACAAATGGTTCGCGATCGCCGCCAATGACGGCGACAAGGATGCTGCGGTCAAACGTGACGAGGTGTTCAACGCCCTGCGGCCCGAACAGGTGGAATCGGCCCGCGCGGCTGTCGCCAACTGGACAGCAAAGCCAATCAACCCGGATGCGAACTCGGTGGAAGTGCCTGCCTCATGGGGCGGCGAATCCAACGAAACCGCGTCGGTTGACATGAAAAAGGCCGTTCGCAACATTCAGGCCATCCTCAACAACAACGGATTTGACGCAGGCACGCCGGATGGCGTCATGGGCAAGAAGACCACGGCGGCAATCAAGGCGTTCCAATCCTCGATCGGAATGGAAGTCACCGGAGAAATCGACGACAAACTGGTCAAGGAATTGCTTGAACGCAACAGTTAGGTTTGCCTGCCCGCTGTCCCGAACCATCCCGATTTGAGGTGGCGTCCGGGGTCGGACGTCACCTTCGCGGCGATGGAAGCGCGGTGTGCTCGCGGGGGGGTCTGACAGGGTGTGGCAGGCGTCGCGCCGCGGCTGGAGATTTCACAACGAGGGATCTGCTCTGCCGCGGCCAGCGATCTTTGTCAGCGGCCAGGAAAAGATCCGCAAAAAGCTTCCGTTTCAACGCGATACTGACCATTCCGATTTGACTTGAGCGGTCGAAACGCGCAATACGAATGTATCAGGCGTTGCCTGGCTTAACCCTTTTTCCCAGCCTTTGACGTCCGGGAGCGCAAGGTGACAATTTACCTGCCGATCGCTGAATTGTCGGTCAATATCTTCGTCATCCTCGGGATGGGCGCGGCTGTGGGTTTCTTGTCCGGCATGTTCGGTGTTGGCGGCGGGTTTCTCATTACACCGTTGTTGATTTTCTACAACATACCGCCCGTCGTGGCTGTCGCCACCGGCGCCAATCAGGTTGTGGCGTCGTCGATTTCAGGTGCGCTGTCTCATTTCCGCCGGGGAACGCTTGATATCAAACTCGGGCTTGTGCTTCTGGTCGGCGGTCTGGCCGGCGCCACCGTGGGCATCCAGATCTTCTCGATGCTGCGCCGGCTTGGTCAGCTCGATCTGATCATCTCGCTGCTCTACGTGGTGTTCCTGGGTTCGATCGGTGGACTGATGTTGTGGGAAAGCGTCATCTCGCTGCGCCGCGCCGCCAAAAACCAGCCGGTGTCGATGCGCAAGCCAGGACAGCACAACTGGGTCCACCGGCTGCCGTTCAAAATGCGGTTCAAGCGTTCAAAGCTCTATCTCAGCGTCATACCGGTGATCCTGCTCGGGTTTTTGATTGGCATCCTGACGTCTGTCATGGGTGTCGGCGGCGGCTTTATCATGGTGCCGGCGATGATCTATCTGTTGCGTATTCCGACCAATGTCGTGATCGGCACATCGCTTTTTCAGATCATATTCGTAACCGCCTTCACCACAATCGTGCAGGCGGCGACCAACTACTCTGTTGATATCGTGCTGGCCTGGCTGTTGATGACTGCCGGCGTCATCGGCGCGCAATACGGCGTCCGGGTAGGTCAGAAAATGCGCGGAGAGCAATTGCGCGCCGGCCTTGCGCTGCTTGTGCTGGGTGTCGGTATCCGTCTTGGACTGGGCCTGGTGTTGCCGCCCGATGAAATATACTCCGTTGTCAGCGGGAGCATAGGTTTCTGATGCGCTCCGCGGCTCTATCGATTGCAGTTTCCCTGTTCCTGTGCTTGCCGGCAGCGGCCCAGCTCGCCGATCCGACTGTCACGATCAACGACAAATTTTCCGAGCGGATCGATATTGGCATCTCCACCAACGAGATCGCCATCTCCTCGGATTTTTCCGGCGCCGACATCACCGTGTTCGGCGCAATCGACGGCGCCGATGAATTGCTGCTTTCCACCTGGGCCTATGATGTCGTGGTGGCGCTTGAAGGACCGCGCAAAGCCACCACCGTACGCCGCAAGGAACGAGTGGCGGGGATCTGGATCAACCGGCATTCGATAAGTTTCGAACCAATCCCGGCGTCCTATTCGATGTCGAGCACACGGCCTCTGGCCAACGTGGCCAGTACGATGGAACTTGGGTCACGCTATATCGGCATCAACAACATTCGCCTGGTTCCAACCGGCGGCATCGGAGATGGATCCCGTGTTAGCGAATTCCGCGATGCGTTGCGCCGGATCAAACAGACTTCCGGACTTTATCAGCGCGATCCGACCGGCGTTCGCTTCATTTCCAAATCCCTGTTCCGCGCCTCGGTGCGACTTCCAGCCAACATCCCCGTCGGCGTCCACACGGTCCGCGCGGTTCTGTACAAGAACAACCAGTTTGTCATGGAAAAGGTGATTCCGCTCCGGGTGGTCAAAACCGGCCTCGAGCAGTTCATCTACAATTTCGCGCATCTCTACGGACTGGCCTACGGCGTCTTCGCCGTTTTTCTGGCGACCGTAACGGGGTGGCTTGCAAGCGTGATCTTCCGCAAGGACTGAGCCGACGGGCGCGCGCAAACGAACCCCGCATTCAAAGCCGGCGGTTCAACCGTTCATGCGATTGAACGCAACGGAATAGATCCGTTTGCTGCCCAGCAGATGGGCAATGAGTGCACTTTGCTCGAACAATCCGCGCATGGCGGGATGGCGCAACTCAAGCCCCCCGGTGGTCGAGCCGAAGGCAGGCATCACCACCCGTTTGCCGTCACTGGCGAAACAGGGCCTGCGCACGCCCTTGCCGCGTCGCACCACGCGCGCTGCCGGATGCAGGTGTCCGGCGATTTCGCCGTCGGCGGCGCCACGCTGCGGTTCATGCCGGAACACCAGGGTTTCAAGATGGAGTTCGCTGTACCAGGCACCGTCCAGCCCCACCGGTTTTTCAGGATCATGATTGCCCTCGATCCAGGCCCAGTCCCGGCCCCGCTGCAAGGCCCGCAAATCCTGCCTGTACGGATCAGGCAGATACTCTGATCCGCCGCGGTCGTGAAAACTGTCGCCCAGACAGATGACCAGTCGCGGGTCATAGCGGGCGATCGCCCCGCCAAGGCGGATGAGTGTCGCGGCAGTGTCATAGGGCGGCAACAGCATGCCGCGCCGTGCGAAGGCTGCTCCTTTCTCCAGATGCAGGTCTGAGACCACCAGTGCGCGGCTTGCCGGCAGCCAAAGCACTCCGACGCGGTCACACAGCACAAGGGTCCCGTTGACATCGATCTCGACAACCGATGGTCCGGCATCGGCTTTGAGCGCCGCGGTGGCTGCGTGCATCGGTGCTCCGTTCAAGTCAGGTTTCGCGCTTCGGCAAGCAGATTTTCCGCCGCCTCGGCCAAAATGCTCTCATGCGCCTCGCCAGCAACCGGCTCACGACCGATTTCCAGCATGATCGGAACAGCCAGCGGCGAGATGTGCTCAAGCGCCCGGTGCCTTATATGGCCCTTGATTCGCTTGAGCATAGCGCCGAGCCGCTGAATATCCAAAAGCCCTTGCGCCGCGTCAGCCCGGGTCGCGCGGAGCAGGATATGGTCCGGTTCGTGGCTACGCAGCACGTCATAGATCAGATCGGCCGACACCGTGACTTGCCGGCCCGACTTCTCCTTGCCCGGATGCCGCCGCTCAATCAGGCCGGAGATCACCGCACAGGCGCGAAACGTGCGCTTGAGCAGCCAGGATTCGTTCAGCCAGGCATCAAGATCGTCGCCCAGCATGTCTTCGTCAAACAGCTGGCCGAGATCGAGACGCCTGTCCGAGATCATTGCGCCCATGTCCTCGAGCGCCCAGACCGCAAGCGAATAATCTGTTGCCACAAAGCCGAGCGGCTGGGCGCCCAATCGTTCGAGCCGCCGGGTCAGCAGCATGCCGAGCGTCTGGTGCGCAACGCGGCCTTCAAAGGGATAAAATACCATGTAGTGCCGTTCGGCTCTTGGAAAGGTCTCGATCAGCAGACTGTCTTCTGCCGGCAGTTGCGAGACCTGCTGTTGCATCCGCAGCCAGTCCGACACCTGATCGGGCAGGGCGCCCCATTTGCCCGGATCCGCGATCATGGCGCGGACGATCTCTGCCAGATAGGTCGACAGCGGAAACTTGCCGCCGGCATAGGCCGGCACCTTGGGATCCTGATCCCAGGCTTTCGACACCAGGCATTCGTTTTCCCGGATTCCTTCAAATCTGAGAATTTTTCCCGAAAACAGGAACGTATCCCCCGGTGCGAGGGTTTCGAGAAAATACTCCTCGACCTTGCCCAGCGCCGGCCCCCCACGTCCCGACAGCGTGCCGTTTTTGCGGCTGATCATCCGCACATTGAGCATCGGCGCCTCGATGATGGTGCCGATATTGAGCCGGTATTGTTGCGCCACCTGCGGGTTCGAGATCCGCCACAAACCATCAGCACGTTTGCGGATACGGGCATACCGGTCATAGCTTTTCAGCGCATAGCCGCCGGTGGCGACGAAATCGATGACCTTGCCGAAAGTGTCGCGGTCAAGCCAGGCATAGGGCGCGGCACTGGTGACCTCTGCAAAAAGCTCATCCGCATCGAAAGGCGCAGCCGCTGCCATCCCGAGTACATGTTGGGCCAACACATCCAGCCCACCATCGCCGCCCGATGGCGTGTCCTGCGCGCCGACATAATTGGCATCGATCGCGGCCTGGCATTCAAGCACTTCAAACCGGTTGGCCGGTGTCAGGATCGCCCGGCTTGGCTCGTCCATGCGGTGATTGGCGCGGCCGATGCGCTGCGCCAGCCGGCTTGCGCCCTTGGGCGCGCCGACATGCACGACCAGATCGACATCACCCCAGTCAATCCCCAGATCCAGCGTCGAGGTGGCGACCACGGCGCGCAGTTCGTTGCGACCCATGGCGGCTTCCACCCGCCGCCGTTGCGCCGCGTCCAGCGACCCGTGATGCAGCGCAATCGGCAGGCTGTCGTCATTGATCCGCCATAGCTCCTGGAACAGCAATTCGGCCTGGCTGCGCGTGTTGACGAAAATCAGTGTGGTCCGATGATCCTTGATGGTCTGGTAGATGTCGGGGATGGCGTAGCGCGCCGAATGCCCTGACCAGGGTATGCGCTCGGCGCTCTCGAGAATGGTGATCACCGGACTGGCGCCGCCGGCCACCGTGATCCGTCCGGAAAGCGCATCAGTGAGAGGCGATTGCGGCACCAGCCAGCGCTGCAGCTCTTCAGGATCGGCAACCGTCGCGGACAGTCCGATGGTGCGCAGGCCCGGAGCGAGCTTGCGCAGCCGCGCCAGCGCCAGAGACAGCAAATGACCGCGCTTTGAGGCAATCAGCGAGTGCAGCTCGTCGAAGATCACATAGCGCAAGCCGGAAAACAGCCGTTCGGCGTGCTGATTGGCAATCAGCAACGACACCTGCTCCGGCGTGGTCAGCAGAATGTCGGGTGGATCGCTGCGCTGCCGGGCGCGTTTGGATTGCGGCGTGTCGCCGGTCCGGGTCTCGATCCGCACCGGCAGACCCATCTCCTCGACCGGGCGTGCAAGATTGCGCTCGATGTCCACCGCCAGCGCCTTCAGCGGCGAGACGTAGAGCGTGTGCAGCGATCTGAACCCGGCGGCACCGGGTTTGGGTTTGCCGCGCGCGGTCAGCTCGGTCAGGCTCGGCAGGAAACCGGCCAGCGTCTTGCCGGCCCCGGTGGGTGCGATCAGCAGCATCGATCGCCCTTTGGCGGTTTCGGCCAGCAGTTCCAGCTGATGCGCGCGCGGCTGCCATCCACGACTGGTGAACCAACCGCGAAACGGCTCGGACAGTTGCAAACCGGTGGTGTCGGTGACTGGTGCGGAATCGGCTATCACGGCGTTCAATGTAGTGCATCAATGCGGCCACTCCAAGCCGAACTGCACCGGTCGCGGTTGCCAGATGTCTGATCCCGTCAGAAAGGACTGATCAACACTGACAATTGATCCGTCAAGTCAGCCGACTCTTCAGAGCCGGCGATCATCTCCGGCAAGATGCCGGCAAATGGCCTCTGTTGGGGTTGTCTGCGGGCGATGATCAGATAGCCCTCGATCGTCTCCGCGCCATCGCGGCGGATTGGTTCGCGCTCCAGCCGTTCGACGATCAGGCCGTGCCGGTCCAGGAGATTGCGCAAATAGGCTTCGCCATGGCTGTAGCGCAACGAGGTCTGCAGCAGCCAGTCGGCTCCCTCGCGTCCCGCTTCGCAGGAAAAAGCCAGCAGTCCGTCGGGTCTGACCAGATCCGAGGCAATGCCGATGACGCCGTCCAGATCACCGAAATAGGCAAACACATCCGAGGCAGCCACCAGGTCGGCCTTGACCTCAAAGGCAGGTCCGTCCGGCTGGAAACCGAAGCCGATATCCGCTTGCCCGAGATGATCGTAGACACCTTTTTCAGCGGCCTTCGCCAGCATGCCCTGCGACAGATCATAGCCGTCAAGCCAGGAGGTCTTGAGCCGGATTCGCTCGCCGAACAATCCGGTGCCGCAGCCGAGGTCGATTACCTTGGCGAAGTGGGTGCCGGCGCCCGCGACCTCGCTCAGCAGCGCCATCAGCCGTTGCGGCACGCAGTAGCCCAGATTGTTCACCAGGGCGGTGTCGAAGCGATCCGAATAGCCGTCGAACAGCGCCTCGACATATTCAGCCGGCGGAACCGGCGGCGTTTCGGCCTGCCCGGTCAGTGACAGTTTCAGGCCCGCGCCGAATATGTCCACCGGTGACAACGCCAGCACCGTGCGCCAGGCTTCAGCCGCGCCGGTCAAGTCGCCGGCCTTTTCGCGGAACCGCGCGAGCTGGTGCCAGCCCGCCGCCCAGCTGTGGGCGAGTTCCAGCGCCTGCGTCTGCAGGTCGATGGCTGCGCACAGATCACCGCCCTCTGCATACTGCAAAGCATAATGGGCGCGGCGATCAGCAGTCAGATCGCCCGAGGAAAGCTGGTAGGATGTCATGTAGGAACCGGATGCGGAATTGCCGTTCAGCCTATGCTGCCGAGCGCTGGAAAACGCAAGCCCTTTCGCTTGGCCTGTTGCCGCCCTAACTTGATGGGATGACGCTCAAACCGGAACAACTGCTCATTCCCCGCCGCGAGGGGCTTTATTGTCCGCCGGGCGATTTCTACATCGATCCGGTGCGCGGCGTCGACCGGGCGCTGATCACCCATGGCCATGCTGACCACGCCCGCGCCGGTCATGGTCATGTGCTGGCCACGCCCGAGACACTCGACATCATGGCGATCCGCTACGGCGCGGACCATGCGACTACCACCCAGTCCGCAGGTCTGGGCGAAGCGATCCGCATCAGGGATGTGACTGTGCGGTTCCATCCGGCAGGCCATGTGCTTGGATCAGCCCAGATCGCGGTCGAGAAGGACGGGCTGCGCATTGTCGCTTCGGGCGATTACAAACCGAGGCCGGATCCGACCTGTGCCACCTTCGAGCCGGTGGCTTGCGATGTCTTCATCACCGAGGCCACCTTTGCCTTGCCGGTGTTTCGTCATCCTGATGCTGCAGTTGAAATTCAGCGCCTGTTGCGCTCGGTCAACCGCAATCCGGATCGGGCGCATCTGGTCGGGGTCTATTCGCTGGGCAAGGCGCAACGGGTGATCCGTCTGATCCGCGATGCCGGATACGACAAGCCGCTGTTCATTCACGGTGCGCTTGAAAAACTTTGTGACTATTACCAAAGCCAGGGCATCGCACTCGGCGATCTGCGACCGGCCACGGTGGAAGCGAGTGGCAAGGGGGATTTTGCCGGCGCCATCGTGCTCGGCCCGCCTTCAGCCTTCGGCGACAAATGGGCGCGGCGTTTTCCTGATCCGCTGGTCAGCTTCGCTTCCGGCTGGATGCAGGTGCGGGCGCGGGCTCGTCAGCGCGGCGTTGAGCTGCCGCTGGTGATTTCCGATCATGCCGACTGGGACGAACTGGCCGAAACAATCCAGGCCGTTTCCCCCGGCGAAGTCTGGGTGACCCATGGCCGCGAGGAAGCGCTGGTGCGCTGGTGCGAATTGCAGGGCATTCCGGCAAAGCCGCTGCATCTGGTCGGCTACGAAGATGAGGGTGATTGAACCGTGAACCGCTTCGCCGATCTTCTCGACATGCTGGCGTTCACGCCGTCGCGCAATGCCAAACTCGCGCTGCTGCAGGATTATTTTCGCACCGTACCCGATCCGGAGCGCGGTTATGCGCTGGCGGCACTTGCCCGCGACCTCGCCATTCCTTCGGTCAAGCCGGCACAGATGCGCGAACTGATCTCCACCCGCATGGATCCCGAACTGTTCGGCTATTCCTATGATTATGTCGGCGATCTGGCCGAAACCATCGCGCTTGCCTGGCCGTCAAAGCAAAAGGCTGTGGCCGGACGTAACGACGCTCCGGGTCTGGCCGAGGTGGTCGAGACGTTGCAGGCATCGTCGCGCAGGGAAGGTCCAAACCTCATCGAGGGCTGGCTCGACCGGCTTGACCCGAAGGGCCGCTACGCGCTTTTGAAACTGGTCACCGGCGGTTTCCGCATGGGATTGTCCAGCCGTTTGCTAAAGCAGGCGCTGGCCGGGTTCGGAGGGGGTGATGTCAATGAGATCGAGGAGCTCTGGCACGGGCTGACGCCACCTTATCAGGACCTTTTCGCTTGGCTGGAAGGAGTTGGTGCCAAACCGGTCAATGCGGCAGCTGCCCCGTTCCGACCTGCGATGTTGTCACACGCCATCGACCCGGGTGATTTTGACAAGCTTGATCCGGCTAACTTCACGGCCGAATGGAAATGGGACGGCATTCGCGTGCAGGCGACATCCGAGCGCGGTGTCAGCCGGCTCTATACGCGGACCGGGGACGATATCTCCGCAACATTTCCCGATCTGGTCGACGCTATTGCCTTTGAAGGCGCGCTCGACGGCGAATTGCTGGTCGCGCGTCCAAACGGGGAGGGTGTCGAAACCGGCAGTTTCTCCGATCTGCAGCAGCGTCTCAATCGCAAGACGGTGAGCGCCAAACAGCTGCGCGACCACCCGGCGTTCTTCCGCGCCTATGATGTGCTGCAGGACGGTCCGGAGGATCTGCGTGCTCGACCCTTCCTCGAACGCCGCGCACGGCTCGAGGCTTTTGTCTCGGGGCTTGATCCGATGCGCTTCGATTGCTCGCAATTGCTGCAATTCAAAACCTGGGATGAACTTGCCGAACTGCGCGCCAATCCGCCTTTCGCGGTGATCGAGGGGGTGATGATCAAGCGCAAGGCTTCGCCCTATCTGCCGGGCCGACCGAAGGGGGAGTGGTACAAATGGAAGCGCGATCCGTTTCTCGTCGATGCGGTGCTGATGTATGCCCAGCGCGGCCACGGCAAGCGCTCGGGCTATTATTCCGACTACACCTTCGGGGTCTGGCGCGAGCCCGGCGAACTTGTGCCCGTCGGCAAGGCCTATTTCGGCTTCACCGACGAGGAACTCCTGCAGATCGACAAATATGTCCGCGAAAACACGATCGAGCGCTTCGGTCCCGTGCGTTCGGTCCGCGCCGGACCGGACAAAGGGCTGGTGTTCGAGGTGGCCTTTGAAGGGATAAATCGCTCAAACCGGCACAAATCCGGCGTCGCCATGCGGTTCCCGCGCATCAGCCGGTTGCGCTGGGACAAGCCGCCCGGCGAGGCTGACCGGCTTGAAACGCTTGAGGCAATGATCGACGCGCCGCGGTAACAGGCTTGTCCGGCGAGGCTGTCATGATTAAGTGAAAGCGGAACGCAAACTGGGAATCGCCGGCATGAGCAATGGTCTGACACGTTTTCTGGGCGACACACCCGGTCGCACCGCGCTCAAACTGCTTGTCGCATCCTTTGTCGTCGGTGTGGTCATGGCCGCCTTCAACTGGTACCCGGTCGACATCCTGTTCATCGTCCGGGATTTTCTGGTCAATCTCTGGGAAACCGGTTTTGCCGCACTCGGTCGCTTCGGCGGATATCTTGCGCTTGGCGCCGGCGTGGTGATCCCGGTCTTCATCATCATCCGGCTGTTCAGCCTGCGCAAATAGTCTCAGACGAATTCCAGCGCCGCCTCGAAGGTCAGCAGATGCCGCCGGGCAATTGCGTCGATGTCGTGGCTGTAGCCGCCGCCAAGCACCGATGCGATTGCAATGCCGCGCTCACGGAAGAACGAAAACACCTTTCGGTCCCTGTCCCTCAAGCCCTGGTCGGTTAGCGACAATCGACCAAGCCGGTCTTCTTCATGCGGGTCGACCCCGGCATTGTAGAAAACCAGATCCGGCACGAAGCCTTCAACCGTTCGCGGCAACAGCCAGTCAAGCGTCTCCAGATAGGCCTCGTCACGCAGATTATCGGGCAGGGCGACATCGATCGTCGAGATCTGTTTGCGCACCGGGTAGTTTTTCTCTCCATGCATTGAAACGGTGCGGATCGCCTCGATGCCATTGCAGATTTCGGCAGTGCCATCGCCCTGATGCACATCAAGATCGAGCACCAGCACCCGACCGGCTTCGCCATCGGCGAGAAGCAGCTGTGCAGCCACCGCGACATCGTTGAAGGTGCAGAATCCGGCACCTTGCGCACGCCGCGCATGGTGGCTGCCACCGGCGGTGTTGCAGGCAATGCCTTCGGCGAGCGCCAGCCGCGCGGCCATGACTGTACCTGCCGTCGCCAGCCTGGCGCGCAGGCTCACCCGTTCATCGACCTGAAAGCCGATCTCGCGTTCGATGAGCGCGGGCACATTGCAGGCCAGCACCTGATCCACATAGAGCCGGTGATGCGCCAGTTCCAGCCATGCAGCCGCCGCAGGCGCCGGCCTATGAAACCTCGCCATGGAGCCAAGACCGGTTTCTTCGATCAATTCCATCAGCCGCGTGTATTTTCCCATGGGAAACCGGTGGCCCGGAGCAAATCCGGCGTCATAGGCTGGAGCATGGACAATCGGCAAGTGCGGCATCACCCGTGTTGTGGCCCACGGTTGCGAATTCGTCCATATCTCCCGATAGGCTTTCTGCTCCCCCCGGTCTATTTTCTCCTCGATTTGAGTCCGAATCATTTCCAGCAAGCGGACATTTGCATGCAGCTTCAAGACGCGCAGACCGAGGCTCCGAAAATCAGAGCCTTTGAGGTCAACAACCGCATGGTGCTTGCCATTGCGGTGCCGATGACGCTGGCGTTCCTCACCACACCGCTTCTCGGGCTGGTCGACACCGCAGTCGTCGGGCGGCTGGGCGATGCGGCGCTGATCGGCGGGCTGGCAATGGCCGCGATCCTGTTTGATCTCGTGTTCACCACCTTCAATTTCCTGCGCTCTTCGACCACAGGCCTTGTTGCGCAAGCCATGGGCCGGGGCGATCCAACCGAAGAGCAGGCGGTCTTCTGGCGATCGCTGATGATTTCGGTTGCCGCGGGTTTGGCCATCATTGCCGCCACGCCACTGTTGCTGACGGTTGGTCTGCCCTTGCTGGGGGCCGAGGGTGAAGTCGCCGCCGCCGCCTCGACCTATCTCGTCATCCGGGCGCTGTCGGCGCCCGCGGCACTCGCCAATTACGCCATCCTTGGCTACGTGCTCGGGCGTGGCATGGGCGGAACCGGCCTGTTCCTGCAAACGATCATCAACGGCACCAATATCGTGCTGTCGATCTGGCTCGGGCTGGGCCTCGACTTCGGCCTCAAGGGCGTTGCCGCAGCCACGGTGATGGCCGAGATCACAGGTTGCGCGGTTGGCTTCTGGATCATCCATCACAGATTTGACCGCCACGACAGCCCGTCCTGGCACCGGATCATCGACAGGTCTTCGATCATGAAACTGATGGCGCTCAACGGCGACATCATGATCCGCTCGTTTGCGCTTGTCGCGGCCTTCGCCTGGTTCACCCGCATGGGTGCGGGGTTCGGCGAAACCACACTGGCGGCCAACGCCATCCTGATGAATTTCTTCATGGTCGCGGGCTACTATCTCGATGGCTTCGCCACAGCCGCCGAGCAGATTGCCGGACGTGCGATCGGCGCGCGCAACAGACCGGCCTTCGCCAAGGCGGTGAAGCTGACCCTTGTCTGGGGATTCGCACTCGCGGGTTTCACCACGGTGTTCTTCCTGCTGTTCGGGGCAACGGTGGTTGAATGGATGACGACGCTTCAATCCGTACGCCAGGAGGCAGGCACATATTTGTTCTGGGCGGCGCTGACCGCGCTTGCGGGTGTGCTCGCCTTCGAAATGGATGGCGTCTATATCGGCGCCACATGGTCGCGCGACATGCGCAACATGATGCTGCTCTCGCTCGCCTTGTTCATCATCCTGTCGCTCGCGCTGACGGAAGTCCTCGGCAATCAGGGGCTCTGGATCTCCCTGAATGTGTTTCTGGCTGCCCGAGGATTTACACTGCTGGCAATCCTGCCGCGCCGCATGGACCGGGCCTTCGGCGCCGCCTGACCTACTCCGGAATGGCCATCGCGGCGTAATGCGAGGTTTTTAAATCACGCAGGTTAGAAAGCCGCGCCAGGGTTTCGCGGTCGCAAATCAGCGCCAGACCCCGCAGGATCCGTTCGGGCAGCAACGGTCCGCCATAGATGAACCCGGTGTAGAGCTGAACAAGATCAGCGCCCGCGCGCATCTTCTCCGCAGCCGTCTCCGCACTGTCGATACCGCCGGCGCCGATCAGCGGCATGTCCGCGCCAATCCGTTGCCGCATCTTGGCGAGCACGATCGTCGAGCGCGTGAAGACCGGTCGTCCGGAGAGCCCGCCGGCTTCGCCTGTCTTCGGATCGGCGGAGAGCCCGGTGCGCGACAGCGTCGTGTTGGACACGATGACCCCGTCGAGTTTCTGCGCCAGGCATTCCGCGGCGATGTCGTCAAGGTCGGGTTCGCTCAGATCCGGCGCGATCTTGAGAAAAACCGGAATCCGTCTGGCCTTCGCGTCGCGCTCGGCTAACACCCGGCTCAGGAGGTCCGACAGCGCCGCACGGGACTGCAGGTTGCGCAGTCCCGGAGTGTTCGGCGAGGAGATGTTGACGGTGAAATAGTCCGCCACATCGGCAAAACAGGAGATGCCGGCGACATAATCACCCGCACGATCGCTGCTATCCTTGTTGGCGCCGATATTGATCCCGAGAATACCCTCGCGCCGCCGCCCGGAAATCCGGGCATGGGCTTCGGCATGGCCCTGGTTGTTGAACCCCAGCCGGTTGATCACGGCATGATCCTTCACCAGACGGAAGATCCTCGGCCTGGGATTGCCCGCTTGCGGTTTGGGGGTCAGTGTACCGACTTCGACAAAGCCGAACCCCAGACGTGCCAGTTGCGACGGAACTTCGGCATTCTTGTCATACCCCGCCGCCATGCCGAGCGGATTGGGAAATGCGAGGCCGGCAACGTTCACCGCCAGACGCGGATCGCGAACGGCCCCGCATCCGGGCACCATCCCGCTCTTCAGGGCCGAGATTGAAAGTCCGTGCGCGGTTTCCGGATCAAGCGTGAACAGGGCTTTGCGGGCAACACTGTCGAAAAGGCTGCTCATGGCTCCATGTCCGGAAACGCATGCTGTCCGTCCGGTCCGAGCGGCAGCGGCTTGACCCATTTGACCGCCGACAGCGGCATGTCCGCGTAGAGATGGGGAAACAGGGCGCCGCCGCGCGAGGTCTCGAAGACCAGATTCTCGCCCAGAGCGCTGGCGTCGACGGCAACCAGCAGCAGGTCGGTCTGTCCGCTGAAATGGCGTTTGGCTGTTTCTATCGCCTGGTCGCGGGTTGAGAAATGAATGAAGCCGTCGGCCAGGTCCACCGGCGCGCCGGTAAAGCGGCCTTTGGTTTCTGCAGTGCGCCAGAGCGCATCCGGTGTGATCTTGTAGATTGTCGCATGCATGGCTGAATGTCTCGCTTGTCTGTTGCGAT
Organism: Hoeflea sp.; assembly: GCF_039975035.1. GTDB lineage: Bacteria > Pseudomonadota > Alphaproteobacteria > Rhizobiales > Rhizobiaceae > Hoeflea. The sequence continues at coordinate 59,680 of NZ_JBDWHW010000042.1, read as the reverse complement.
GCCCCTGAAAAACGCTTTTGGGCGCGACTTTCGGGAACTGTTCTCGATTCTGTCGTTATTGCGTGCCATGACAGGCTAAACAGGAGTGTACCGTCATGACCCGTTTTGCAATGCTGTGTGTCCCCGCTTTGGCGCTGCTGATATCCGCTCAGGCCTTCTCGCAAGAGCCGATAGCAAACCGTTTCACCATGGAAAAGACGGAAAACGGCTTTGTCCGCATGGACACGCTGACCGGCGAGATGTCGATTTGCTCCGAAAAGGCAGATCAACTGGTGTGCAGACTGGCCGCAGACGAACGCCGCGCTTTCGAGCAAACCCTGACAGATCTTTCAGCCCGCGTCAGCGAACTGGAGCAACGTCTTGATGCCATGGCTCCGTCCGCCGGCACATCCGAAATTCCCGACGAAGCCGAACTGGATCGGGCTCTTGGCGCCATGGAAAAAGTGATGCGCCGCTTTTTCGGGATGGTTGAAGAGTTGCAAAGGGATTTTGAAGACAAACCGAAAATCCCGTCAGAGCCGATCCCCGACCGGACCTGAAACCGGGTTCACCCGACCGCCTGCGGCACTCTGCCCGATCCTGCCGATTCCAGCTCCGGGAAAAGCCCGGAGTGCTCTCTGGTCCGTCATCCGTCTGTCACACTTGCGCGAATGCATGGCGCGCCGCTAGAGTGTTTTTCACAATCCGCGTCTTTGACCGGGTTCGCCGCGGCAACGCGGTCGGGAGGGGGGAGCGCATGGCGCCATTGACATTCATCATAGCCGACGATCATCCATTGTTTCGGGGGGCGATGCGCCAGGCCCTGGAGGGGATCGGCGACAGTATTGAGATTCTCGAAGCCGGCGATCTTGAGGGCGCCCGCAAGAAAGCCGGGGCTCACCCCGAGGCTGATCTGATCCTTCTGGATTTGACCATGCCCGGGGTCTCGGGGTTGTCCGGGCTGATTGCTTTCCGCGCGGAATTTTCCAGCCTGCCGGTTGTGGTGGTGTCGGCCTCCGACGATCCGCCAACCATGCGGCGAGCGCTCGAACTGGGCGCATCCGGGTTCATCTCCAAATCCGCCAGCATCGACGAGATCCGCCAGGGCGTGCGCACGGTGCTTGATGGCGGTATCTGGACCCCGCCCGACGTCGATCTCGGATCAGAGCACGACCCGGAAATCGCAAGCCTGATTGCCCGCATTCAAACCCTGACGCCGCAACAGGGCCGGGTGCTCGGGATGCTGGCCGAAGGCCTGCTCAACAAGCAGATTGCCTATGAGCTCGGCGTGTCCGAGGCCACCATCAAGGCGCATGTGTCGGCGGTGCTGCAAAAGCTCGGCGTGGACAGCCGCACCCAGGCGGTCATCCATCTTTCCAAGATTGGTGCGGAAGTCCTCAACCAGACCGATTGATCCGTAATGCTGCCTGTCCGGCCCGAAGTGCAGCGCTGTGGCTCTATTCCGCGGCGGTGCGCCGGGTGACCGTGACCTGATTGAGGAAGGCCCTGAGGGCTGCTGGCTTGATCGGCTTGTTCTGAATGGCGATGCGGTCGGCTTCGGCGGCGGCGCGGACCTCTGGGGACCGGTCGGCGGTGACCAGAAGGGCCGGGATATCCGTTTTCCACAATTTGCGAAGCGCGACGATTGTCTCGAGTCCGGTGCCGTCGTCGAGGTGATAATCGGCGAAAATGGCGTCGGGTGCATCCTCGGTTTCGGCAATCTTGAGGCTCTCCGTGAACGAACCGCATGCAAGCACCACGCAGCCCCATCCGCTCAACAGCAGCACCATGCCTTCCAGAATCTTGGGCTCGTTGTCGATGCAGAGCACCCGAAGTCCCTTCAGATTGGTGTTCACGCCATCAGCGCCGGCGCGTTTGGGTTGTTCCTGTATGCGTTTGATATTGGTTTCAAGCGGCAACTCCACCCGGAATTCGGTGCCTTTTCCGGACTGTGAGGCAATATCGACCGAATGCTTGAGAACGCGGGCGATGCGATCGACAATCGACAGGCCCAAACCCAGTCCGGAGGCTGTGCGTGCGCCTTCCTCAAGCCGGGCGAATTCGCGGAATACGGTTCGGAACTTGGTCGAGGGAATTCCGATGCCGGTGTCGATGACCTGGATGAGTACCTTGTCGCCGCGGCGCCGTACACCGACCAGCACCCGCCCTTCGCGGGTGTATTTGATCGCGTTCGACACCAAATTCTGCACCAGCCGGCGCAGCAGGTTGGGATCGGAGCGCACATACACGCTTGTCGGCATCACCGTGAACCGGAGATTTTTCTCCCGCGCCACCGGTGCGAAGTCGGTGACCACCCGTTGCAACAGCTCATTGAGCGGGAAGCTTGCCACTTGCGGTTTCATCGCGCCCGTGTCGAGCCGCGAGATATCCAGCACCGCGCCGAGAATGGCCTCCACCGATTCAAGCGAGGAATCGATGTTCTGCACCAGCTTCTGGTCGGGTGAATTGCCCAGCCGCTCCACCAGCGTCGAGGAATAAAGCCTGGCGGCGTTGAGCGGCTGCAGGATGTCATGCCCTGCTGCGGCCAGGAACCGTGTCTTGCCGATATTCGCCTCTTCCGCCGTCAGTTGCGCCTTCTCCAGCTCGCGGTTCACCCGCGTCAGTTCGGCGGTCCGTTTGGTGACCCTTTGTTCGAGTGTCTCGTTGGCTTGTTTGAGCGCCATGTCGGCGGCGACCCGCTCGGTGATGTCGGCATAGGTTGTCACGATGCCGCTGTCGGGCATCGGGTTCGATCGTATCTCGATGATCCTCTTTTCGGGCCCGATGGTCAGCGAAAACGCGGCATCCATGACAAGAAAGCGATCGACGACGTCCTGTTCCTCGCCGGCCTTGATGTCACCGCGTTCAATCAGCATCGAGATGATGTTTTCCAGCGGAAATCCGACCTGGCCCACTTGTTCGGGCAGTTCCAGCAAGGAGCGGAATCGCTTGTTCCAGACCGTTAGCCGGTTGGTGCTGTCAAAAACCGTGATGCCCTGGTTCATCTGCCCAAGCGCGGTTTGCAGCAGATCGCGGTTGTATTGCAGCGCTTCGGAGGCTTCATCGAGAAGCCGGGCGGTGTCGCCGGGTATGTCATCGGCGCGTTCGAACAGCAGCGACAACACCAGTCGCGCCGAGGCCGATCCGATGGCGCTGCCCAGCAATTGTTCGGCAAACCGCAACAACCCCATGTCGGCGGGGTCGTCGGCATTGATCCAGCGGCCAATGGCGCGTTCGTGCGAATGAAACGATCGTTCTGTCCGCTCATGGCCGAGATAGCGGCTGATTGTCTGCTTCAGGTCCGCGACGGTTACCTTGGTCTTCCAGCTCCGGCCCGAATTGGTCAGCCTCCGGCTCTCCGGAATGAACATAGCGGCCTGAATCCGCTCGATGGACTTGGGGCGTCGCGACAGTGATCCGAGCACATAAAGCAGGCAGTTTGCGATCAGGCTGAGTACGACCGCGTTGAACAACGGATCCGACCCGGGCCCGGTAAAGCTGTTAGTGCCCGGAATGATGAAATCCAGGATTACCGCGGCGACATGGCTGTTGTCCGGCCCGCCCAGGCTCGGAACCATCAGCAGATAACCCCAGATGACAATCCCGCTCGACAGACCGGCAATCGCGCCGCGCGCATTGGCCTGACGCCAGATCAATCCGCCGAAAAACGACGGCGCCAGCTGTGCGATCGCGGCAAATGACAAAAGCCCGATGGAGGCCAGACCCGCATTGATATCGGCGGCGCGGTAATAGGCAAATCCCAGCAGCAGGATGGCGACAATCGCAGTGCGCCGGATGATCAGGATCAGCCCGGAAAAATCGCCGCTCTGGCCACGCCGCGAGCGCCGTCTGAGCACCACGGGAACAATGATGTCGTTGGACACCATGATGGCCACCGCCACGGAGGCGACGATGACCATCGCGGTTGCCGCCGAGAAGCCGCCGATAAAGGTCAGCAGGGCAATGATCGGCATGTCATTGGCCATCGGCAGGGCCAGCACGAAAAGGTCGCTTGCGCCGCCAGACCCGAACTGCAGAACGCCGGCGATGGCCACCGGCAGAACGAAGATGTTGATGGCGATGAGGTAGAACGGCAGCAGCCATCCGGCCAGCCGCAGCTCGCCAGGCGTCCGGTTCTCCACCACGGCCACATGAAACTGGCGCGGCAGCAGGATGATGGCGAAAGCCGAGAGCACGATCAGCAGGCCCCAGCGCAACGGCGGCGTCTCGTAGGTCAGCGCCGCCATCACGTCGGCTTGCGCGGTTGCCGCGGCAAGCAGATCCCAGGGACCGTCATACATCACGAACATCACCGACAGTCCGATCAGCGTGAAGGCCAGCAGCTTGACCAGCGATTCCATGGCGATGGCGAGAATCAGGCCGTCCTGGTGTTCGGTCGCATCGGTATGGCGCGTGCCGAAGATCGCCGCGAAAGCCGCGAGAACCAGGGTGACGAAGAAGGAAATGTCCGACAGGAAGAAGGTCTCGGTGACCCTGTGCAACTGTTCAACGTCCACCATCACCGCCACCGATGAGGAGACTGCCTTGAGCTGCAGGGCGATGTAGGGAATGGTGCCGATGACGGCGATCAGGGCGACAAGTGCGGCCACCAGCGGGCTCTTGCCGTAGCGCGCCGCCATGAAATCCGCGATTGATGTGAGCTTTTCGGCCTTGGCCAAATTCACGATACGCCGCAGGATCGGCATACCGAGCGTGAACATCAGGATAGGGCCGATATAGATTGCGGTGAATTCCAGTCCGCGCGATGCCGCCAGCCCGACACCACCGAAATAGGTCCATGAAGTGCAGTAAATCGCCAGGCTGAGCGAATAGATGATCGGACGGCCCGCAGTCCGCCGCCGCCGCTGACGTGCCGAGCGGTCGCCATAGGTCGCAATTGCGAACAGCATCAGCAGATAAAAAAGGGCTGATCCAAAAACCAGCCAGCCGGGCATCATTGGTTCGCGCTCCCCACCAATCCTCCAATCCGCAGCATAGACCGTTCAAGCAGCCAGACAAGGCAGCCTTTGGTTGAGGAAAACCCGGCGTAACCGATCCTTTTGCAATAAAAAATTGCCGGTTACCTGCTGGTACAGCTGTGTTAGAAACTCCTAAAACCGAACGGACGAGACGCGCGGATCACACGGTTTTTTTTCCATAAGGGACAATTCGCGTCAAACGGAGTGATTGCATATGCTGAACGAATTCAAGGCGTTTATCGCCAAAGGCAACGTCATGGACCTGGCCGTGGGTGTCATCATCGGTGGCGCATTCGGTCTTATCGTTTCATCGCTGGTCGATGACATCATCATGCCGATTGTTGGCGCCATCTTCGGCGGCATCGATTTTTCCAATTTCTTCATCCCGCTTGCGAGCGGTGTGACGGCAACGACACTTGATGCAGCCAGGGAGCAGGGCGCCGTGCTTGCTTACGGCAATTTCCTGACCGTGCTGATCAATTTCCTGATCCTGGCCTGGATCATTTTCATGATGGTCAAGGCAGTCAACTCGATGCGCAGGGAAGAAGAAGTCGCCCCGGCTGCACCTGCTGCACCACCTGCTGACATTGCCTTGCTCACGGATATCAGGGATCTGCTGAAGAAGCAGTAAGCTGTCACCGCCGGCCTGCGCAACCGCAGGTGAATGACGAGAATGAATAGATGGCCCCGGCGCGACACTGCCGGGGCCTTTCTTGTTCGGTGACTTGTTCCATCAGAAAAATCCATCGATTGATAACGCTGTCATGGATGCGGCAATCGACAAGAACAGTTATGAGAGGCAAACGGAGTTTGCCATGAATCAGATTGACAGTCTCAGCCGCCGCGCGATTCAAGCCCCTGAAAGCGGCATTGTCACCGTGGTCAATCACGGTCGTCTCAAGCCGGGCCTGATCCCGCTTTGGGCCGGCGAAGGTGACGAGTCCACACCGGAATTCATCAGCCGGCCCGCCGCTGACGCTTTGCTGGCGGGCGAAACCTTCTACACCTGGCAACGCGGTATTCCCGAACTCCGGCAGGCTCTGGCCGATTACCATGCCCGGCTGTTTGGCAAGCAATTGCCGCTTGACGCTTTCTGCGTCACCGGTTCGGGCATGCAGGCCATCAAGATCGCCATCGAGGCCGTTGTCGATCCGGGCGATGAAGTTATTCAGATCACGCCAGCATGGCCCAACTTCGCTGCAGCGCTGCAACTGTCCGGTGGTGTTCCGGTGGCGGCGACGCTTGATTACGCCGATGGCCGCTGGAGCATCGATCCCGAGCGGATCGCGAGCGCAATCACACCCAAAACACGGGCGCTGTTCATTAACTCGCCATCCAACCCCACCGGCTGGACGGCGACGCGCGAGGACCTCGTCGCGATCCTCGAACTGGCGCGCAAGCATGGGCTCTGGATCATCGCCGACGAGATTTACACCCGCTTCTTCTATGCGGGCGGACGGGCACCGTCGTTTCTCGACATCATGGACGACAACGACCGTATCATCTTCGTCAACACATTTTCCAAGAACTGGTCGATGACCGGCTGGCGGGTGGGCTGGATCGTTGCGCCCCCCTCGATCATTCAGGTGCTCGAAAACAGCATCCAATATCAGACTTCCGGTGTTGCCCAGTTCATGCAGAAAGGCGCGCTGGCTGCGCTCGAGCAGGGCGATTCCTATGTTGATGCGCAAATTGCCAAGGCGACGGCGGCGCGGGATCTGTTCTGCGACGCCTTGACCGGCACCAACCGGGTCGTCACCCAGAAGCCGGATGGAGCGTTCTATGCGTTCTTCCGCATTGACGGCGTCACCGACATCCGTGCCGCGGCTATCGATATTGTCGACCGCGCCAGCGTCGGCCTGGCGCCGGGCACGGCGTTCGGTGCCGGCGGCGACACGTTCCTGCGCGCTTGCTTCCTGCGCCGGCTCGATCATGTCGAGGAAGCGGCCGGCCGGCTGGCAGGTTACATTTCCTCGCTTTAGCAACAATCGAACATGATTGCGTTCCGCTCCGGAGCCTGACGGCACCGTTCACGGTTTCTTGAATGTTGCAGTTCATTCTCCGGTTGAAAATCCCAGTGAGGAAACGCCATGACGGTATTGGTGAGCGGCGGAGCAGGTTATATCGGCAGCCACATGGTGTGGGCGCTGATCGACGCCGGGGAACAGGTGGTTGTTGTCGACCGGCTGTCGACCGGGTTCGAGTGGGCGGTGGCGCCTGAAGCCAAACTCATCCGCGCCGATATCGCGGATACCCAAACCATCGCCGAAATCATCAAGGCGCACGACATCGAGGCGATTGTTCATTTCGCCGGATCGATCTCGGTGCCCGAATCGATAACCGATCCGCTGGGATATTACCAGAACAACACGGTCAATTCGCTCGGACTGATCCGCACCGCCATCGCGACCGGTGTGAGGAATTTCGTGTTTTCGTCGACGGCCGCCGTCTACGGCGACCCCGAGGGTGACCAGCCTGTGACCGAAACCGCCTTGACCCTACCGCAATCGCCTTATGGCGCTTCCAAACTGATGACCGAAACCATGCTGGCCGATGCAGCCGCGGCTCATGATTTCCGTTATGCGGCGCTGCGCTATTTCAATGTCTCGGGTGCCGACCCGAAGGGGCGTACCGGTCAATCGACGCGCGGCGCCGCCAATCTGATCAAGGTCGCGACGGAAGCGGCGATGGGCAAGCGCGACCGAATCGAGGTTTTCGGCACGGACTATCCAACCCGGGACGGCACCTGCGTGCGTGACTTTATCCATGTCACCGATCTGGTCGCGGCTCATCTCGACGCGCTGACCTATCTGCGTGCCGGCGGCGAGAGCCTGATCGCCAATTGCGGCTATGGCCGCGGCTACACCGTGCGCGAAGTGCTTGACGCGGTGCGTCGCATCAGTGGGCGGGATTTCGAAATCTGTCTGGGCGGACGGCGGGACGGCGACATCGTCTCTTCCGTGGCCGATTCAACCCGGGCCCGCACCGTGCTCGAGTGGTCGCCGCGCCATGACGATATCGATGAAATTGTCGCCAGCGCACTGGCCTGGGAATCGGCCTTGTTGCGCAGCAATCAGCAAACCTGAGGCTCCGGTCATGCCGCAATCATAGGCGGCACCGTCTCGCGCCTGCCTAGTCGCCGATCGGCTTGAGATCATCAAAGATCGGCTGTCGTTTCTCTCCGCGCGCGATGAACGCTTCCTTGATGTCGTCGGGGCGCAACATGGCGGCATTCCAGACCGAAACATAATCGAGCGCGTCCGCTGTCGAATGATCGCGGGCGTAATTCGCCATCGCCTTGCACCCCGAAACTGCCAGCGGCGAATGCATGGCAATCTTGCGTGCAATCTCCATGACCCCGTCCAGCAGCGCGTCATGTGTTTCAAACACCTCGTTGACCAGGCCGATTTGTCTGGCCTTCTCCGCCGGAAGACGTTCCGCCGTATAGGCCATTTGCCGCGCCCACCCTTCCGGGATCAGCCGCACGAGACGCGGAAACGTGCCGACGTCGGCGGTCATGCCAATTGCGGTTTCCTGCACCGCGAAGAAAGCGTCCGCGGACGCGTAGCGGCAATCACACGCGGTGACGAGGTCGACGCCCGCGCCAATCGCACCGCCCTGGATTGCTGCGAGCACCGGCTGGCGCGCGCGTTCGAGCGCGCAGAAGGTTTGCTGCAACAGCTTGATCTTGTGGCGGAACGCTTCCGCCGACACCTGGCTGTTGGCCGGATCAGTGTCCAGTCCGCCGCTCATGAACACCGAGATATCCATGCCGGAGGTAAAATGCTTGCCTTCCGAGGAGATCACGATAACCCGCGCTTCGGCGCTGTTGGAAACCCTGTCGATCGCCTCCGGCAACTCCTTCCAGAACTCCATGGTCATCGAATTCGCCTTGTCCGGCCGGTTGAAGCGGATATGGGCAATATGCTCGGCGATCTCGAGCGTGAAACAGCTATAGGTCATGATGGTCTCCCTTCGCTCCCGTTCTATCCGCTGGTTTGCTGCCGGGATACCGCCAGTCGGACAAAATCGGCATTCCCCGTCAGCGTTCGCCTCGGGCCAAAAGGCAAGCCGGAATTTTCGCGAGCCATTCAGGGACGATCTATCGCAGGCCCACGCCTTCAAACATATCCAAAACAGGGCTATAGCGGATGCAGGACTGTGCGAAGTCGGGCACGGAGCAGGAGCAACAAGAGGTATGAACATGACAACGTCACCAGTGGATCCCGATGGTCTCATGGAGTTTTCGGTGGTCTTCACCGACCGGTCCCTCAATCACATGTCCAGGACGTTCCAGGGCGTCATGACCGATCTCAACACCATGCTGTGCGAGGTCTATCAGGCCGACGCGGCGGTCATCGTGCCCGGCGGCGGAACCTTTGGCATGGAAGCGGTCGCCCGGCAGTTCGCGACCGGCGCAAATGTCATGGTGCTTCGCAATGGCTGGTTTTCCTATCGCTGGACGCAGATCTTCGACATGGGCGACATTCCCGCTCAGACAGAAGTGCTCAAGGCCACCCCGACCGGCAACGAAAGCACCTCGGCTTTCGCGCCGCAATCGATTGAAACCATCACCGCCAGGATTCGCGAACAGCGGCCGGCCGTGATTTTCGCGCCGCATGTGGAAACGTCATCGGGTGTCATCCTTCCCGATGAGTACCTCAAGGCGATCTCGGAAGCTGCGCGCGATGTCGGTGCCCTGTTCGTGCTCGATTGCATCGCTTCGGGTTGCGTCTGGGTCGACATGAAGGCAACCGGCGTTGATGTGCTGATCTCGGCGCCGCAGAAAGGCTGGAGCGCCTCGCCATGCGCAGGTCTTGTCATGCTCGGCGAACGTGCGCTTGAACGGCTTGGCGAGACCACCAGTTCGAGTTTTTCGGTGGATTTGCGCAAATGGCACGACATCATGCAGGCCTATGTTGGCGGCGGACATGCCTATCATTCGACCATGCCGACCGATGCCCTGAAAGTGTTTCGCGACAGGATGATCGAAACCCGGGATTTCGGTTTCGATCTCGCCTGCGAACGGCAATGGCAACTGGGCCGCAGGGTCCGCGCGCTGCTTGCTGAAAACGGCTGCAAATCGGTCGCCGCGCCGGGCTTCGAGGCGCCGGGCGTTGTGGTGAGTTACACTGCCGATCCGGAATTCCAGAACGGCAAGAAATTCGCCGCGGAGGGCATGCAGATTGCAGCCGGCGTGCCGCTGATGTGTGACGAACCCGCCGATTTTCGCACCTTCCGCATCGGTCTGTTCGGGCTCGACAAGCTCGGCGATGTCGATGGCACGGTCGCCAGGCTGGAGACAGTCCTCGACAAGCTCGCCGAAGGCTGAAGCCATATTGCGGCAGAGTGACTTCATCTGAATCCGTCATGCCTTGGATGCATGGCTTCTTGCGAGCTCTTGGAAGGCGGTGCCAGGCTGGTCAGCGCCCGCTGCTCAGCCGCGAGACCGAAAGCTGGGCTCATGCATGTTGCGCAAAAGTGTCCTGCGGTTTTGCGACAACGACATGCAGAAACAAAGAGCTAACGCGCGTCGCCTGAATCCCTTTGCATGCGACGTGCGTTAGGGATCAAAGTCCAATGCCCGATACGGCGGCATTGGGCTTTTCGACCACGGCGTGTTCTTCAGCTTCGTTCCGTGCGGTCGCGATGGCAAATTGCGCACGCACGGGCAAGTGGTCAGACGCAACCCGAGTCAAGCCGTTCAAAACCGGGCCACAGGATTTCAACTGCGCATGGTCAGTGTAGAAAATCCGGTCGAGCGAGGCGACCGGATTGCCTGCGGGAAATGTCTTGCCGCAGGCGGCCTCATGCAGGCAATCCCGAAACGGCTTCAGGCTCCACCGTGACTTCCCCCAGCAGTTGAAATCTCCCAGCACAAATGTGGTACGTCCCGATTCGATATCCGCGGCTTCCATCAAGACCTCGACCTGGCGGCGGCGATAGGCTGCGAAAATTCCAAGATGGGCGGAAACGATCCGGATTTCCCTTCCGTCATAGGCAAGATCGACCAGCAGCCCTCCACGGGGCTCCAGACCGGGCAGTTCGATGGTACGGGCGTGGACAATCCTTATTTTCGGATTCACCAGAAGAATGTTGCCATGCCAGCCAAGCCCGTTCTGGCTGTGATCCAATGCTACAGTGTGCATCGACGTCACATGCCGAACCTGTTCTGAGGTGAAAATAGGTTGGCGCTGCTTGAAGCGATAATCGGCTTCCTGCAAGGCGACGATGTCAACATCCAGATCTGATACGGAGTCAAGAATACGTTTCGGGTCTCGTCGATAATCCCGGCCGATCGCCTTGCGAACATTGTACGTCGCAATGCTCAGCGAAGTAGCTGTATTGTCCACCGTTTTCGTATTTTGAGCCATATCAAATATAGTAATATTTCCTCTGTTCATGCGCCAGATGCGGGCGACAGCAGCGCAGTTCGTGCCCCATCACGGTTTTACACCGGCTGTTCTCCGATACAGACATGGCTCCTAACGGTCTGGCTGTGTCGCCATTCAAATGAATATGGGAACGATTCGAGCAATTGCCAGTGTTCCGGAAGGCAGTCAATTGCGCTGTTTTCGCGTAACGTCGAGGCAATAACAGCCATGCAAATGCGGCAGAAAATCGAGTGGTCATCCAGCTGACGCGCGTCGCATGCAAACCGGTTCCGGTAACCCGTGTCAGCGCCTTGTTTTGTATCTCGAAGAATTGCGACGCACTTTTGCGCGACATGTCTTAACCGGCGACATTCCGCTCAGAGAAGCCACTCAACCGGCAGCCAGCCGATGACCGCCAGGGCGATTCGCTTGAACGTATTTGAGCCGGGTTCTTCACCTGTTTTTTTGCCTGTCTTGAGATCAACCCATGCGGGATGCCCGTTGTTCAGTTCGACACCCCAAGCCAAGCCGGCCAGTTCACGATCGAAGGCTTCATGAATGCCTTTGGCCATCCGTTCACTGTTGATCAGCAGGCCCATTTCAGCATTGAGCGTTGTCGATCGCGGGTCGAAATTGAATGATCCGACGAAGATGCGCTTGCCATCCACGGCGAAGGTTTTGGCGTGCAGGCTTGACCCTGAAGACCCAAAATGCCCAAACATCTTGCTTGGTGGATTGGGTGCTGCCTGGCTCCGCAATTCGAACAGCTTCACACCGGCGCGAAGCATTCTCTTTCTGTATTTTGCGTAGCCAGCATGAACCGGAAGCACGTCGGTCGCTTCCAGCGAGTTCGTCAGCATGCGCACTGCGACGCCCCGTTTCTTCAGTGCCTTGAAAGCCCTGACCCCGGCCCGGCTCGGCACCAGATAGGGTGATATGCCGTCGAACCGGGATTGAATCTCCCCGACCGCCTTCATCAGACGCACAGCAAGCAGATCCTCACGCGGCACTGCGCCCTCACCCTTCACCGGGTCGTCGCTGACCAGAAGTGCGGTTGTCCACTCCAGTTCCAGATCGCCCTGGGCCAGGGCTTCGACGATGTCAGGTGTTTCGTGCAGTTCGCGATATGCATTCGGTCGCGGGTTCTTGCGAAGCCGGGCCAGCCCTTCGCAAATCGGATTTTCCGATTTGATTTTGCCAAGGATCGCGCCTGCGGGGTGGGCTGATGGGGCCGCCCAGTAACGATCAAAATCAGCTGAAACGTCGGACACTGCCTTGCCTGCCGCGAGAACGTCCAGATCGACAAAAAGCGCCGATGTACCTGCCCCGAAATACTCGTCACCGACATTGCGCCCGCCGAGAATCGTCGCATGGCCATCTACCGTAAACGATTTGTTGTGCATCCGGCGGTTCAGCCGAAAAAAGTCAAACCCGTATGACAGCCGCTTCAGCCGCCGCAGGTTGAACGGATTGTAGAGCCGGACCTCGATGTTGGGATGGGCATCCAGATGTGCCAGCTCGCAATCAAGTCCGGAAACTCCGTTGTCATCCAACAGCAACCGGACCCGCACACCACGATCTGCTGCGCGCTGCAATGCGTCCAGCAGCAGATATCCCGTCAGATCGTTGTGCCAGATATAATATTGGGCATCAATGGATGATATGGCTGCATCGGCGAGACTGACCCGTGCCGCAAATGCATTTGCGCCTTCCTCAAGCGGAGCGATGCCGGTCAGTCCCTCATGGCCTGATCTTGATTCGGACAGAGCAACGGCCAGTGGACCGGATCCGGGCGCCGGCTTCGCAACTGTATCAGAACGCGCCGTGGATTTGGGAAGCGCAAACACAAGACGGCAAAAAATCACCGTCATTGTCACCAGGAGTACTAAGCCAAAAAACCAATACAGGACGTCAAGCATCGCATTCTTTCGGGCCATTTGTGACGCTGCTGCGAGCATCATGAACTTTATGTATCTGGCCCGGTCCCTGGCGGTGTCAGATGCCGTCACGCCGTGAAGCGTTCGGCGAACATGATAGCGAACAGGTTTACCGCTGCATACCATTCCCGGAGATTGCGGACATCTTTCTCCAAGTCACCGATTGTCCGGAAATTCCATTCCATAGCGGCATTTCCGGGCGGCTATAGGCCCATACTTATTGACCGGTTTGCTGATCATTGGATCGCAAGTGAAAAACGGGATGAAATGGAGAGTTGGGATTCCCGGCATTTGCAATGCGAGAAAATGGTGCTGCCGGAGAGATTCGAACTCTCGACCTCTCCCTTACCAAGGGAGTGCTCTACCCCTGAGCTACGGCAGCCCTCTGCTTCAGTTCCGGATCGGCGATCCAGGCCAGAGGCCCGGCCCGAGGTCCAACCAGAGGATTGTCTCGGTCGGCCGCTGTTCGCGATCCGCTATCGTCATTCCCGAAAGGCTGTAAACGACTGAAGCGGCCCGCTATTGCCACAGCTTGGACAGGAGTGCAAGCACAAACCGGCGATTGTTCCGGCAACCGTGAAAATGCCTGTGAGGCCTCGTGCGGACAGGTGGAAGGATGCCGGTTTTTCGCAGACGCGGATGGGCTTCCATTGCCGGGGAACAAAGCCGGTCCCGGCGGTGCGATCTTCACCTTCCATGAATTTTGCGCTATCCAGACCGGATCATGAGCCAGAAAACACCGCCGCAACACAAGAGCGAGGCCGAACGTCAGGCCGCCAAGCGCGCCGAACGCAGCGCCGAACAGTTGCGCGCCAATCTGCAGCGCCGCAAGGCGCAGACCAGGGCGCGGCGCGAGGGCGGCGCCGATGAGGCCGAAGGTCTGCCCGCCGCCGGCAAGGTGTCGCGCGATGGCAATGGTACCGATCGAGCTTGACGCCAATCCGGTCCTCGTGTTGCCGCATTCCCCATGATGGTCTAAACACCGCCGCAGATTTCTTTCAAAGCCGCCTCGCCCAAGCACAGGCGCGGGTCACTATTTCAAGAGGACAGCATGGATCGCATCAGGATCGTTGGCGGAAATCCGCTCAATGGCGTCATTCCGATTTCAGGCGCGAAAAACGCGGCACTGCCGTTGATGATCGCCTCGCTGCTCACCGCTGAAACGCTGACGCTGGAAAACCTGCCGCATCTCGCCGATGTCGAGCAATTGCAGCGCATTCTGGGCAATCACGGTGCGGATATCGCCGTGGAAGGCCGCCGCGAGCGACAGGACGGTGCCTATGCCCGGACCGTGCATTTTACCGCCCGCACCATCGTCGACACCACCGCGCCCTATGAGCTTGTCTCCAAGATGCGCGCCAGTTTCTGGGTCATCGCTCCGTTGCTGGCGCGGATGGGTGAGGCCAAGGTCTCGCTTCCGGGCGGGTGCGCCATCGGCACCCGGCCGGTCGATCTGTTCATCGACGGGCTCGAACATCTCGGCGCCGAAATCACCATCGAGAACGGCTATGTCAATGCCCGCGCGCCCAAGGGCCTGACTGGCGGGCATTACGTATTCCCCAAAGTCTCCGTGGGCGCCACTCATGTCATGCTGATGGCGGCGACGCTGGCCAAGGGCCAGACGGTGATTGAAAATGCCGCGCGCGAACCTGAAGTGGCGGATCTCGCCAAGTGCCTGATCGCCATGGGGGCGAAAATTTCAGGCGCAGGCACCTCGACCATCACCATTGATGGTGTTGCCTCGCTTTCCGGAGCGCGCCACCGGGTGCTTCCTGACCGGATCGAGACCGGCACCTATGCCATGGCAGTGGCCATGACCGGCGGCGATGTGCTGCTCGAAAACACCTCCGTAGACCTGCTCGAGAATGCCTTGCTTGCCATTCGCCGCGCAGGCGTCGAGATCGTGCCCGAAGCCGGCGGCATTCGCGTCCGCCGCAATGGCGGGGACATCCTGCCGGTGGATGTCACGACGGATCCGTTTCCCGGTTTTCCGACCGATCTGCAGGCGCAGTTCATGGGGCTGATGACCCGCGCCAGCGGTGTTTCGCACATCACCGAGACCATTTTCGAAAACCGATTTATGCATGTCCAGGAACTGGCCCGCCTGGGCGCCAGGATATCGCTGTCGGGCCAGACCGCGACGGTGACCGGCGTACCGGTACTCCGGGGCGCGCCGGTGATGGCCACCGATCTGCGCGCGTCCGTGTCGCTGGTCATCGCCGGATTGGCCGCCGAAGGCGAAACGATCGTCAACCGGGTCTATCACCTGGACCGCGGTTTTGAGCGGCTGGAAGAAAAGCTGACCAGTTGCGGCGCCGTGGTCGAACGCATCAGCGATTGAGCCTTTGGTACGGTCCGCAAACAACGACCGCAACCTTCTGCTCATTGCGCTTTGGCCTTGCCGCACCTACCTTGCAGTGCAGCACATACTTCGCGGTGAACCGCGTCCCGCCACAGTTAACCGAGGAATATCATGGACAGTCTGAAACTGATCGCGCTTGACGAAACGGATCTGGCTGTTATCTCCGCCTGTCTGCAGGACGCCGTGTTCAAGACCGGCGACACCGCCTTCGCGGGCAAGGACAGAACCTTCACGCTTGAAGGCAATCGCTTTGTTTGGGAAGAGGGAAAGAACAAGAAGGCTTTGGAACGCCGCCGGGCGGTGCTCGCGGTCAAGCAGGTTCTGGCCGTCAAATCCCGCGGCATCAATCTCAAGGACACCGACGCCGTACAGTCGCTGCTGGCCCTGACCTTCGTCGCCGGCGCTGAAGCACCGGCCGGTGCAATCGAACTGGTGTTGTCCGGCGGCGCGGTGATCCGCCTGGAGGTTGACTGCATAGAAGTCCAGTTCGCCGATATCGGCGGCGGCTGGGAAACGAAATTCAAGCCGCGCCATCCGGTCGCCGGCTGACCAGACCGATGGACATGATGATGGGGGCAAGGCAGTGGTATTGAGGCTTGATTACCGGCAGTCGGATTTCGAGAACCGTTTTGCCGCCTTCCTGACCACCAAGCGCGAAGTTTCCCAGGACGTCGAAAACGATGTGCGCGCCATTATTCGCGAGATCCGGGAACGCGGCGACGCCGCGCTGCATGATTTCACTGAGCGCTTTGACGGCATCAATACGCGCCAACTCGGCCTTGCGGTCACCGCCGATGAAATCGAGACGGCCTACCAGGCGACGGCGCCGGAGCTGGTGTCTGCGCTGGAGTTCGCCCATGACCGCATCGTCAGCCACCATCAGCGGCAGATGCCGAAGGATGATCACTATGTGGATGGCCTGGGCGTCGAGCTCGGGTCGCGCTGGACCGCGATCGAAGCGGTCGGACTCTATGTTCCCGGTGGGACGGCGAGCTATCCGAGCTCTGTGCTGATGAACGCGGTGCCCGCCAGGGTGGCGGGTGTCGAACGGATCGTGATGGTGGTGCCGGCGCGTGAAGGTGCGCTCAACCCGGTGGTGCTGGCCGCCGCCCGCGTCGCCGGTGTTCACGAGATCTACCGGATCGGCGGTGCGCAGGCGATCGCCGCGCTTGCCTATGGAACGGAAACCATCAAGCCGGTGGCCAAGATCATGGGACCCGGCAATGCCTGGGTGGCGGCTGCCAAGCGGCAGGTGTTCGGAACCGTCGGCATCGACATGATCGCCGGCCCTTCCGAAGTGCTGGTGATGGCAGACCCGGACAACAATCCCGACTGGATCGCTGCCGATCTGCTGGCCCAGGCCGAGCATGATGTCGGCGCGCAATCGATTCTGATGACCCGTGACGAGGCCTTTGGCGAGGCGGTGATCGCCGCGGTCGAACGTCAGCTTGTCACCCTTGGCCGCTCCGAGACGGCCAGGCAGAGCTGGGCTGATTTCGGCGCAATCATCGTGGTGCCGGATTGGAATGCCGCGGTGCCGCTGGCCAACCGGATTGCCGCCGAGCATCTGGAGATTGCCACCGATGACGCCGAAGCGCTGGCGGAGCGGATCCGCAATGCCGGCGCCATTTTTATCGGCCGCCATACACCCGAAGTCATCGGCGATTATGTCGGCGGCTCCAACCATGTCCTGCCCACGGCGCGGTCGGCCCGGTTTTCCTCGGGTCTGTCGGTGCTTGACTACGTCAAGCGCACCTCGATCCTCAGGCTCGGACCGGAACAGTTGCAGTCGCTCGGCCCTGCTGCCATAACCTTGGCAAGGGCTGAGGGGCTTGATGCCCATGCGCGCTCGGTATCGATCAGGGTGAACCCGAGGGAAGACAACCTGGAGGAGGGGCGTGAGCTGGAATGACGGCGGCTGAGGAAACCCAACGGCTCTCGGATGTTGTTCTGGATGATACCATCGGACGCGCGACGCCCGATGTCGAACACGAACGTGCGGTCGCCATTTTCGACCTGATCGAGGAAAACAGTTTCGAGCCGGTAGGCCAAGCAAAGGGTCCCTACAAGCTCAACCTGTCGCTGATCGATTCCAAGCTGGTGTTTTCCATTTCCACGCAGAGCGAGGAACCGGTCGCCACCCACATTCTCTCGCTCACGCCGTTTCGCCGTATCGTGAAGGACTATTTCATGATCTGCGAGAGCTATTACGAGGCCATCCGTTCCTCCACGCCGAGCCAGATCGAAGCCATCGACATGGGCCGGCGCGGCATACACAATGAAGGCTCGCAGACGTTGATGGACCGGCTGGAGGGCAAGATCAAGATGGATTTCGATACCGCCCGTCGGCTGTTCACGCTGGTTTGCGTGCTGCACTGGCGCGGATAGGGCCGCCATGGCGGACACCAGACCGGCCCCGGCCAGAGCCACGCCCGGTGCATTGCTGTTTGTCTGCGGCATGAACTCGATCCGCTCGCCAATGGCCGAAATCATCGCCCGTTCGATCCTGCCGGCGGGCACCTATATTGCGTCCGCCGGGGTGCGTCCGGGGGAGCGCGATCCATTCGTCGATACGGTTCTCGCCGAGATAGATCTGGATCTCGGACACCGGCAGCCGCAAACGCTGGATGAACTCGAGGATGACTTTTTCGATGTCATCGTCACGCTGGCGCCGGAAGCCCACCACAGGGCGCTGGAACTGACCCGCAGCAATGCGGTTGATGTGATATACTGGCCGACACCGGATCCGACGGTGGTGACAGGAACCCGTGAACGCATTCTCGATGCCTATCGCGAGGTTCGCGACATGCTCAGACTTCGGATAAGCTCGGGCAATGGCTGGTCGCGCCCCGCTGCGGGCGGGTGAATCAATTTGGTTCACAAACGGCTTGTCATTGTGTAGGTTCCGGCCAAATTTCAGGTGCGCGCATATTGCGCCGCCTCTTTGAACTGGAAAGACAGACACTGAATGGCGAAAGAAGAAGTTCTTGAATTCCCCGGCGTGGTCACCGAACTGCTGCCGAACGCAACCTTCCGGGTGAAGCTCGAAAACGAGCACGAGATCATTGCGCACACCGCTGGCCGCATGCGCAAGAACCGCATCCGCGTGCTCGCGGGTGACAAGGTGCTGGTCGAAATGACGCCTTACGATCTGACAAAGGGCCGCATCACCTATCGCTTCAAGTAAGCGAGGGGTGAGGCCATCCCATGGCGCGTTCGCAAAAACTGATCCTCGCATCCGGTTCGCCGCGCAGGCTTGAACTGCTCGACCAGGCCGGTATTGCGCCTGACCGTTTGATGCCGATGGAGCTTGACGAGACTCCTCAGCGCTCGGAACATCCTCGCTCGCTGGCGCGGCGGCTGTCGCGCGAGAAGGCGGAAGCCGCCCTCAGGGAGACGCGGCTCGATCCGGCGTGGAAGGATGCCTATATTCTGGCAGCGGACACCGTGGTTTCCGTCGGTCGTCGCATCTTGCCCAAAGCCGAGCAGATCGACGAGGCCTCGAATGGGCTCTATCTGCTTTCGGGCCGCAATCACCGTGTTTTCACCGGTATCTGCCTGGTGACGCCCGACCACACAATCCGCCAGAAGATTGTCGAGACAAGGGTGCGCTTCAAGCGGCTCTCGCGGGTCGAGATCGAAAGCTATCTTGCCTCGGGCCAATGGCGCGGCAAGGCCGGCGGTTACGCCATTCAGGGGCTGGCGGGAAGCTTTGTGGTCAAGCTGGTCGGCTCCTACACCAATGTGGTCGGCCTGCCGCTTTACGAGACTGTTGGCCTTCTCACCGGTGAAGGCTATGATGTTCACTTCAAATGGCTTGAGGGTTGAGCATATGACGGACAGCAATGTGACACCGTTGCGCAAGGCGCAGCCATGTCCGGAATGCGGACGCCCGTCGACCCGCGACAGCTATCCGTTCTGCTCGGAGCGTTGCCGTGCTGTCGATCTCAATCGCTGGCTGGTAGGCGGCTATGCCATCCCTGTCACCGAAGTCGAGGACAATCAGGACGAGGATTTCGACGACCGCGGCTGACAGGCAGGGCTGATCCTGGCCGTAGGGGCAGACCCGATAGCAGCGAGCAAGTCTCTCGTCTGCCCTGGTTTTCGCCAAAACCAGGCTTCGTCATCCTCGTCACGCAGCGCGCTTTCCGGTTTCACCGGCAAGCAGCGAAAAAAGCCGAAAAGGGTGCTGGACAGGGCCTTTCAAGATGGTATAACCCGCTCGCTTTCGGCGTTGGAAAATTCCTTCGCCGGCGAGCGGCAGGAACCCGGTAAAACGAGTTCCGGTGAGATGCCCGGATAGCTCAGTTGGTAGAGCAGCGGATTGAAAATCCGCGTGTCGGTGGTTCAAATCCGCCTCCGGGCACCACTTCAAATTGGGTCAGTTCCGGACCCATAGGTTACGGTTTATACCGGAGACATGGGTAACAGTTTTGGCCCGAATGGGTTTTGAAGCGGTTTCACCCTGCATGTCTGATCATCAAAGTATCCTAAATCGTAGTCCATGAAGCTGACCAGCCAGATTCGGTCGTCGGTCTGCTTGATGCCGACGGTTTGACCTGCAAAGACCTGGCTGAGATTGATCTTGCGCCGGTTGAAGCAGATGCGCCCGCATGTGGTGACGGTGACGGCCTTGTCGTGGAAGGGGTAGTCAATGTCAGGCAGGCCCTGATATTGGCGCGGTGAGAGTTGGTAGTGGTCGGCGGGCACGGCCATGGCGAGGGCCTGATGCGGCCGTTCGGTGTTGAAGACCTCGACGAAGTCATCGAATTTGCCCTGCTGCTCGAGGAAGTTGGCGCCAGCCGGTTTTGTGGTCGCCAGCTTGAGGGTGAGGTGCATGCGCTCATGCCTGCCGTTGTGTTGCGGGTTTCCGGGTTTGATCCGTTCTATGGATATGCCGAGCCTGAGCCACCACACAGACAGTTTTGACAGGTTGAACAACCCCGTTCGGCGAACTACATCGCGTCAGGTCCGCTCAATATCCGCATTTCTGGAGAGTCGAACTGCTACGCCAAACCGAAAGAGAATTGAAAAGAAGAGCGGCCCATGCCAATCTCTCGCTACGAAGAAACCTATCTGTGGCTGCCGATTCAATCAGCGGCTTCTCACTGACTGAAATGACCGCGCCATGCATCACATCAACGTGAAATCGCACCTGTTCGACGCGTTCTTAGCTGGCTGGACTGTTTGGTTCGCCTTGGGGGTACTGGGCTTCTGGCTGGTTGGGTCGCCTGGAAAGGCAATCAGGGCAACAACCCGCCTGTGGGTGCGCGGAGTGCTGTTCGGGCTCAGGCATGTTGTAAGGCTGGATTATGTCGAGACGGGTCGCGACCTGATTCCGGCAGAACCATGTCTCATCGTCTGCAATCATCAATCCACTTGGGAAACGCTCGCGTTTCTGGTTCTCTTCCCTAACGTTGCGATTGTCGCGAAGCAGGAACTGCTGCGGATCCCGATCATCGGTTGGTATCTGCGAAAATCCCCGATGATCATCATCGATCGCGAGACCGGATCCAAGGCGCTGAAGACGATGCTGAACCAGAGTCGTGAAGCGCTCGCTGGCGGACGTTCGATCCTCATTTTCCCCGAGGGGACACGTATGAAGGAGCTGGAACCGATCAAGTTCAAGCGAGGAGTGGAGCTGCTGTATGCAAAGCTGGGGACGCCTGTGCTGCCCGTCCTGGTGAATTCCGGCAAATTCTGGGGGCTTGGCCGATCGAGCAAACGTGGCGGGACAATCACCGTCTCCTATCTGCCCCCGATCCCGCCTGGGATGCCTGCCGAGTTGTTCGCTCGAAAGGCCGAGGCGCAGATGGAGGCGGAGCGATTGAGATTGACCTAACCTGCCGCTCGTCGGCTTGGACCTTCAATGAGGCAGCGATCATAGTCAACTCGCGCTTATAGGCCGGAAACAGGACTACACCCTACCCGCCAAGCTTCAGACATCACCTTACCAAACGGGCGCCATCCAGGTATTACAGTGACGGGCGAGGCTGTGACTTCAACCACTGACCGAACGCGCCGGCTCTGGTGTGCCGTTGATCAAGTCGGATGCGCCGCGCTGTAACACTTTGAAATGATGCATGTACGTGATCGTTCAAACAAATACGGTTGAACGATAATGTACATGCCAGGTCTTGCACCTTCTTCGCCTCCTCCGGTCAGGGCTACGATCTGCGTGAGAGCCTGCCCGGCGCGTTACAGGATGCCGCTCCGGACGTCGGGGGCCGCATGTTGATGGAGCGTCCCTATGGCGCCGGTCTCAGCGCGTTCGACATGCTGACACTGACCGACGGCACCAATCGCCAAGCCGCATGACGGTTCTTTTGCAAAGTTTTCCTCGTGTAGAATGAGCTTTTAAAGCGAGAGCCGACTACGATCAAAACGCGTATTTTCTGACGCTTAGCCTTTTCGCAGCAGCCATTTTAGGGAGTCAAAAGCACAATTGTGGCCGGCCGGGGAATAGTTTTCTACAATTCGAACCATCTCAAAAGGTTTGCAACGGGGCGCGTACAGGAGTCTCGACCATCGGGCTGAGAACAGCAAACTGCTGTTTCGATACCGTGACGCTTGAGATTGATATTTGATGTTCACGCCGCCGAAATTGTGATCAGTCCGGCAGCCAATCAACCCCATTCCGGTCTATCAGACACCGCCCGGAAGATATTTCGAAGCCACTGATATGAGGTCGATCAAACGCACTGCGCATTAATCCTTGATTGCCTCTGAAAACTGTCCTAATTAATTTGTATTAACAACTTTATGCCGGAGAATCGGGGTGGTCGCCAACATCGCGCAGGTACGGACAGATGGTCCGCCCGATCATCAGCACGGGCGGGCATTTTTCGTCGGACGGCACGCGGTTGCGCAACTGTTTCTCTGGTCGGGGCTCTATTATCTGTTCCCGGCGCTGGCCGCCCACATCCTCGCCGAAACGGGTTGGATGGCCCAGCATTTGACTGCGTCATTTACCGCCGGCTTTTTACTCTGGGCGTTTGTGTCGCCGTGGGTAGGGCGGGCGATTGACCGAGGGCAGGGCACACAGGCAATGCGGGCGGGCGCAGTCTTGGGTGCTGTGCTGCTTGTGGCGATGTCACAGGCCCAGTCAGTCGCGGGGTTTGCTCCGTTCATGGTGCTGTTGGGTGTGCCGATGGCAGCCACACTCTATGATCCTTGCTTTGCATTGATGCTGCGCCGGTTCGGCACGTCGGGCGGCAGTTCGGTGGCGATCGTTACGCTGATCGCGGGCTTTGCCACACTTTTGACCTTTCCGCTGGTGAACTGGATGCTGGAACATTCAGGCTGGCGCTCGGTGATGCTTGCTGCGGCGGCACTTGTCTTGGTGGCGGGCTTGATGATTCCGTCCGAAGGCGTTCCGCCTGCCGCAGCCAATGCGCCAGACCCATCACCGGCGACGGGCCGGGCATCGCGAAATGTTCTGGTGATCGGTCTGGCTTTTTCCTTTGTAATGTTCAGCCATGCGGCAGTGCTGTTTTCCTTGCCCGTGCAGTTGCTCGAGGTGCCCGAAACCGCCGGATTCGCATTGATCCTTCCGGCGCTTCTGGGACCGGCTCAGATTGTCGGGCGTCTCGTTTGTGCGCCATTGGTCCGGCATTGCAACCCGGTTGTGGCAGTGCGCGGCATTTTTGCGCTGATGCTGGTGCCGCCTTTGGCGCTGCTGGTCTTGCCCTACCGGGTCGAGACGATCCTGCCCATTCTCCTGCTTCAGGGCGCTGGCTACGGGATGCACACGATCCTGCGCCCGGTTCTTGCCCGCCAGTATATACCGCCGTTCCGATTGGGCCGCGATCTGGGGCTGATCGCAATGATCGGACTGGTGATGATGGCAATGGGACCAGCGGCAGGCGGCGCGATGTGGCAATGGGCAGGTTTCCGGGCTTTGGCGGGAGTTTTGCTTGCAATGAACCTGGCCGGCCTGGTTTTGTTGTTGTGGCTGCCGCGGCGAGGGGCTTGGCAATGATGGTGGATAGCATGTGTGTCATGATCGCAGGCGGGGCGATGACCCGGTTCAATCGGCGCAAGGACGCCAGCAGCTATCGCGATTGGGCGCAGGCGGCCTTTTCTGCGGCACTGCGCGATGCCGGTTTGGAACGTCACGATATCGACGCGCTTGTCGTCGCGTCGGAAAGCGATTTCTTCACTTTGCAACTCAATCCCGCAAGCCTCTTGGCTGATGAACTCGGTCTGTTTGGTATCCGTCTGATGCGGGTCGAGGGCGGCGGGGCTTCGGGCCAGATAGCAGTGCAGGCTGGAGCCGCACTGGTGGCATCGGGTCAGGCGCAACGGGTTGCGGTTCTGGGGCTGGAACCTTCGGCATCTCATCTCCCCGGTGCGGTAGTAAGCGAGCTTTATTCGTTCTCATATGACGCCTGGACCGACGGCATGACCGGCGTGGATTCGACCTCGATCTATGCGCTGTCGGCGCTGGCGTTCATGCAGCGAACCGCGGCAACGCAACAGGATTTCGCCCGTATAGCGGTCCGCAACCGGCAGAACGCGCGGCAAAATCCGAATGCCCATTTGCCGCTTGATATCACCTTGAACGATGTTGCTGCCTCGCCTGTTATTTCAGCGCCCTACAGGCGGCTGGATTGCTCACCGCTGAGCGACGGTGCGGCTTGCGTGATCCTTTCGCGCCCGGAAAACCTGCCGGAAATGGGCAAGGACAGAGCGCGGATCCTGGGCATGGGGTGCGCCAATGACCGGGTGAGGCTGGCAGAACGGGCGGATCCCGGCGATTTCGCAGCGAAGCGTCTTTCAGCGCAACGGGCCTATTCAAGCGCCGGAATCACGCCTGCCGAGATCGGACTGGCAGAAGTCTATGACAGTTATTCGGGTGCTCAGCTTCAGGCGCTTGAGGCGCTGGGATTTGCCGACGATGTGGTCCGCGCGGAACGCGAAGGCATGTTCTGTGCGTCAGGCGCCGTTCCGGTCAACCTGTCAGGCGGATTACTGGGGCAGGGCGCCCCGGTAGGTGCCACCGGCGTGGCACAAGTGTTGACTTGCGCCCAGCAGCTTGAAGGGCGGTATGCCGGCGTAGCGCCAGGGACACCGCCGCGGTTCGCATTGGCCGACACTCATGGCGGGATCGCGACACTTTGCGCCGTAACCATTCTCGGGGCTGCGAAATGAAATTGACACTCACATTGAACTACACGCTGCCGGAGGGTGAATTGTCCCCCTATTTCGATGCATTGCGCAATGGGCGTGCACTGGCGTCACGCTGCGCTGGCTGTGGCTGGCTCAGTTTTCCGGCGCGCGTCCGGTGCGAAAAATGCGGAACCGGAACGCATGACTGGGTCGAACTGAGCGGCAAGGCGCGGGTGATCTTTCGCACCGATGGCGTGGCGGCAAGCCATGCACTGGTGCGATTCGACGGGGCAGACGGGGCGACACTGGTTGCCCTGCAAAATCCTGAGGAAATCAATGAAGGTGGCAGGTTGGTCGTCCCCCAGGGGGAGCGGCCTGGTCTGTGGTTGCGATTGGATGGAGAGGACTGAGGATGTTTGAAACCTGGACAGAGGCGCGCCTTGCGCAAATCGGGCTTCGCCGTGAAAATGGCGACGTCGTGATTGACATCCCACCGGATGCCAACATCTTTGCGATGACCGTGGGGCGCCAGCTTCGACTTGAGAACGGCAATAACCCGGCGATGCTGTTCGAGCGGGAAGACGGTAGCATCGAGACATGGAGCTTTGCTCAAATCGACGCCGCTGCCACTGCGCTCGCCGCGCATCTGCGCGGATTGGGCTATGGGCGCGGTGATTTTATCGGACTTCACACCGGGATGCGCCCCGAAACGGCGATCGGGCACATGGCCGTTTGCAAACTGGGCGCGACCGCGGTGACCCTGTCGCAGCTTTATGGCCCGGACGCTCTGGCCCATGCACTCAACCATTGCGCGGCCCGTTGTCTGCTGACCACCGAGGCTGCATGGGCTCCTCTTCGCCAAGATTCAGGGCGGTTTGAACATTTGACCGATGCGCTGGTGGCTGAAAGCACCGGGGCTGAGCCTGACCTCCGCGTCATTCTGGACGGGCCTGCGCCAAAGGAGTTCGAACCTGAGTACTCGGGCGCCAATGATCCCGCACTGTTGATGTACACGTCAGGATCAACCGGCATGCCCAAGGGCATATTGCACGGGCACCGGATTTTGGCGGCCTATCGTCCCTCGATCAACCTATTTTACGACCTGTCGATGGAAGAGGCGGATGCCGTGTTCTGGTCGCCTTCGGACTGGGCTTGGGTGGGTGGATTGCTGGACATGCTAATGCCTGCATGGTTGGCGGGGCGCCCGGTCGTCACGTCCGAGGCGCGGTTCAAGGCCGACTGGGCTTTCGATTTCATGGCGCGTCACAGGGTAACGCATACGTTTCTGGCGCCGACGGCGATCAAGCGCCTGGCGCAGACCCAGAATCCGCGCGGCACTTACGATCTTTGCCTGCGGGTGATCTGCACAGGGGGAGAGGCGCTGGCGGCGGATACCTTGGCCTGGACCGAAAACACCCTGGGTGTGGTGTGCAATGAATTCTATGGGCTGACCGAGGTAAATCACCTGATTGGCAATTGCTCGCGGCTTTATCCACGCAAACCGGGCTCGATGGGCGTGGCCTATCCCGGTCATGACGTGCGTCTGGTCGACGCTGACGGCATCGAGGTGGCTGATGGCGAACCGGGCGAGATTGTGACATCCGCCACCTCTCCGACCCGGTTCCTCGGGTATCTGCGCAACCCGGAGAAAGAGGCAGAGCTGAAGTTGGGGGATCAGATGCGCACCCACGATCTGGCCGTGCGCGATTCCGACGGGTACTTTTGGTATAAGGGCCGGTCTGACGATCTG
Organism: Hoeflea sp.; assembly: GCF_039975035.1. Lineage (GTDB taxonomy): Bacteria > Pseudomonadota > Alphaproteobacteria > Rhizobiales > Rhizobiaceae > Hoeflea. Next base: position 33,188 of record NZ_JBDWHW010000042.1, on the reverse strand, counting down.
ATCAAGTCATCCGGTTTCAGAATCGGACCGGCAGAAATCGAGGATAGCCTGCTTGCGCATCCTGCCGTCGCCGAAGTTGGCGTGATCGGCAAGCCGGACGCCGAACGGGGAGCCATAGTCAAGGCGTTCGTCCGGCTTTCCGCCGGGTTTATCGGCAACGATGAACTGACTGAGGCGCTGCGTGCACATGTTCGCGTCAATCTCGCTCCCTACAAGGCGCCTCGCGAGATCGAATATGTCGAAGAGTTCCAGATGACATCGTCCGGCAAGATCAACCGAAAGGCACTGCGGCAGACAGAAGGCAGTTGACCTGCCCAATTTGTATATACTAATATGTAGAGGCAATTGAGAGGGCGATTTATGAAATTCGGTGTTCATGCTGGGCTTTGGATGAAAACGTGGCAGGACGATCCCTTGCCGATCTTTGATATTGCCACGGATTTGGGTTTTGATGGGGTTGAGCTTTCGCTGCTGGGCATCGGCATGGATCGCGCCACGCAGATCCGCAAAGCCGCCGAGGAACGTGGGCTGGAGCTGACATGCTCGACGGGACTGGGTCCGGATGCAGACCCGACCTCGGCGGATGACGCAGTTCGGGCGCGGGCCATTGAAGCCCTGTCAGAGGCCGTTGAGATCACGGCGGCATTGGGGGCCAGATCGTTGGCTGGCGTTGTCGCGGCACCCTGGGGCGTCTTTGCTCCCCGCGCTGTCGGCCGCAGTGATCGTTCAGCGCAAACGCTGGCCATGATTGAACCTGTCTTGGCCAACAATGGCATAACGCTGGGGATCGAGGGGCTGAACCGGTTCGAGACTGATCTGACAAGTACGGCCGCCGACACCACCGCGATTGCCCGTGCCACCGGGGCCGCGCATATCGGGGTACTGCTTGATACCTTTCATATGAACATCGAAGAGAAAGTCCCTGCCGCCGCGATCCGTGCGACCGGCGATGCATTGGTTCATTTTCATGTCTCCGACAATGACCGCGGCGTTCCCGGATCCGGACATTTCGATTTTCAAAGCTGTGCAACAGCACTTTCGGATATCGGTTATGATGGCTGGATCACAGCGGAAATGTTCGTGATGCCGTCCAATCCCAATAGCGCAGATGTCAATATTTGGCGGGCGATCGAGCCTGACCCCACCGAGGCGGCGCGCCAGGCGCTCGACTTCATGAAGAGGACATTTGTGCGATGACCGGCCCAGAGTTCTTCACGGCCTTGCATGCCCGGATTGAAGACCGTTGCGACGCATTGAACCGGTTGGATGCCGCACTGGGCGATGGCGACCATGGCACGACCATGCTGCGTGGTCTGACGCGGGCAGCTCAGGCTGAAAGCGGCGTGCAGGCCAAGGCGTTCATGCGTGCTTCGGGTGGGGCATCCGGGACACTGTTCGGCCTGATCCTGCTGGAAGTGGAGCGTCATCTCAACGATGGCGAGGCATTGGGCGCGGGGCTGCGAAAGGCTTGTGACCGGATCATGGATCTGGGGCAGGTTAACGTCGGCGACAAGAGCATGGTTGACGCATTGGACCCCGCAGTCACTGCTTTGGAAACCGGCACGCTACAGGATGCGATTGCCGCAGCCGCTGCTGGCCGGGACGGTACGCGCGAACTGAGCGCACGCCGGGGCCGGGCGCAATATGTCGAGAACGGCGGGCAGGGGCACGTCGATCCGGGCGCGGTGTCGGTGGTAATCATCCTTGAAACCCTCGCAGGCAAGGAAGGCACGCAATGAAAAAACTTTTCAATGCGCCGGAAACCATGGTCGATGACATGATCGATGGGTATGTGTCGGCATTTGCCCAGGTTGCCCGGGGTAAACAGGATGATCGTGTCGTGGTGCGGGCAACAGGCGTGAAAAACCCGGATCGAAAGGTCACCTTGTTAATCGGAAATGGCTCGGGGCACGAACCTATTGCCATGGGATTTGTCGGTCCGGGCATTCTGGACGCCAATGTGGTTGGCGATGTATTCGCAGCGCCCTCGGCTGATCTTATCCTTGACGGAATCCGCGAGGTGTCGGGCAAAGCGGGCAGTATCCTTTTGATCTCGCAGCACTCCGGCGACATGATCAACGGACGTGCGGCCGTCATGCTGGCCGAGGAAGAAGGGCTGAACGTGCGGGCGTTGCCCATGTATGACGATATATCGTCAGCCCCGCGTGATCGCGTGCACGACCGCCGCGGTGCCCCCGGAACGATGTTCATCTACAAGATCCTTGGCGCCGCAGCCGAGGAAGGCATGCAACTCGACGACCTGATGATCCTGGGTGAAGCTGTGCGCGCACGCACTGTGACGCTGGCTGCGGCACTGTCGCCGGGCATTTCACCGCTGACCGGCCGCGCGATGTTCGAATTGCCTGATGACGAGATCTATCTCGGTATGGGTGTGCACGGCGAACCGGGAATAGGGCGAACCGGCGTCGGGCCTGTGCGCGATCTCGTCTCACTCATCGTCGACAAGCTGCTTGAGGATTATCCGATCGCCAGCGGCGGCCAGGTCGCCGTGATTGTCAACGGCATGGGGGGCACCACGATGATGGAGCTTCTCACGGTCTGGAACGAAACCAGCAAGACACTCGCTGCGCGCGGGATCGACGCGATCGCGCCAATGATCGGTTCCTTTGTGACGACGCAGGAGATGGGCGGCTTCTCGATTTCGCTACTTGAACCCGATGGCGACATGCTGCGCCTATGGGCCGCGCCTTCGGATACGCCGTACTTTCCAGCCATTCAAATTCCAAACAAGGAGTGATCCACGTGACCCGATCCGAACCTTTGCAGATGCGTCCGATTCGTGGTGTTGCCGTCGATCAAGGCAGCGGTCTGGGTGAAATGTTGCGCAAGGCACGTGGTCCGAATGCGCAACAGGACGATTTGCTGCTGTTCAAACGTCTGGTGGTCGAGCAGCTCAGCGCGGATGCCAGCACGGTGTTGGTCGATGCGAATTTTGGCCGCGAGCTTTTACCGTTAATTGCCCCGAGTTGTGAAAAAATGCTGGCTTTCGAGGCAGATGTCTATCGCATCACCGGGGAGGACCGAATGACGGTCTTGCCGGAAAACCTGAAGGTGGCGGACTACGTGGGTCTGGGCGTGCAGGTGCTGAAGTTTTTCCTGTACTTCGAGCCGAACGACCAGGGTGCGATAAATCAGCGAAAGTTTGATCTGGTGCGCAAGATCAGCGCCGAGTGCCGGCAACATGGTATCAGATTTCTGTTTGAGCCGATTGTCTTTGACCGCAGGATTCCGGATGAAAGCAGCGCGGAATTCGCCATGCTCAAGCCCGATCTGGTGACCGAAGCGACCCGCTTGTTTGCCGCGCCGGAGTTTGGCATCGACTTTCTGAAGGTCGAGCTTCCGGTAAACCTGGCACATGTCGAGGGGTTCGGGACGCCAACGATGACCCGTGCCGAGGCTGACGCAGCTTTGCGCCGCGCCGCTGAGGCAGCCGGGGATATCCCGTTGCTGTACCTGTCGGCGGGAGTGACGTTTGAACAATTTGAAGGCGCGCTGAAGATGGCCAAGGCTTCGGGCGCAAGGTTCGCAGGGTTCATGTGCGGCCGCGCAATCTGGCACGATGCCATCAGCATCTTCGGCAAGGACGGTCCTGGCGCTGCCGAGGCCTGGCTCGCCGATGAAGGGCGCAGCCGTCTGGCGCGCTTGTCGGAGACAGTCGCATGAGCTTGATCAGCCGACTTCCGGAAGTCGAAGAATTCCTGTCGCGCGTCCAGCCTTTGAGGATCGACGGAGCTGAGGTGGCAGGCTCCTCCGAGCTTGACGTGGTCGATCCGTCGAGCGGGTCGGTCATTAGCCGGGTCGCGGGAGCAGGCGCTGCACAAGTCGATATGGCGGTTGCCGCGGCGCGCGCCGCATTGAGCGGCCCCTGGGGGCGACTTTCCCCCCATGATCGCGGTCGGTTGATCTGGAACCTGGCCGAATTGATCGAGGCGCGAAAAGCGATCTTCGGGCAGCTTGATGCGCTGGACAACGGCAAGCCGTTCGCGGTGGCGCGGGATGTCGATGCGGTCTGGTCAGCAAGGCATTTTCGCTACTTCGCCGGTTGGCCGGACAAGATCGAGGGCGCGACAATTCCGGTGTCTACACCGAACCGGCTGAACCATACGCGAATCGAGCCAATGGGCGTATGCGGGCTGATCACGCCATGGAACTACCCGACGTTGATGGTCGCGTGGAAGTTGGCGCCGGCTTTGGCCGCAGGCAACACCATCGTGCTCAAGCCCGCCGAACAGACACCACTTAGCGCGTTGTATCTGGCGGATCTGGCACTTGAGGCCGGATTCCCGCCGGGCGTGCTGAACGTGGTTCCCGGGCTGGGTGGTGATGCAGGTGCCGCGTTGGCCGCACATCCTGGCGTTGACAAGATCGGCTTCACCGGATCGACGGCGACCGGCCGGCAGATTGTCATGGCCTCGGCGGGGAACCTCAAGAAGGTCTCGCTTGAACTGGGCGGCAAGGCCGCCAACATCATCTTTGCCGATGCTGACCTGGAGCGTGCGGTTCCAGGTGCGTTTTGGGCGCTGTTCGGCAACAACGGCCAATCTTGCACGGCGGGCGCCCGCCTGTTCGTGCATCGAAGTGTGCATGATCAGGTTCTCGACGGGCTGCGCAAGCTGGCCGAGGGTCTGTCGGTTGGGCCGGGGATGGATTTGAAGGGCCACGACCTGGGGCCGGTAATTTCGCGGGTGCAGATGGACAAGGTACTTGGCTATATCGCCGACGGTCGCACGGGTGGTGCGCAATGCATTGCCGGTGGCGGCCGTCTGGGTGACACGGGTTGGTTCGTGCAGCCAACGATCCTTGCAGGCGTCAGTGACGATATGCGCGTAGCGCGTGAAGAAATCTTCGGCCCGGTTTTGTGCGTTCTGCCCTTTGATGACGAGGACGAGGTGCTCGCTCGTGCAAATGACAGCGAGTATGGCCTTGCTGCCGGTTGTTGGACACGGAATGCCGGATGTGTCGCTAGAATGGGTGCGGGTCTGCACGCCGGTACTGTATGGATCAACTGCTGGGGAGATACAGACGCGGCTTCGCCGTTTGGCGGCATGGGACAGAGCGGTTACGGGCGCGAAATGGGCCGTGACGCCCTGGCGTTGTACACGCAGACGAAATCGGTGTGGCAAGGCCTCTGAATGGTATAGAACAACGGCCTGAAACACGATGAAAATGAGAGCCTGACACATGTCCGAACAGCGGCTGCCCAGATATCAAACCATCCACAAAGAGATGTTGAACCGTCTCAGTCAGGGACTGTATTCGGTCGGCACCCGTTTGCCTTCCGAGGACGTCCTGGCGAAGTCGTTCGGCGTGAGCCGGGTCACGGTGCGGCGTTCGCTCGAGATGCTCGTGAATTCCGGATACCTGGTCTCGCGGCAGGGTAGCGGATACATGGTCAACACGCTGTCACCACCGGCGACGACCTGCATGATCTCGTTTACGGATGCGATTTTGAAAAGTGGACGGATACCGGGCGCGCGGTTGATCGGCGTCGAGAGGTTTGACGGCGATGCACCCGCGTCAGTTCAAGAAATGTTCGGTGAGCCAGTGACCCGGATTCAGAGGCTGCGAACCGTGGATAGTCAGCCTCGGATGCTCGTGAATACCTGGGTGCCGACGCGGTCGGTGCCCAACCTGTCCCCAGCCGATTTCCCCGAAGGTGGACCGGACCAGTCTATTCTGCGGATCTTGATCCGGCGCTTCGGTCTGGAATGGGGCAGCGCCTGCGAGACAATCCGTCCGCAGCTTGCCACGGACGAGGTGGCCGAACTGCTTGGACTGCCTTGCAACGCGCTGATTCTGACGCAGGCTTGCTCTGCATTGGATGATACCGGGGCGCCGGTGTTCTATGACGAAGTGTATCGCGATACCCCGATTACCTATGAGCTGGTTGGCGCGTCGCGGCAGGAGAGGAACCCGTGATGAGTACACAGTTTCGGATAGGTTTGATCAAAGGTTCGCTTCCCAGCTATTTCCCTGACCGTTACGGTGTATTCGAGGCGGCGGAAAAGATGCTGGCCTCGTTGACTGATGAGTTGAACATCGGCCTGTCAATTGCTCCCGACGTGCCGATGGACGCCCGTGCGGCACAGAAGGCGGTGGATCATTGCCGCGCCGATGGGGCAGGGTTCCTGCTTTTGCTGCATGGCGGGTTCACGATGGGTGACGTCGGGCGGCAGATTGCGGCTTCCGGCCTTCCGATGGGGGCCTGGGCCACGCCCGAACCGGGGCATGAGGGGGATATTCAGCTCAACAGTTTCGTGTCGCTCAACATGACTATGTCGATTGCGCGCGGGGTGCGCGATCTGCGCCGCGCCCCTGTGCAGTGGTATATCGGCGCGCCCGAGGACGCGGCGCTCAAAGCGCGGCTTCGGCAGACCTTGCTGGCTCTGCGCGCGGCACACGCGCTGAAGGGAGCAAATATTGGCGTGGTCGGCGGGCTTGCCCCGACATTCTACAACATGGATGTATCGCAAGCCCGGCTTATGACAGCACTGGCCGTGGCATTCTCTCACGTCGATATCCACGAGATGACGGCGCGGATGGATGCCGCCGATAAGAGTGCGGTCACGACCGAACTGACAAGAATGACGGCCGCAGCGGATGTGCGCGGCGTATCACCGGAACAGATGGCATTGACGTCGCGGGCCGCACTGGCGTTACGGGCGATCGCCGCGGAGAATGGCTTTGACGCGCTCGCGGTATCTGATTGGCCCGCCTTGCAAGAAACTCCCGGAATGCACCCGGGGGCGGCGTTCAGCTGGATCGAAGAGCATGACAATCTGCCTGTCGCCTCAGAAGGCGATGTGATGGGTGCCGTCACACAGTTGTCTGTAAGAGAGATCACAGGTCGCGTTGGCTGCCTGCTGGATATGACGTCGCCGCAACTGGATCGCGACCGGATTCTGATGTGGCACGGAGGCGGTGGACCGCTGTACATGGCCAAGGATCGCGCCGCGTGGATCAATCACCCGATGATCGGACGAGGGACTGTAGAAGGCCCCAGATTCGGTGCGATTGCAGATTATGAATTTGCCGAGGGGGCGCAAACGATTCTGCGGGTCGCGCGCGATGGCACAGCGATATTCGCGGTCGAGGGCGATGTCGTAGCCGCCGAAGAAAGCGGGTACACGGGTTGCCGTGGATGGGTCAGCAATTTCTCGGATCGGTCCGGAGCATCGGACGCCGCATCCGTGGTGACCAGTGTCATGGAACACGGGTTGGAACACCATTTTGTGCTGGTCCCGGGCAGTTGGCGTGCCGCGTTCGAGGAGTTCGCGGCATGGAGCGGGATGGAACAATTGGGGTTGATTGCCGCTCATGACGGCCTCCCGCTCAGATAAGCCACACGAAGTGGTGTTAGCCGTTGACAGGGTGGGTACAGGCGACATAGATTTGTATCTACCAATTCGACTGTAGTAATTTTCATCGCGACCGGGAGTCCAGCAAATTGACACAAGTTCAGCTTCGGCAGGTCCGCAAGCAGTTTGGTAGATTTACAGCGATCGAAAATATCGACCTGGACATCCGTTCGGGGGAATTGGTTGCGTTGTTGGGTCCATCGGGATGCGGCAAAACCACCACCCTGCGGATGATCGCTGGACTTGAGAGTCCGACCACAGGCGGGATATTCTTCGACGATCAGGATGTCTCTGAAGTGGCGGTTCAAGACCGGAATGTTGGCATGGTATTCCAGCGCTATGCGCTGTTCCCCCATATGACGGTGGAAAAGAATATTGCCTTCGGCTTGTCAGTGCGCGGCACCCCCAAATCCGAGATCAAAACACGTCTGGACGAGATCATCGACGTGGTCCAGCTTGGCGAGTTCCGGCATCGGTTTCCGGCACAACTGTCAGGCGGGCAGATGCAGCGGGTCGCCATTGCGCGGACGTTGATCACCAAACCGACAGTCCTGATGATGGACGAACCGTTGGCGAATCTCGATACCAAGTTGCGCGGCGAAATGCGACGGTTCATCCGCACTCTGCAGCAGCGGTTGGGCATCACCACCATCTTTGTGACCCATGATCAGGTTGAGGCGATGGAACTGGCCGACCGGGTCGCCGTCATTTTCGGTGGCCACCTTGCCCAGTTCGACGCACCCGAGGCGTTGTATCGTCACCCTGCTTCGGTGGACGTCGCTGATTTCATGGGGGCGTCGAATATTGTTCCGGCCACACTGAGTGGCGACGATACCATCATTACCAGTTTTGGTACGCTCAAGGTGAACAGGCAGGAGGGCATGTCTAGCGGGGCGAAGGTCTATGCAATGCTGCGCAACGAGGGCATCGATATCCATGCTGCGGAGGGCGAAGCTGCACCGCACCTGATCGACGGACGGATCGTGGCACGCGACTTTTTCGGGGCTTCGGTCAATTACGTGGTCGAATGCGGAGACACCCGAATAATCGTGACCGAACAATCACGCAGGCTGCTGGATGTCGGGATGGACGTCCGCCTCGACATCGCGGCAGAGCGGATCTGGTTGATGACCGGATAGGACACCGACAACATCGCAATTCTTTGGAGGAGAAAATGATGCAACGCACACTAATGATCAGCATGACCACCGGACTGCTACTGGCCGGGGGTGTGGCAATGGCCGCCGACCCGGACGGCGAAGCCTTTCAGAAGAGCTTTCTTGCCGGTGATCTGAGTTGGACCGATGTCCAGGAGCGCGCCAAACAGCAGGGCGAAGTCAACATGTACTTCTGGGGGGGCAACGACAACCTGAACGTCTGGATGGATAGCGTCGTCGCGCCCGCCATGGCCGCAGAAGGCATCACGCTCAATGCGGTGCGCATTACCAGCACCAAGGACGCCGTCGACCTCGTTCTCGCGGAGAAGAACGCGGGCAAGAATGCCGGTGCAGGCAGCGTTGATGCGATCTGGCTGAACGGCGAGAATTTCAGCACACTCAAGTCACAGGACGCCCTGTTCGGAAACTTTGCGCAAAAACTGCCGAATGCCAAGTTCGTCGAGTGGGACGAAAATGACCCGCGGTCGCTCCTCAATCTTCGGGATTTCGGTGTTCTGACCGAGGGCAAGGAAATGCCATGGTCGGGCGAACAATATGTCTGCGCCGTCAATTCAGACCGTGTGCCTGAATCAGATCGCCCCAAGGATTTTGCCGGCTTGCGGACCTACCTGGAAGCAAACCCCGGAAAGTTCATCTATACAAAGCCGCCCCATTATGAAGGCAACACCTTCGTCCAGTCGGCGATTTACGCGCTTAACCCGGATGGCACCGGTGCCATTCCGTTCCAGAAATCGATGGAAGAGCTGGGTGCGGAAGAGTTGGCACGCCTGATCACGCCTGGGCTCGAGTATCTCAAGGATCTGCAGCCACTGTTGCTTGGTGGTGAGAGCGGCCGTCCGCGCTACCCCGAAGATTCCGCGGCGTTGAACGGGCTGTTCCTGAATGGCGAGGTCAATTTCAACTGCAAGTTCGGCCTGTATGCCGTGGCCGTCGGCCTGGCAAACGGCACCTATCCTGAAGCTGCAGAAGAGATGATTTTCCCCGAAGGCGGGATGATCAAGAACAAGAACTATCTTGCGGTGCCCGGCAATACGCCGAACCCGGCAGCCGCAATGGTTCTGGTGAACTATATGACTTCGCCCGAGGCACAGATCTCGAAACTGAAGTTCGTCGGCATGTCGGCGGGCATTGATGGCTGGAAGCTGAATGATGAGCAGGGTGCCGCACTTGACGCAGCTTCGCCCGGCCACATCGGCGTCACCCAGGAAGAACTGGACGCCAACACCACACCTGACACGAATGCCACGCTGGTAGATGTGATCGAGGCGACCTGGCTCGAATATATCGAGCGGGACAGCCAGGATTCGATCGCCGACATCGTGGCGCGCTCGGCAGCCAACCTGACGAAGTAAGCCCATTGCCGCAGCCGGGAAATTTCCCGGCTGCGGCATGATTTCGCGAAAACGAGTACACGTCATGGTCAGACAAGCCACCAGAACGCGCAGCGAACGCCGGAAGCGGCTGTTCCTTGTGCTGCAACTCACCCCGATCATGCTGGTGCTGTTCGTGCTGTTCGGCGGCGCGCTGCTGCTGGCGATCGTGCAGTCGCTCGGATACGCGCCCTGGTTCGGGGTCAACACCTTTCCCGATTTTTCCTATTTCGGAGCCCTGTGGTCATCGCAGTCTTTCTGGCAGTCGCTGGGCTTGACGATGTATTATGCGACGGTTTCGACCTTTCTGGCGCTGGTCGGCGCGATCCTTCTTTCCCTGGCGTTGGTCAAGACCTTTCCCGGCAAGACGTTCTACAAATATCTCTACAAGCTTCCGCTGATGATACCCTACACGGTGGGAATAGCGCTGGCGGTCCTGATGCTGAGCAATGGCGGAGTATTGTCGCGGTTTGCGGCATTGTTCGGATTTATCGACGATCCGGGGCAGTTTCCACAAATCCTCAAGAACCACTACGGTTGGGGCATCATCGCCGTTTATGTGTGGAAGCAACTGCCGTTCATCACGCTGGCGATTTACGCGGTTCTTCTGGGCATCGGCCGGGAAACGGAAGAAGCAGCAGCCATTCTCGGCGCGAACAAGTGGACGATTTTTTTCCGTGTGACCTTGCCCCAGATCCTTCCGGGAATCGTGTCGTCCACGCTGATCTGTTTTGCATTCAACGTGGGCGCATTCGAAGCGCCGTTCATCCTCGGCGGCGGGTTCCCCGATACACTGCCGGTGGTTGCATGGCGCTATTTCAACGACGCCGATTACACCTTGCAGCTTCAGGGGATGGCGACCGTCGTGTCGATCGGGCTGATCTCGGGTGCTATCCTTTTTACCTATCTCGTCGCGTATCGCCGGTTTGAAAAACGCATAGGACGGAATTGATATGGCGCGCAAATTTTCCGCAAATCTGGGGTCGCGCCTGTCGCCTTTCCAGAAGTTCTATCTGATCATCATCGCCGGATTCATTCTCGGGCCCTTCATCCCGCTGGTCATCCAGAGCTTGGCGTTTCGTTGGGCCTGGCCCGATATATTGCCGGGCACCTGGTGGTTGGAGCAGCGCGAAAAATCGATGATGCCACTGGCTTGGGATTATGTCCTGTCGCCTTACAGCCGCATCTGGGAGGCGACTGTAAACACGGTCGCGATCGGAATAATCGTCACTGCAATCTGTCTTGCGATCAGCCTGCCCGCGGCGCGTGTCCTCGCCCGCGAACGGTTTCGCGGAAAAAACTCGTTCGAGTTTTTTCTATCCATGCCGCTGATCGTGCCCGAGGCCGCCATCGGGATTGCCCTGCTGATGCTGTTCATCCGGCTGGGCCTTGCCGGAAGCTATACTGGCATCATCATAGCGCATCTGATCCCGACCATACCCTATATGGTGCGGATGTTGACCGCCGTCTATCAGGGTCTTGGCCGCGATTTTGAAGATCAGGCGATGATCCTCGGCGCAAGCCGCTGGCAGGTCCTGCGCCTTGTGACGCTGCCGATGCTGCTGCCCGGTGTGGTCGCGGGTGCGCTGTTCACCTTCCTGGTGTCGACCAACATCTTCCTGCTTACGTTCTTTCTCGGACAGGGCAAGATCATCACGCTCCCGACTCTGCTGTTCTCCAAGATCGCGGGCGGCACGCTGGATGCGTCGGCTGCGGGTATCACACTCGTCGTCACCTTGCCCGGAATCATCCTTCTGATCATCTCCGAGCGTTTCATAAAAGAAGAGGCGTTCGGCAAGGGGTTCGGCAATTAAGGAGCCAGTTTAATGACCATTCCCGCAACAGTTCTCGAGCGGTTTCCCAAGCTCGATCCCGATTTTGTCACCTCGCGACTGCAACGGCCACAAGGCCCGGCTCGGGTGATCATCGACACCGACACTGCAAATGAGATCGACGATCAGTATGCGCTGGCCTGGGCGCTGCTGTCGCCCGAACGGATGAACCTTGAGGGCGTCACTGCGGTGCCGTTTTCATTCATCCATCATCGTGAAGGCATGCTCCGCAGCGTCGAGATTTTGAAACGCGGCGGGCCCGGCAATGCCGAGGAAGAGAAATTCATGGGCGGTTTCGCCGGTTGGGCGCAACGCATCGTCGACAGTGGCACCGACCCGGAAAGCATAAAATTTGTATTGCCTGATGAAGGTGCCGAGTTGTCGTATCAGGAAATCGTGCGTGTCTTCGAGCATTGCGGTGTTGATCCTGAAGGCATGGTTTACCGCGGATCGCCTGCCTACCTTAGCGATTTTGACAGCCCGCTGGATACCGAAGCCGCGCGGTTCATCATCGAACGCGCACGCGCCGAGCCCGAAATACCGCTATACATTCTGGCCATGGGCGCGCTGACAAATATTGCTTCAGCGGTGTTGATGGCACCCGATATCATCAAGAATATAGTCCTGGTCTGGACGGCATCCTTTCCGTCATACGCGCCTTTCTGCAACCGGCCTTCGTTGAATCTGGTGCAAGACAAACTGGCCTCCCGGCTGATCTTCGATTGTGGCGTCCCGCATGTCTATTTGCCCGGCTATCATGTCGGCGCCCAACTTTCGATTTCGCTGCCCGAGATGGAGCAATTCGTAAAGGGCAAGGGAGCGATTGGCGATTATTTGCACCATCTTTACACCCATAATCCCCTGCACAAGAAATACGTGATCAGCCAGCCCGAGACCAAGACTTGGGTGATCTGGGATATCATCAACGTCGCGTGGATGTTCAATGCCGATTATGTTTCGACCCACATGACTCAATCGCCGGTGCTGGACGAAGATTTATACTGGCAGCATCCTGCGCATCGCCATCCAATGCTCGAAGCCTTCGACGTCGATCGCGATGCCATCTTTGAAGATTTTTACAGGACCCTTGGCAAAGCGCCCTGACCGTAACAGCCCGACACAGCAGCCCTGCATCAGCGGCGGGGCTGTTGGGAAATTTTTTCGCTAACCTGGGTGCCGATAATCTTCGATCGACATTTTTCGGGGGTGACAATGCAGGTTCTGTCGCATTTCTTTGTAGGATTTGGTTCTCGATAGCGACGTTTGGCACTGTTACAAACCGGGCTGCGATCAAAATCCGGGATCTGGTGGCATGACCAATTCACCCGTGATCCTCTCTGTCGCCGCCATCGATTTCCAGCCGGTGTGAGTGACCATGCGGTTTGGCTCTATTTTCGGTTCCCGCTCAGTCTGCGCTTGGTTGAGGATCTGCTGGCAGCGTGTGTCGTTATTGTCTCGCACCAGACTGTCAGACTGTGGGCGGGGAAGTTCAGCCGGCAGGCTTCCTGACAAACGGCACCTTGATGAGGTTGTGATAACGGTCACGGGCAAGAAGCATTGGCTCTGGCGCGCCGTTGATCAGGAGGTCTCGTCCTTGACGTCCTTGTCCAGAGTTGACGCTATGCCAAAGCTGTCAAGCGCTTGATGCGAAAGCTCATGGATGGGCAAGGCGTTCGCCGCATGTGATGATCACCGACAAGCTGCGTCATCCCTGGATAATCCAGATATAGGGCCAACGTGAGGGCATCGGCGTGGACCGTCATCCCCATGCAGTCATTCCAAATGGGTGGCACGATACCGTAGGAGATGCGTGCAGGATCATCGGGTTGTCTTTTCGTCCGGATTGACCCAGGGCAGCGTGACGATGACAGTAAACCCGGTTTTGTCCGTCCTGTTCTCAAATTCGACAGTTCCACCGTGCAGCGCGGCAATGCGTGCGACGATCGACAGTCCCAGCCCGCACCCCTGCTGTCCATTACCTGCCACACGGTAGAACCTGTCGAACACGCGATCGCGCAGGTCCGGGGCAATGCCGGGGCCACTGTCGCAAACCCGCAGTATGACAGCCTGACCGGAGGTTTCGACAGAGGCGGTCACTTCGCCCCCTGCCGGGGTATAGCGAATCGAGTTATCAAGCAGATTGCGAACCAGGATGCGAAGCAGATCGGCATTCCCGATCACGACGGCCCGATCGCAAGATGCGTTGGCGACGCCAAGATCCAGACCGTCCGCAACCGCCTTGGGCACTGCCGCCGCGACACATTCGATCACCAGATCGACAAGTTCCACCGGCGCCGCGGCACCGGCGGCTGCATCCTGATCGAGTTGCGACAACACCAGCAGTTGCTCGACCAGTCGAGTGCCGCGGTCGGCGCCTTCGATCACCCCGTCAAGTGCTGCAGCGCATTTATCCCGATCACGCTCCTGCCGGGCAACCTGGGCATGGGTCTTGATCGCGGCAAGCGGGGTGCGCAACTCATGCGCGGCATCGGCAGCAAAGTGGCGTTCGCGTTCAAGAAGCTGTGCAATCCGTCCAAACAATCGGTCAAGCGCACCAAGAAGCGGTTGGATTTCGTCCGGTGCATCGCCGACGTCAAGTGGTTGCATGTCATTGGGACGGCGTCGTTCGACGGCGTTGGTGACGACCCGCAACGGTCTAAGCCCCCAACCCACCGACAACCAGATCAGACCTGCCAGAAGCGGAATTGCAAACCACAGCGGATGCAGAATGTGAATTGCCACCAGATCGGCGAACTTGCTCTTCACATCATGACGCAGCGCCACCTCGACAGAGCGCCCTGCGCTATCTGATGTTCCGAACACGCGCCAGATTTGGCCGGCGGAGGATCTATCGTGAAACCCTGGTTGCCAACGGCCCGCCGGAAAACCCGGCGAGCCCACGAACACGGCTGACGCGCTGCCTGCACCTGCATGAACACGGAAGGAAATTATTTGATCGGCATCGACGTCCTGCTGACGCTGCATCGTATTAGCCAGATCACCCTGCGGCAGGCGGTCGAGCAGGACAATAAGAAGATCGGCCGACTGCTCAAGGTGGGTGTCCAGCATCTCGTCAATCAGGTGTCTCGTGTCGAGATAGGTGAAGAATGCCGTGGCCAGCCAAGCCGCGATGATGCTGCCGCCGAGAATCATCATCAGGCGTTGGCGCAACGAACGGATCAATTGTTGCCCGCCGTAATGGTGTAACCCACGCCCCTAATCGTGCGAATTAGATCCGCATATAGTTTCCGGCGCAGATTGTGGATGTAGACTTCGATCGTGTTACTGCCGATCTCCTCACCCCAGCCATAAAGACTTTCTTCCAGCTGTCCACGGGTGCGTACCCGCCCGGCGTTCATCATCAATTCCTGCAATGTGGCAAATTCGCGTGCAGAAAGCTCTACCGGAGCGCTATCCAGAAAAACCTTGTGACTGGTGAGATCCAGTACAATTCGCCCATGATGCAGAAGCGGACCTGTCGCCCCCTTTGAGCGGCGCAGCAAAGCGCGCAACCGTGCCTGCAACTCGGTCAAATCGAATGGTTTGACCAGATAATCGTCAGCACCCGCATCAAGCCCGGCAACCCGGTCGGCAAGAGTCTCGCGAGCGGTCAGAACAAGGACCGGGATCGAATGCTTCGACGCCCGCAGCCGACCGAGCAACGTCAACCCGTCCATCCCCGGCAGACCTAAGTCCAGAACCACCGCATCATAGCAGATACTGTGCAGCGCAGTTTCAGCATCTATCCCGTCTAAGGTCCAGTCGACCGCCCAGCCGGCCTGAACAAGCCCTGCGGATACGCCCTTGCCCAAAAGGGTGTCGTCTTCGACCAACAGAATACGCATCGTCCTAATGAACCTTGATTTCCACGGTTTCACGCCGTCTGGACACTGAACGTCAGAACCGGCTCAGAGACAAGTGCGGGCCGCGATCAGTCGCAGCGGCCCGCGGGACTTGTGGCTCTGACTGCCCGGATTAATCCAACGGCTGCCAGCCGGGATGCTCGAAATGCTCGCCATAGGCATTGAGAGCCTGCACGATCCTCACCGCGCCCGCGCGGCGCTCGCTTCCCTCTTCCATATCGAATGCACCTTCAATGACCTGGCCGAGGACGCTGTGCAATTGCTCATCGACCTCTGGTTCCAGTACGCAATTCTCGATCATGAAGTCGGTTTGCTCGATCACCACCGCCGCCAGCGACTTGTAGTCGTCGGTCGGCAGGCGATCTTCGTGGATCGCGACAAGTTGTCCGGCGAGCGCGGTACGAATGGCCTCCATTCCCTGGTGCATATTGGCGTCGCCCTGCCATTTCTCACCCGCATTCAGCGACAGGGCAAGCTCGCTCGCGGCATGCTCCTGGTGAGAAGTGGTCTCCGCCAAGCCGGAACCGGCGGACAGAGAAAGCACAAGCCCGAACAAGACGGGTGCAATGTGTTTTACCGTAATCATTCTGAATCTCCTTTGAGGACAGTTTAGGCGTCCCGATGGACGCTCTGCGCCCTGTCTGGTCTCGGTTCCTTAAATGCCGCTTAAGTCCACCGCCCGAACAACCCGAAACGGGGTGTGAGAATTCTCGGCGACGAGATTGTGATCAATCAACTGCGCTCGCCTGCTGCCGCGCCGCACAATTTCAGCAATGACGGCCCGTGCATGTCGCGCAAAAGTGTCCCGCGGTTTTGCGATTACGACATGCAGAAACAAGAACTGACGCGCGTCAGCTGACTCCGTTTGAATGCGACGTGCGTTCGCAGGAAACTGATCGCTGCGCAGACAACCGCGTTGAGAATTCTCGCTGGCGTTTCGAAGGTGGGAACAGGTGATGTTGCGCCTTCCATGAATGCAACGTTTGACACTGTCACAAACCGGATTGCGATCAAAATACGGAATCTGGTGGCATGACCAATTTCCCCGTGATCCCTCTGTCGCCGCTATCGATTTCCAGCCGATGTGAGTGCCCATGCGGTTGTGATCACGGTCACGGGCAAGAAGCATTGGCTCTGGCGCGCCGTTGATCAGGAGGATCTCGTCCCTTGACGTCCTTGTCCAGAGCTGACGCTGTGCCAAAGCTGCCAAGCGCTTGATGCGAAAGCTCATGCAAGGGCAAGGTGTTCGCCATCTGTGATGATCTCCGACAGGCTCTGGTCCTATTATGCGGCGAAGCGGGAGATCATGCCCGGCGTCGCGCATCGCTCGCACAAAGGTCTGAACAATCGGGCTGAAAACTCCCATCAGCCGATCATCGCGAGCTGCGGGCAATCGCCATGGACACTTGGCATCAGATCGCACGCCTTCGCCCCATCCGAACCAAAGCGACAATCCAAATTGTGTCTTCGCAACGTAAAGTTTGCAGTGCCCTGTCATTTGCTAAAAGCACTATCGAGGTTACCGTGATGGTCAACCCGCTTTGATCAACGCCCGAAAAACGGTCTCGCGGTGCAGCATCCCGACAAGACGGTCTTTGTCCAGTATCGGAAAACTCCGAAAGGGAAGTTCCAGAAACGCTTCGGCAGCCGAAACCATATCGGTGCCAAGATCCAGCGTAGCCGGCGTTGCGCTCATGACATCGCCCACGCAGCCGTTCCATTCCCGATAATAGCTGGCCAGAAGGGCAGGACGGAAACAATCCTTCTGGGTCAGGATCCCCAATAAGGATCCAGTGTCATCAGTGACGGGCGCGGAGGCGGTGCCTGTGTCTGCCAGTTGCGCGGCAGCGCGACGAATCTGCGTTTCCGGTCGCAGAATTAACGGTGCGGTTTCAACCAGCGAGTCGATGGGTCCCACGGTCATCGCCGAGACTCGGCGGGGCGACGTGGGCACCCTTCGCAGGCGATGTCCTTCATGCAAGACATGCCGCCACACGATCCGCGCAACGGCCCGCGCCCCAACGCCAATCCCAGCGCGAGCCCGCCCACCGCCAGAAGGAAGATCATCAGAACCAGAACAATTTCCATCGCGTGCCTCCTACAGCATGTATCGTTCAAAGCCGCCGGTCGTGACCTGGCGCAGGCCATCCGCCTCGGCAAAGATGAGCAGTGCGGTGATCCCGTTGCGACTTGCGAGGTCTGGCCCGGTATCGCCTGCCGCCATCAGCGCCGTGGCCCATCCATCGGCGATCATCCCGCTGTCCGAAAGAACCGAGACAGACGCCAGCGTTCCGACAGCAGGCCTCGCCCGATGGGGATCGATGATGTGACCCTGGCGGTGCCCGCCCAGATCAAACCCTTGCGCACGGTTGCCTGAGGTTGCCACCGCCATGCCGTCCAGCCGCATCACCGCCGCCCCGCCGGTTTTGCCCGGTCGGGGATCCTCGATCGCGACTTGCCAGTCACGCCCGGACGGGTGATGACCGCGTGCGGCAAGTTCCCCGCCGAGATCGATCAGGAAATCTCCCTGACCGGCGGCAATCAAGAGGTTGCGCATCAAATCCAGCGCATGTCCCTTGGCGATGCCGCAGGGATCCATTGTCAGTCCGGCATCGTCCTTGGACAGGTGGTTGTCTTCGATGTGCAGGCCGGTCCACCTTCCTCCAGCGCCCACGATCGGGCCAAATCCCAGACGTTGGACCAGCGGACCGACAGTGGGGTCAAACCAACCATCGCTTGCTTGCGCAATCTCCAGCGCCGAGGAGGCGACAAGCGCCGTCTGAGCTGACAGATCTTTGAACTCGGCGGTACGGTTGAACGCGGAAATCTCACTGTCGGCGCGCCAGGGCGACATCAGATGGTCGATGTCAGCCAACAATGCCTCAAGTGCAGGGCGCAAGGCGGCGGTGCCAATCAAGCCGGGCAGGGTGACGCGCCAGCTGCTGCCGAAAGCCTGTCCGTCGATATGCTGGACTGCCGGCGCGGCGCGCAGAATGGTAGGGGCAACTACCAGCGCTGCACCGCTCAACGCCAGAAAACCGCGCCGGGTCGGAGGAGGTGAATATCTGCTCATCGCGTTACACTCCGAAATCGTCGTTGAAGATGGATTGCGGTTCGACCCCCAGCCGCTCCAGCATGGCCAGCACAGCCGAGATCATCACCGGGGGACCGCACAGATAATATTCGCAATCCTCGGGCGCGGGGTGGTTTTTCAGCGCGGCGCGAACGGTATCGTGGATAAATCCGGTGGCGCCGGTCCAGCGGTCGCCGGGGGCCGGATCGGATAGGGCCGGCGTCCAGCTGAATTGTGGATGCGCGGCAGCAATTGCGTCGAATTCCTCGGTATAGAACAGATCGGCGGCAGTCCGTGCCCCGTAGAAATAGCGCATGCTGCGGGCCGTGCCCTGGCCGATCTGTTCGTGGATCATCGCTCTGAGGGGCGCCATGCCGACGCCGCCGCCGATAAAGATCATCTCGCGGTGCGTGGGCTGAACGTGGAAATCCCCAAAGGGCCCTGACGCCTCGACCGAGGCACCGGGTTTCAGCGCGAACAGCCAGCTTGAAACCACACCGGGGGGGATTTCAAGCTCTCGACCTGCGGGTGGCACGGCAAGCCGGATATTGAACACAGCGCGGCGGCCGTCCTCGGGCCGGCTGGCGATGGAATAGGCGCGCGTCACCGGCGCGTCGGAGGATCTGTGCATGTCTTGCCAACCGGCATGGCGCCATGCGTCGCGGAACGGTGCTTCGACCTCGATGTTGTTAAAATCCAGCCGATAGGCCGGTGACGTCAGTTGCATGAAGCTCCCGGCGCGGAAATCGAAAGGCTGGTCTTCGGGAAGGTCCAGAACCAGTTCGCGGATCAGGGGGGCAAGCTGGCGGTTCGAAACCACTGTGCAGGTGAAGCCGGACGCATCCATGAAATCCTGCGGAACGGTGACAGAGCAGGGGCCGCGCAGCACGGTCTGGCAGGCAAGTCGCAGGCGCGCCTTGCGCTCGGCGGCTGACAGTACGCCCTTTTCGGTGGCCTGAGGCAGGCCCGCGCCTTCGCCCTCGACAGTGACCCGGCACAAGCCGCAGGTGCCCGATCCGCCGCAGGCCGCCGGAATGCCTATACCGGCGCCCTGCAACACCCCAAGCAGGCGGTCGCCCCGCAAGGCTTCGATGGTGGTGGTTTCGTTGACGGTGATTGCCAGCGCCTCGGCCGGGATCAGCCGCCGCCGGGTGATCAGCAGCGCCATCGTCAGTGCAAGGATCAGCAGTACGACAACCAGCGTGCCCAGTGCAATTTCCATCATGACGCCACCATCTGCGCGAAGGCCGAAAAGCCGAGCGACATCATTCCGGCGATCACGAAGGTGATGCCAAGCCCGCGCAGCCCGTCGGGCAGGTCGGCATAGGCCAGCCGTGTGCGGATCGCACCCAGCATGATCACGGCGACGGCAAATCCGGTACCCGCCCCCAGCCCGAACACCGCCGATTCGGCCAGATCATATTTCCGCTCAACCATGAACAGACTGCCACCCAGGATCGCGCATTGCACGGTAAGCAGCGGCAGGAAGACACCGAAGGCCGTGTAGATAGCCGGAAAATAGCGATCCAGCACCATTTCCAACAGTTGCACCACGGCCGCGATCACCCCGATGAAGGCAATCAGCGACAGATAGGACAGATCCAGGCCGGGCATCCCGGCCCATCCCCATGCGCCCGGGGCAAGCAGCAGCGCGTAGATCACATGGTTTAGCGGCACCGTCACGCCCAACACCGCAATCATCGCCACGCCCAGCCCCACCGCCGAGGACGGGCGCCGAGACAGCGCGATGAAGGTGCACAGCCCCAAAAAGAAAGTCAGCGGCATGTTCTCGACAAAGGCTGCATACAGGAACAGCGAGCCGAGAGCGCTCATGTCCGGTCCTCCACGGTATCAGGCGCGACGTGTTCGGGCGCCTCGATTTGTGCGGGCAGCACGCTGCGCACCGCCCAGACCAGCCCGCCGAGCAGAAAAAAAGCGCTGGGCGCCATCAGCATCAGGTTCAGTGGCGTGAACCAGCCTCCCTGATCCACCGTCGGCAAGACCTGATAACCAAGCAGAGACCCCGCGCCGAACAGTTCACGGATCGAGCCGATCACGATCAGCACCAGCGAATACCCCAGCCCGTTGCCAAGTGCATCAACCATGGCCGGGACCGGCGGGTTCAGGCGCGCGAAGCTTTCGCTGCGTCCTAGAACAAGGCAATTGGTGGTGATCAGGCTGACGAACACCGACAGCTTGCGGCTGATTTCGGGCAGATAGGCCTGGAGAACCTGATCGATCACGATCACGAGGGAGGCGATGATGACGATCTGTATGATCAGCCTGATTGCATTGGGAATGTGCCTCCGAATCAGGCTGATGATGCCCGCGCCCATGACCACAACCGCCGTCAGCGCGGCGGACATGGTCAGTGCCGTCGCCAGGGATGTCGTCACTGCCAGCGCCGAACAGATGCCGAGAATCTGCAGCGTCACCGGGTTCTGGCGGATGAGCGGGTCGGTCAGAACGGACCACAGAGCGGGACGGGCCATTTCCTAGTACTCGCCGCGCTGAATCGCGGAAATCAGTGGGCCGTAGCCGTCTGGTCCCAGCCAGAACCGCACCATCCTCGTGATTGCGTTGCTGGTGCGAGTGGCCCCGGTGATGCCGTCCACCTCATATTCATTGCCGGACGCCCCGCGCGCCACCGCGAAGCGAATGTCGCCCGAAGCATCTGCAACCTTGGTGCCGGGGAATTGCGACAGCCATGCGGGTTCTTCGATCCGCGCCCCCAAGCCGGGGGTTTCGGACTGTTCGGTGATTGCAAGACCCGCAATGGTGGTCATGTCAGCCGCCAGAGCGAGGATGGCGTTGATCGGGCCGTTGTATCCAGACCCGCTGATCGGCAGGATCGCCAGCGATACATCGCCGCTGTCGTTGCGCAGCAGATAGATTTGTACATAATTCGGGCGATTGCCCAGGCCAGCCAGATCTGCGGATTGTTCCAGTCCGGTCCAGTTTGCAGAATCGTCCAGTGCGGCTGGCAAGGTTTCGGGCGTGACATCGGCGGCGGCGGCACCGCGCGCCAGATCGACGACAACAGTGCCGAGCCTGCCACCCGATTGTTGCAGCAGCGCCGACATTCCGGGGATGCCCGCCACCAGCGATTCAAGTCTTGCCTGTTGTTCGGCCGCGCGGTTCATGGTCTGAATCGGGCGCAGTAGCACGGTTGCGCCGCTGACCATCAACGCGCAGATGCCCGAGACGAGAAAGGCGATTACCACCGTCTTGGTGCGGCTTTCGTTAGGCAGGGCCAGCATCCGGCGCCACGCATTGATCGGGTTCAAGTCAGCCATGCCGTCGTTTCCTTCGCGCAAGCCATGCTGCGATGGCGATTTCATCAAGCAACGGTGCGGCCAGCGACACCAGAAGCGCCGCGGACACCGCCATCTGCATTGGCGCGGCAAGATCCCACCACGCTGCGAACAGGACCATCAGTGCGCCGTAGAGCAACCCGTTCAGCCAGCCGCCCATGCGGGTCGACGCGCTGGCCACAGGGTCGGCGACCAGCAGCACCAGCGCAATACCGGCGGCGGGAAGCAACGGCTTCATCGGCAGTCCGGCCCAATACGCCAGGCCGCCGACAAGTGCCGCTCCAACCACGATGCGTGCAGGGAGCACTCCGGCCACGATTCCGATCAGTGCCGCTGGAATCGCTGCCCATGCCACCGGTAACGGCAGTTCTGGCCAAGCGGCGGCGGGAAAGCCAAAGCCGAGAAATGCAAGCGTCACCGTCGCGGGGTTCAGCACATTGCGCCCCCAGCCCCCCATCACCAGTTCGGCCATGACGGAGCCAAAGCTGATGGCTAGAACCATCTGAAACATGCTCAAGTCTGGCGGTGCCATCATCGCCACGGCCAGAGCGGTCAACGCCCCGGCAAAGGATGGCTGTTGCGCGCGCGCCAGCATGAACACCAGATGCCAGAGTCCTGACAGCGACAGCGTCAGAACCAACCGGCCCAAGGCCGCAGTGCCGCCGTACCAAAGCCAGGCCAGCGCCATCGGCATCACGGCTGCCAGCAACACCAGAGCAACCATCTCGCGATCCCACAGGCCCCGGATCATGCGGCGGCTTCCTCGGTTGCGATGCCTTGCAGCACCGCACGCAGTTGTGCCGAGACGCGCGGCACGGCGCCGGTGATGTAGTCTGCCAAAGCCAGATCCTCTTCCAGTAGTGATAACGCACCCAACCGGGCTGCAGCTTCGGGATCGCCCGAAGCCAGCGCGCGGATCAGGGCGTGGGCGGGGATGTCGCCGCCCAGAGCCTGTTCCAGCGCCGCCGTAGGGATCACCGGCATTGGCCGTGCCGCGCGGCGCAATGCGGCGCCAAACCAATGGCGATGATCGGCACCCGCCGCGCCTGGCAGGACTGTTACCTGCCGGTCGCGCGGCGCCAGCCAATGGGCCTGCTGCCCGTCCAGTGCCGATCCGCTGAACAGACGGTGCGGACCGGGGCGCACAAAGCCGTGCCCCAACCCGCGCAAATCGGCCCCGGATTGACACCGCAGCAGGCGCGGTTCGCGCAGCGCCGCTCCGGTGACGCTGACCAGCCGCGTTTCCGCCAACAGCCCGGTGGCCAGCAAGCCTCCCAGATCCGCAACATCCTCGGCGTGGATGTCCCAGACGGGTGCATCAAGGCGGGCCGGGTGCAGGTGGTGGATCTGGATACCGGCCAGGCCCTGGGGATGCAGGGGGCCGCATTGAACACGGCTGACGCCGGCGGGTACGGGCAGATCGCACCCCTTGCCCACGCAAAGCCAGACCTGACCTGCGGTAAGTCTCTGCAACGCATCCAGACCCATGGCGAAATCTTCTTCCCGACCCTTCAGGGCGGTTCCCGGATCGGGCGCGCCGGGGCGCGTATCAGTGGCCATCACAAAGATCGCGGCTGGGCGTTCACCGCTGTCTGGCATGCGCCCGAAAGGGCGGCTGCGCAGGTTTCGCCACAGCCCGGCGCCCTGCATCAGTCCGCGCAGCGCCGTTTCATCCTGCAGACCGTGCGGATAGTCATGGCGGTGTTCGCCCTCTCGAAACAGGACCAAACGGGTGAGACGACGACCCGGCTTCAGCTCGATTCGGGCCACACGGCCGGCCATGGGAGCAACCAGGGCGATTGTCGGATTGGCACGCAATCGAAGCAGCGGTTGACCCTGGGCAACCAGGGCATCCTCAGTCACCAGCGGCTCGACCCGCAATTCTTCGTTCCGATCGGCCGTGATGGCGGCTTCATCGGTCAGCACGACCGGACAATCCTCGGCGGCGGCAACTGCGACGGGGGGCAGATGAAGGCCTGCGGGAAAGAGATGGGCGAACATCATTCTCCGATCCGTCGTCGGCCTGCCGCACAATATGCGGGTTGGCCGCAACGCTTGGTCTTGTTAACATAGCTTCGTAAGTGCTCAGTCTAGAACGAACCTATCGAGGCGGATACCCATGTCTTTTGTAATTCACCGTTTTTGCCTGGCTGCATTGTTGCTTTCTACAGCATTTTTAATGGGTTCGGTGCTGCCCGCCTCGGCGCAGGAAACCGGCGATGACTCATCGGCGGCGCCCGCGATCAAACAATTGGAAGAGGCGTTGGAACCCTATCTGATGCCGAAATCCGGTCCGTTTCGTCCCGATCAGATTGCCATCGGGCAGGCAGCGGCCATCTCGGCATGGGCCCGCTCAGGCCATGCCAATGCCGCATCGGAATCTTTTTCGCACTGGAACGGCGATGGTGAGATCCCGCCGGTCTGTGCGACCTGTCATGCTGGTGCGGGCTTCCGTTCGCTTTACGGGTTGGACGGCAGCGCACCTGGCGTTCCTGAGCATCCGGTGCCGACCGGCGGAGTCGTCGATTGCGATACCTGCCACAACCCCGGCCTGTCCAAGATCGAAGCCGTGCGCTTCCCCAGCGGCCTGATCCATCCTGTCCAGCCGGGAGAGGCGTCGTGCCTGACCTGCCATCAGGGCCGCGCAGCAGGCGCCACGGTCGAAAACGCGGTGGGCGACATGGCCGACGATGCGCCGAACCCGGATTTGGGCTTCATCAACCCGCATTATGCGGTTGCCGCTTCGACCTGGATGGGCGGTTATGGCGGCTCGGGCTATCAGTATCCCGGCAAGGATTATTCGGGTCGCTTTTTCCATGCCCGCCCCGTCGCCAGTTGCGCGTCGTGCCACGAGCCTCATTCGCTGGAGGTGGCCGAACGAACCTGCATGACCTGTCACGCACAATCGGCCACGAAAGACATCCGCCTGTCGCGGCTCAGCTATGATGGCAGCGGCGATCTTTCCAAGGGAATCAGCGCCGACATCGCGGCCAACGCGGGTGTATTGAAGCAGATGCTTGCAGACTATGCGACCGACGTGGCAGGCGTGCCGCTGGTCTATGACGGACACCGCTATCCGTATTTCTTTGCCGACGCCAACGGGGACGGTCGTGCCGACCTGACCGGAGACAACCCGGTGGCCTACAAGGCCTGGACCCCGCGCCTGCTGAAAGCCGCCTATAACTGGAAGTTCGTCAACGCCGATCCCGGTGCCTATGCGCACAACCCGCATTACGCGCTGGAACTGCTTTTCGATTCCATTGAAGATCTTGCCGGGGCTTTGGACCGCGACATGTCCACGCTGGGCATTAAGCGATAAGCAGACGGATTTTAAAGCAGCGCGAAACTCCGCCGATAATAAACCAACAGTGCGAGTCCTCGTCCATTTGAGGGTTTAAAATTCGAATTTTGTGGGTGCGCTCGATAGTCCTTATGATATTTCAATGTCATGGACATCGTACTGATCACAACCGTCATCGCATCGCTCTTCCTCGTTATTGGAGCAGCGGAGCCGCTGGCGGCGCGCTTGCGTCTGCCTTACACCGTGATTTTGGCGGTGATCGGCATTCTGATCGGTGTAGCCGCGCTGTTTTTCCTGCGGACCGGCTTGACGGATGTGCTGAACCCGATGGCCGAAGCAATTCTTGGCCTACCGATCAGATCCAACGTGTTTCTCTATGTCTTCCTACCCACGCTGTTATTCCAGGCGACTCTGGGGATGAATCTGCGTCGGATGATCGACGACTGGGTTCCAATCCTGGTGCTGGCAGTCGTGGCCGTGGTCGCAGCTACACTGTCGGTTGGCTACGCGCTTTCATGGGCTAGCACGCTTCCGCTGGCAGCCTGCCTGTTGATTGGCGCCATTGTTTCCACCACCGATCCCTCGGCGGTTGTCTCGATCTTCCGCTCGATCTCCGCGCCACGACGGCTTGCACGGATCATTGAGGGGGAAAGCCTGTTGAACGATGCCGCCGCGATTGCGCTGTTCGGTCTGTTCATGGGGTTTGTCATGTTGGGCGGACAGGATCCCACGTTGAGCGATGCACTGGCCCGGTTTCCGATGCTGATCCTGGGCGGTGTGATCGTTGGCTGGCTGGCCGCGCGCTCTGGCGTCTGGGTGATGGCTGCTTTCGCCCGTTACGAACTCGCGCAGATCTCGATCTCGGTCGCTTTGCCCTATCTGGCCTATATCATTGCAGAACAAAGCGTCGGCGCTTCCGGTGTTATCGCGGTTGTTGTCACGGGTCTCACCTTGAACCTGAGCGGCCCCGGGAGGCTGCCGCCGCAGGCCTGGGTCAACCTGCGCGAGGTCTGGGATCTGCTGGCCCATTGGGCCGGCGCGCTGATCTTCATTCTGGCCGCACTGCTGATCCCGCGGATATTGGAAGAGGTCAGAGGCGAGGATTTTGTCTTGCTCGGCGTGGTGATCCTTGCCGCCATTGCGGCGCGGCTGGTAATCCTGTTTGGGCTTTTGCCGCTGCTTACGATCCTTCATATTTCCCCGGCGGTCGAAAGACCCTACCGGTTCGCGATCTTATGGGGTGGCCTGCGTGGCGCGGTCACACTGGCACTTGCGCTCGCGGTGACCGAAAGTCTTCGGGTGCCGGTTGAGGTCAAGCGCGTCGTTGCCATTCTGGCCACGGGCTTTACGCTATTTACATTGATTGTTCAGGGCACGACGCTCAGATCGGTGATTGGCCGGCTTGGACTGGACCGTTTGTCGCCCATCGACGAGGCGTTGTCGCGTCAGGTTGTGGCGGTGGCTTTGCAAACCGTGCGTGAGGATGTGGCACGCACTGCAGAAAACTATGAATTGACCCACGACATTGTGCGCTCCGAGGCCAAGCAGTTCGGCGAACGACTGGCTTCGGCGGTAAAGGCGGCCGAAGACAGCGCCGACATTATCGACCGGGACCGGGTCACGCTGGGGCTGATCTCGCTGGCCGGATTCGAGCGTGACATGATCCTTGAGCGTGTCCGCGAACGCACGATCTCGGCCCGGATGGCAGAACAGGTTCTGTCGGATGCCGACCGGCTGATCGAAGCCGCCCGGTCTGGCGGGCGCAGCGGCTATCAACGTGCGGCGCGCCAATCGGTCTCCTATGGCCGCGCCTTCCGCGCCGCGGTGATGCTGCACAGCCGTCTGCACGTGTCGGGACCGCTGGCGCGGATGACGGCAGATCGTTTTGAGCAGCTTCTGTCCCAGCGTCTGATCCTGCGGGATCTGGGAGCCTTCATCAATAGCCGCATCCGCCGCATCCATGGCCGGCGGCTTGCCGATCTTCTGCACGAATTGCTGACAAGACGCATCGAGGCCGTGGAAACCGCGCTTGAAGGTCTGCGTCTGCAATATCCAGGATACGCAGAGGAGCTTGAACGCCGCTTCATACGGCGCACCGCATTGCGGCTTGAGGAGCGCGAGTACACCGCCATGCGCGACGATGGTATGATCGGTGCTGAGGTTTATACCACTCTGATGGAGAACCTTACGGCTCGACGTGTGGCTGCGGAAGAGCGCCCACGTCTTGATATAGCGCTCCAGCGCGGGGAGCTTGTGCGTCAGTATCCGCTGTTTGCGGATCTGGACGATGTCACGCTGAAACGGCTGGGTCGGGCGTTCCAGACGCATTATGCGAATGCGGGGGACGTCATCCTGCGCAAGGACGGTTTGGCCAAGAGCGTATTTTTCATCGCCTCCGGCGCGGTGGAACTGGCAAGCGCAGGCCAGACCTGGCGGCTGGGGCGCGGAGAGATGTTCGGCCAGATGGCGATCCTGATGAAGAAGGCGGTGCGCACAGAGGTGCGCGCGATCGCACCATCAACGCTTCTTGTCCTCGACGAGCAGCGCTTCAGACGGCTGCTGTCGCGCAGTACAGCGCTCCAGTCTGCCGTGCGCGCAAGCGCAGAAAAACGCGGGATTGCGCCAGAAGCGCTGCAGCCTGACATGCCGCGCGCACCTTGAGGCAACTGACACAGGCTGCACGAAGCGGAGTATTCTGTGGCTCTGATTGAGTGGACGGCTGAAAAAGGAGCCGCGATTGTTGATAATGCTACACATTCCAGCCGATATGCGTCTGGCGCAGAGCATTTCCATCGCGATGAACAAAGAGCACCGCCAGCGCATGCTTTTTGACCAACAGCGTGGCTTTTCGGGTTCCGGCAACCATCAAGGCCGTGGCCCAGGCATCTGCCTCCATGCAGGTTTCAGTCAGAACCGTGACCGATGCGGCTGCATCCGTCAGTGGCCCGCCGCGTGCCGGATCCATCGTATGCGAGAGCCGTTGCGGACCCGCATCGACCCAATGTCGATAGTCGCCTGATGTGGCCACGGCGCTGTCGTTCAATTCTACAATCGACAGCGGCGCCCGCGCCTCATAATCGGGACGTTCGACGGCGATCGTCCAGGGGCGACCATCGGGCCGCAAGCCACGAGCGCGCATCTCACCATCCACACCGACGAGAGCGTTTTCAATCCCGAGACGATGCAGCACTTTCATCATCTGATCGACTGCATAACCTTTGGCAATGCCCGACAGATCCAGCGTGATGGGAGCCAGTTTGCGGATTAGCAATGCATCTCGATCTAGCTCCAGATGCTCATGCGCCCGGGCGTGGGCTTTGCCCAGCGAAGTACGGATCGCCTGCGTATCCGCTTCTTGCGGCCCGAACCCCCATGCAGTGACGACGTCCCCCATGCCGATGTCGAAGGCGCCATCGGAAAGCTGCCCGATCTCCAGCCCTTTCGAAAGAACCTGCATCAGGTCAGCGGGCGCGGGAAGCCATGTTCCGACCGGCGCGCGGTTGATCCGCATCAGGTCGCTGTCGGGTTGCCAGGTGGACATCTGACGATCCACCACATCCACAGCTTCGGCCAGTGCCGCGCGGACCGGTTCGGGATCGGTCGCGGCGGGGGCATGAAACACAGCGGACCAGCGGGTGCCCATGGTCGGGCCGTTGAGGGCGTGGCGTTCGTAATCAGTAGGTATCTTCGACATAACGTCCCTGTGCTTTCAAGACGGCGGGGGGCAGCCCGGCAGGCATGAGAATATCGGCCAGTGCATCCGCCACGCCGGCGGCCATGTCGCGGCCGCCGCACACCAGGACCTGCGCGCCTTCGCCGATCAGTTTGGCAATCTGTATTGCATCGGCTCGCAGCGCATCCTGCACGTAGAAGCGAGCGCTGGTCCGCGAAAACGCGGTGGTGACCGAAGCAAGACGCCCGTCTTCGCGCCACTCCTGCATTTCCGTTCCGTAGAAGAGATCACTGTCAGGATGTCTTGCTCCGAAATAGAGATGCATGGGGCGGTGCGCGGTGTTGGCACGCGCAAATCCTGCCAGAGGCCCTATCCCGGTTCCCGCACCGATCAGAATGACCGGCTTTCGGTTGCTTGCAGGCCGGAAATCCGGATTGCGGCGGACAAAGCCCTTGACGCTGTCACCGGGAGCAAGGTCCATAAGCTGACCCGAGCAAAGCCCGCCGGGATGGCGGCTGACGCAGATTTCCACAAACCCGTCGTTCTGCCCCGACGCCAGAGAATAAAACCGCGGCACGTGGGATCCTTCGGCAACGATGCCCAG
Source organism: Hoeflea sp. (assembly GCF_039975035.1). GTDB lineage: Bacteria > Pseudomonadota > Alphaproteobacteria > Rhizobiales > Rhizobiaceae > Hoeflea. The sequence goes on along the minus strand of NZ_JBDWHW010000042.1, from coordinate 3,601 downwards.
CAGATCGCCAGCGGCGTAACGACCCAGACCACGCCTCGTCAGCCGTGCCCAGAGACCGGATTTCGGCAAGGCAAAGCGCAGAATCGCGGCAGGGGTCTGCATCTCAGCACCATAGTCGCGGCGCGAGATCAGGGTCAGCATATGGCTGGGCGGAATCGCCGGGCTGTGTGACAGGTCCAGTGGCTGGCCAAGTGCCGCGCCCAGATCACGACCCCAACGGGCGAATTCCTGTGGCGACTGGCGGTCCACGGTGGCCATCGGCAACACCGCCTCCCAGCCTTTTTGCTCGGCCATCCTGGCCACATCGGCGGCATAGGCGCAAAAATCCGGAAACTGCCTGTCGCCAAACCCCAGCACAGCCAGCGGCATCGCCGGGGCCTTTGGCAAAGCCGCCAGCCGATCAAGGAACCCTTTGGCCGAAGCCGGAGCCGTGCCCTCGCCATAGGTGGCGGCCAGTACGATTACCTGTTCGGCCTGCCTGTATCTGTCCGGCGAAAACTGCGCCATCGGTGCGGCGTGAACCTTGCGGCCTGCCTGCGTCATTGCACCATGCAATGTCGCTGCAAAACCCCAGGTGCTGCCACCTTCGCTGCCAACCAGCAGGATGGTATCGGCCTGTGCCGCAGGCACGTTGCCCTTGATCCGGGGGCGCGCACGGCGGGCCTGCAGCCACAGCACCACGCCTGTCACGGCCATGAACGGCGCACCTAGCGCCATCAGCCCCAAGACCAGCCCCAGCCACGCCATGCCTTGCCCGGTGTGCAGCATGTAGATGGTTTCGTTCATCCGTTGCCAGGTGCCGGCATCGGTCCAGGCCAGCACAGCCCCGGTGCCCTGGTCAAGATATCCTTCTCCACCGGCGGTCTTGAGCGTGAATACATCCGTCGGGTCTCCCGGATAGGGGAAGGTCAGTTCGCGCAATGAGTTGACTGGCGTTTCGCGCAGCAGCGCCATGGCACCGGGGGCGGCACCTGTCTGGCCGCTGACCTCGGTTGGAAACGCCGGAACGCTGTTTTGCGGGAGCAAGTCAAAGGTGCTGGCTGTCATCAACAGCGCAGTGATCGAGGAGAGCAGTAAACCGGCGACGGTCAGCCGCGCCACTTCGACATGCAACCGTCCCATCAGCGGGCCACGCAAGCGTGAGAAGAAGCGGCGCCAGCCCCCGACCCGGCGGGCAGTCAGCATCAGGCCCGAGATCGACAGCACCAGAAGCGCCGCCGCCCCCGCCGCTGCGCTCAGCCGCCCGGCATCGTCCAGAAACAGCGAGCGGTGCAGATTGGTCATCCACCGCTGAAAGGCGGAAGCTTCATACGCCGCGACGCCGGAGCCGGTGGCGGGGTCGATGATGGCGGCGCCGGGCCGACCTGCGTCAAAATAGAACGCAGTGATCCGCCCCGATGGCGCGCGGCGGATCTGTTCAACGCCGGGATAGGCATTGGCGATGCGATCGGCCAGAGTGGCGACCGACAGTGTTGGTTCGGACTGCGCCGGTGCCTGTACGACCTCCAGCGCAGGAAGAAGGCTCAGCGCCGCACCGCTGAGTGTCATCACGACGATCAGCAATGCCGCGATCAGTCCGGGAAATTTGTGCAGGGCGCGCAGCATGGCAGGGCTCCTTTGGTGGGCTTACATGTCGTAGGTGAAATCGCGGATGTAGCGGCGGCCGGAAACCGGCTGGCCCGCACCGGTTGTGCTCAGCGGGACGGCCACTTCGGAGGGGCTGTCGCGCATGTCTTCGGCCGAGGCATCAATGTGGAGTTGATATCCCGCATCAAACAGCGCATCCGCCAGATCGAGCGTGATCTTCAGCTGCCGCCCCGCGCCAACGCTGGCGCCGGTTATCCCGTTGATCTCGGCAGGGTTTCCAGCGGTCGCACGATACCAGTCACTGAGATGGGTGTAGTATTTCGACTTGCCCCCGGCCATCCAGAGGCTGCCTTTATAGACGCCCTGGGCATCGGTTACATAAAGTGCGAGATAGGCGCCATCGCCGCCATACTGGGTCAGAGTGGTGGTTAGCGTCACAGGGCGGGCCAGCACCGGACCCGTCAGGGCAGTTGTCAAGGCGAGTAAAGCAAGCAGGGTTTTCATCGTAAATCTCCAGGGTGGGTTGTTTGAGGCTCTGTCTGGTTGAGCTGGCTGATGTCTTCCCGAGGCGGAGAGACAATTCACTTCAGTCTGCCTTCAGAATTTGCGCGGCAACAAAAAGCCCCGCCGCGCCGAAAGCGGCGACGGGGTATGGTGGGCTGGGCTAAAAAGAAAGTTCCAGGCGGGATCAGTGGGGTTTATTGTACCACTGGCTTGGTTCCAGGCGTGAAGAGCCCGTTTGCGGGCGGCTGTACTGATCCTGCCGGAAGCGCGGGTTTATTGTGCCCCCTGTTATCGTCGTGATCGTTATCCTCGTATTCCATATCGACGATCGCCAGGGTCGCGGGGTCGACCTTGACCTCGATTTCGCGCCCTTGCGCATCACGCCCATCAATCTCGTAACAGCCATCGTCGGTCTTGATACGGCGTACCGTCCAGCCCTGCGCTTCGGCCATTTTCTGGACAGCCTCACGCGGTTGCCAATCCGCCATAGGCACCCGACAATCATCGTCATCGGCCAAGGCGATGCCCGCCCCGCCGAGGCCGCCAATCAGCGTTATGGCGATCAGATATCTCTTCATTTTGTCGACTCCTTAAACCCTCGTTGAGGCTGTCTTATTGACTGCTGATGTGACGCCAACCTTAAGACCTGCGACTATCCGCTTCAGGTGCGCTTCAGAATCGCAGGCGCTAAAGTGGTCTGCTCTCAAACGGATAGGACAGAACATGCGGGTGCTGCTGATCGAGGATGACTTGGTATTGGGGGCTGCCGTGCGCGACCAGATTGCTGCCGATGGCCATTCGATTGATTGGGCCACCCGGTTGGATGCGGCAGACGAATATCTCGCCGTGGCTGTGTATGACCTGATCCTGCTTGATCTCATGCTGCCTGATGGGCGTGGCCAGACGTTTCTCACCTCTCTTCGGACGCGGGGTAACGTAACGCCTGTGATCATCATGACTGCGCTTGATCAGATCAGCGACCGGATCGAGGGGCTGAATGCCGGCGCCGACGATTACATGGTCAAGCCTTTCGATCTGAGCGAAATGTCGGCGCGCGTGGCAGCGGTTGCGCGCCGTTATTCCGGCAACCCTAATCCTCTGGTCAAGATAGCTGATCTGGAAATTGACCTTGCGGCGCGATCCGTCCGGCGTGACGGTAAATCAGTGGCGCTGACCGCCCGCGAATGGGTGCTCCTGGAGGCATTCGTCCAACGCCCGGGGCAGCTCCTGTCCAAGGCGCAATTGGAAGACCGGCTCTATTCCTTCGAAACCGAAATCGAGAGCAACACCATCGAGGTCCATGTCAGTCACTTGCGCAAGAAGCTCGGACGTGAACGGATCGACACGGTCAGGGGGTTGGGTTACCGATTTGGTGCGGCATGAGAATGCCCGGTTCTCTGCAGGGACGATTGGCGCTGACACTTGGATTGGGGCTGACCATCCTCTGGCTGTCCACTGCATGGATCACCGCCACCTTGTTGCGAAGCGAAATGAACGAGGTGTTTGATTC